>JBEBVF010000024.1:0-29618 GCA_040392885.1 Paracoccus sp. (in: a-proteobacteria) | reverse complement strand
CAGGCGGGACTGACGGCGCGGCACGCCTTGCGCGCGCTCCCCGCCCGCTGGCCGCTGCCGGGGCGGCTGGCGGGGTACGGCCCGGGGTAGGCTGGACTGAGGGCACAGCACGCCCCGCGTGCGCCTCTCCGTCCACCGGTCGGTGCCGGGTCGATTGGCTGGTTCCGGGACAGACCGAGACTGCGGCATGCCGTTTTGCCCCCTCTGACGATCGCTGCCGATCCCGGCCCATCGGTGCCGGGCCTGCCGGCGCAACTGCGCTTCCGGCGCAGGCCGGGTCAGAACTGCGGCCCTCCCACCCTTCTGACGATGGGTGCCGATCCCGGCCCTTCCGTGGCGGTCTGCCGGCCTTTCCGCCTTTCCGGCGCAGGCCGGGTCGAAGCTGTGGCACGCCTTTCTGCCCCCTCTGACGATCGCTGCCGATCCCAGCCCATTGGCGCCGGGTCTGCCGGTTCCAGCGCTGGCTGGGTCGGGCGCCGCGCCCCGTGTCCTCCATCGGCCGGCCGCCGCTGAACACCAGCTTGTCAACGCCGGCGGGTCGACAAGATCTGGCCACGCGGGCATGCTGGGGTGGCGAGGAGAAGCATCATGCCCGACCCAGCCCGACACCGGACCACCCTCGGCTGGGGCGCCTGCGTGGCGCTGGCGGCGATGCTCGGAGATGCGGCCATGGCCCAGGATTTCAACGCCGACCCGCCCAACGCCCCCGGACAGCGGCCCGCCTTTTCCGGCCAGACCCGCGCTCCGGTCATCGCCGACGACACCCGGCTGGCCGTCGAGGTGGTCGCGCAGGGGCTGGAGCATCCCTGGGGCATGGTGCAGCTGCCCGATGGCCGCTGGCTGGTGACCGAAAGGCCGGGGCGGCTGCGGCTGGTCGGCGCGGACGGCACCGTCTCCGAACCGCTGCGCGGCCTGCCCGAGGTCGATCCCCGCGGCCAGGGCGGCCTGCTCGACATCGCCATCCGCGAGGATTTCGAGCAGAGCCGGCGCCTGTGGTGGAGCTATGCCGAGCCGCGCGGCGACGGCCGCAACGCGACCGCGGTGGCGACCGGCACCCTGGATGCGGCGGGCGGCGCGGTCGGTGACGTGCGGGTGATCTTTCGCCAGGAGCCGGCCTGGGCCTCGACCCTGCATTTCGGCTCGCGGCTGGTCTTCGACCGCGAGGGCATGCTGTTCGTCACCACCGGCGAACGCTCGCTGCCGCGGCCGCGCCAACTGGCGCAGGATGTCGGCACCCATCTGGGCAAGGTGCTGCGCATCGACCCGGAGGGCGGGCCGGCCGCGGGCAATCCCGCCATCCCCGGCGGCCAGCCGGAGATCTGGTCCTATGGCCACCGCAACCTGCAGGCTGCGACGCTGGCGCCGGATGGCCGGCTGTGGACGGTCGAGCACGGGCCGCGCGGCGGCGACGAGCTGAACCAGCCGCAGCCCGGGCGCAACTATGGCTGGCCGGTCATCACCTACGGCATCGACTATAGCGGCGCCCCGATCGGCGAGGGGTTGACCGCCAGGGACGGCATGGAACAGCCGGTCTATTACTGGGACCCGGTCATCGCCCCCAGCGGCATGGTCTTCTATCAGGGGGCGCTGTTTCCCGACTGGCAGGGCGACCTGCTGATCGGCGCCCTGGCCGGCGAGGCCCTGGTGCGGCTGACGCTGGCCGATGACCGCGTTACCGGCGAGGCCCGCTATCTGCAGGGGCAGGGTCGGGTCCGGGATGTCGATGTCGCGCAGGACGGCGCCATCATGATCCTCACCGATGCCGAGAACGGCGCCCTGATCCGCCTCACCCCGCAACGCTGAGGGGCGGCGCCTCATCGCGCTGGCCGGCCGAAGGGGTGGGTGGTCCCGTTCCGTGACCGGAGGGCCGGAAGGCCGCCGTCCCCGGAGAAAGCGTGCGGCCGTGACGGCGTGAGATTCCAGGAATTGTCCAGCAACTTGCCGCCATCGTTTCCGGTCGCGGTGCGCGGTGAACAGGCGGCCGCAGCATCGTCGACTGCCCGCGATGGCATTGAAAATCAATATGAATTTGGAAATGGCGCACCCGAGAGGATTCGAACCTCTGGCCTCTGCCTTCGGAGGGCAGCGCTCTATCCAGCTGAGCTACGGGTGCGTCGTCGCGCGTCTATAGCCTGCGGGCCACCGCGCCGCAATGGCTTTCAGGCAAACATCTCGCGACAGAAATGCAGGCCCTCGACCAGCGCGTCGATCTCGGCGCGGGTGTTGTAGAGCGCGAAGCTGGCCCGCGCCGTCGCCGTCACCCCGTAGAATTGCAGCAGCGGCATGGCGCAATGGCTGCCGGCGCGCACGGCGATGCCGCGGGTGTCCAGGATCGTCGCCAGGTCATGGGCATGTGCGCCCTGCATGGTCATCGAGAAAATGGCGCCCTTGTCGGGCGCATCGCCCTGCATGGTCAGCCAGTTCAGCGCCCGCAGCCGCTCGCGCGCATAGTCGCGCAGGTCGCGCTCGTGGCGGGCCACGTTCTCCATGCCCAGCGCCATCAGCCATTCCAGCGCCGCGCCCAACCCGATCTGGTTGACGATGCCGGGGGTGCCGGCCTCGAAGCGCAGGGGCGGGTCGGCATAGCTGACCGCCTCGCGCGAGACCTCGCGGATCATGTCGCCGCCGCCCATGAAGGGCCGCATCTCCGCCTGCCGCTCGCGGCGGATCCAGGCGGCGCCGGAGCCGGAGGGACCATAGAGCTTGTGGCCGGTGATGACGTAGAAATCGACGCCCAGCGCCGCGACATCCACCGGCATGTGGACGGCGGCCTGCGAGCCGTCGGCCAGCACCGGCACGTCGGTGCCCCGCGCCACCGCGCCGATATCGACCACGGTACCGGTGACGTTGGACATATGGGTCAGCGCGATCAGCTTCGTGCGCGGGGTGATCGCCGCCAGCACCTTTTCCGGGGGCAGGCTGCCATCCGGCTCCGGCTCGACCCAGCGCAGGACCACGCCCTGCCGCTCGCGCAGGAAATGCCAGGGCACGATATTGGCGTGATGCTCCAGCACCGACAGCAGGATCTCGTCGCCGGCTTTCAGGCGCGGCGCCGCCCAGGCATAGGAGACCAGGTTGATCGCCTCGGTGGCGCCGGAGGTGAAGACGATCTCCTCCGGGTCCGGGGCGTTCAGGAAGCGGGCGATGGTGGCGCGCACCGATTCGTAATTGTCGGTGGCCAGGTTCGACAGGAAATGCAGGCCCCGGTGGACATTGGCATATTCGCCCTCATAGGCGCGGGTGATGGCGTCGATCACCGCCCGGGGCTTTTGCGCGCTGGCACCATTGTCCAGATAGACCAGCGGCTTGCCGTGGACCTTGCGCGACAGGATGGGGAATTCGGCACGGATGGCGTTCACGTCATAGGTCATGGTCACAACTCCGGCGGGGTGGGGCCGAACAGCACGAGGCGCAGGGCCAGTGCAAAGATGATGACGAAGAACGCAATCACCATGACCAGCCCGACGCGGGCCGGGCTGCGAAAGCCATGCACCACCTGCGTCAGCCGCACCGCCAGCAAAAGGTAAAGGATGGTCTCGGCCAGCGCCAGCAGCGCCGCCAGCGCCATCGAGACCGGGATCAGGACCAGTTGCAGCAGCTGCACGGCCAGCAGGATCGCCTTCATCCAGACCGCGGCCAGCAGCACGTCGTCATAGCGGGCGCGGCCGCCGAACAGGCGCCCGACATAGGTGACGATGCCGATCAGCGCCACCATCCAGCCCATCTGGATGGCCGCGAAAGTGAGGGGGCGCTGCTCCAGCTGGGCGCGCATCAGCCCCATCAGGTCCCAGGTCGGGTCGGTGCCCGGCGGCGGACCGGGCGGGGCGCCGGCGCTGAGCATCACGCTCATCGCCCAGGCGACCATGGTGGACAGCACCACCAGCACGACCAGCGCCAGCCAGCGCTCCTGCCGCGGGATCGCCCGCGCCTCCAGCCGCGCCCAGGCGTCCTGCGGCGCGGTGACCGTCATTGCCGCCAGCCGCAGCAGGTCCCGCAGGCTCATCCCCGCCCCCAGAAGGCGCGCAGGCCCTTGAACCAGAACCACAGGAAGGCGGCGAAGGTGGCCAGTTGCAGAGCCCGCAGCCCGGCGGAATCGCCCAGATAACCCTCGATCAGCCCGCAGAGCAGCATGGCCGGGGTGATCGCCATCAGCGACCAGAACAGCGCCACCCGCGAGGCATGGCCGGAGAGCCGCCCGCGCGACAGCGCCGCCAGCAGCGCCGCCATCCCGTAGGCCAGCAGCGGCGCGATGCCCATGACCGCGAACAGCGCCCCGCCCACGCGGGCCTCGACGGGCACCGAGGGGTCGTGGATGGCGGCGGCATTGTGGACCGGCAGCTGCGCAACCAGGATCAGCGCCATCGCCACCAGCAGCACCACCAGCAGCGCCGGATCGCTCAGCGCGCGCTGTGCCCGCATCACCCGTGAGGGCGCGCGCCAGGTCAGCAGCAGCCGGGGCAGGATGCCGGGCGGCAATGCCGGGTCCGGCCCGCCCGCCTGTGCCTGCCCCCGCGCCATCATCGCGCCTCGCGGGTCAGCCAGTCTTCCAGCCGCACGGCCAGCGCCTCGCGCAGGCCCTCGTCCTCGACCTCGGCCAGCGCATCGGCCAGGAAGGACAGCACCAGCAGCACCACCGCCCGATCCGCCGGCACCCCGCGCGAGCGCAGATAGAACAGCGCGGTCTCGTCGATGGCGCCGGTGGTGCTGCCATGGCTGCATTTCACGTCGTCGGCATAGATCTCCAGCTCCGGCTTGGCCAGAAACTGGCTGTCGCCGTCCAGCAGCAGCGACTGGCTGATCTGGTAGCCGTCGGTCTTCTGCGCGCCGGGACGCACCAGGATCTTGCCCTGGAAGACGCCGGTGGCCCCGTTCTTCAGCACCTTCTTGAACACCTGCCGGCTTTCGCCGCGCAGGGCGCCATGGGTGATGAAGACGGTATCGTCATGGTGGAAGGGGCCGGTGGCGCCGTCGCCCAGCACCGCGCCGGCGAGGTGAACCAGCGCATCGTCGCCGGCCAGTTCCACCTGCGCCTCGTGCCGCGCGAGACGGCCATCGACCGAGAGGGCGAAGCTTTTCAGCGCCGCCGCCTCGGCCACGCGGGCGAAAAGCTGGCTGACCGCAACCGCGGGCTCGCCTGCCGGGCGGGCCGAGATTAGGTGCAGCCGCGCGCCGGCGGCGACGTCGGCCTCGATCAGCCCGTTCTGGCGGGCGCCGGCCAGGCCGGTCTCGATCACCGTCAGCTCGGCGCCGGCCTCCATGCGGATCAGGTGATGCCAGATCGGGTCGGCATCATCGGCGCGGCGGCGGTGGATGATGTGGATCGGGCGCGCCGGCCGGCCGGTGACATGCAGGGCGATGCCGTCCTGCGCGCGGGCGGTGTTCAGCGCCGCCAGCGGCCGCGCCACCGGGGCCTGGCCCATCTGCTCCAGCGTGCCGTAGAACCCGGCCGCCCAGGGCGTCGCCGCCAGCGGCGTGATGGCCACGCCATCCAGCCCGTCCAGCGGATCGGAGGCGGCGGCATCCAGCCGGCCGTCGACGAAGACGAGGTTCAGCGCGTCGAGGTCGTCGAAGAACGGGCTGTCCTCGGCATGGGCGGGGAAGGGGGCGACGGCGCCGGTCAGCGCCTCCGGCCGGGTGAAACGCCAGTATTCGTCGCGCCGCCCCGGCAGGCCCATGGCCGCCAGCCGCGCCTCGGCCTCGGCCCGGGCCGGGGCCAGCGCGCCGCTGCCGCCGGCAAAGCTCAGATCGTCGGACATTACCGGGCCTCCGCCAGCAGGTCGGCATAGCCCTCGCGCTCGACCTCCAGCGCCAGCTCCGGGCCGCCGGTCTTCACGATGCGGCCGTCGGCCATGATATGCACGACATCCGGTCTGATATGGTCCAGAAGCCGCTGGTAATGGGTGATGACCAGGAAGGCCCGGCCCTCGTTGCGCAGCGCGTTCACGCCATCGGCGACCAGCCGCATCGCATCCACGTCGAGGCCGGAATCGGTCTCGTCCATGATGCACATGCGCGGCTCCAGCACCGCCATCTGCAGGATCTCGTTGCGCTTCTTCTCGCCGCCGGAAAAGCCGACATTGACCGGGCGCTTGAGCATCTCGGCGTCGATCTGGAGGGATTTCGCCCGCTCGCGCACCAGTTTCAGGAAGTCGCCGGCGCTGATCTCGTCCTCGCCGCGGGCCTTGCGCTGGGCGTTCAGCGCGGTGCGCAGGAAGGTCATGTTGCCGACGCCGGGGATTTCCACCGGATACTGGAAGGCCAGGAACAGACCGGCCGCGGCGCGGTCCTCGGGCTCCATCTCCAGCAGGTCCTCGCCGTCGAGGGATGCCGTGCCCTCGGTGACCTCGTAGCCGTCGCGGCCCGACAGCACATAGGAGAGCGTGGACTTGCCCGAGCCGTTCGGCCCCATGATGGCATGGACCTGACCGGCCGGCACCTCCAGCGTGACCCCTTTCAGGATCTGCTTGTCCTCGTCTTCCAGTTTGACGTGCAGGTTTTCGATCTTCAGCATCAGTCTTTCCGTTCCAGCGTGACAGCGGTGCCGGAGGCCGACACCATGAGCATGTTGTTGATGACTTCGTAATCCAGATCGGTGCCGACCACCGCATTCGCGCCCAGACGGGCGGCGCGCTCGGACAGTTCCTTCAGCGCGGTCTCGCGCGCCTCGGCCAGCGAGCGCTCGTAGGCGGCCGAGCGGCCGCCGACGATGTCGCGGACGCTGGCGAACAGGTCGCGCATGATGTTGGCGCCGAGGATCGCCTCGCCCGCGACCACGCCGTGATAGGCGGTGATGCGGTGGCCCTCGATCATGGGGGTGGTCGAGACGATCATCCCACCGACCCTTCCAGGCTGATCGCCACCAGCGACTGCGCCTCCATGGCGAATTCCATCGGCAGCGCCTGCAGCACCTCGCGGCAGAAGCCGTTGACGACCAGCGCCACCGCCTCCTCCTCGCCGACGCCGCGCTGGCGGCAGTAGAACAGCTGGTCGTCATCCACCTTGGAGGTGGTGGCCTCGTGTTCCACGCGCGAGGAATTGTTGCGCACCTCGATATAGGGCACGGTATGCGCCCCGCACTGGTCGCCGATCAGCAGGCTGTCGCATTGCGTATAGTTGCGGGCGCCCTTGGCCTTGGGATGGATCGAGACCAGGCCGCGATAGGTGTTCTGCGCCTTGCCGGCCGAGATGCCCTTGGACACGATGCGCGAGCGGGTGTTCTTGCCCAGATGCTGCATCTTGGTGCCGGTATCGGCCTGCTGCCAGTTGTTGGTGATGGCGACCGAATAGAACTCGCCCGAGCTGTCATCGCCGCGCAGGATGCAGGACGGGTATTTCCAGGTGATCGCCGCCCCGGTCTCGACCTGGGTCCACATCACCTTGGCGCGGTCCTCGCGGCAATCGGCGCGCTTGGTGACGAAGTTGTAGATGCCGCCCTTGCCGTCCTCGTCGCCGGGGAACCAGTTCTGCACGGTGGAATACTTGACCTCGGCATCCTCGAGGATGACGATCTCGACCACCGCGGCATGCAGCTGGGCGGTGTCGCGCTTGGGCGCGGTGCAGCCTTCCAGATAGCTGACATAGCTGCCCTTGTCGGCGATGATCAGCGTGCGCTCGAACTGGCCGGTATTCTCGGCATTGATGCGGAAATAGGTCGACAGTTCCATCGGGCAGCGCACCCCCGGCGGCACATAGACGAAGCTGCCATCCGAGAACACGGCGCTGTTGAGCGCCGAGAAGAAGTTGTCGCCCTGCGGCACCACCGAGCCCAGATATTTCTTCACCAGCTCGGGATGTTCGCGGATGGCCTCGCTGATCGGGCAGAAGATCACCCCGGCCCGGGCCAGTTCCTCCTTGAAGGTGGTGCCGACCGAGACGGAATCGAACACCGCATCGACCGCGACCTTGCGGGCGTCGGCGGCGGTGGCCTCGGCACCCTCGATGCCCAGCAGCACCTCCTGCTCCTTCAGCGGGATGCCCAGCTTCTCGTAGGTGGCCAACAGCTTGGGGTCGACCTCGTCCAGCGACTTGGGCTTTTCGGCCATGCTTTTCGGGCGGGCATAGTAATACTGGTCCTGATAGTCGATCGGGCCGATCTTCAGCAGGCCCCAGCTGGGCTGCTTCATCGCCTGCCAGCGGCGGAAGGCCTGCAGGCGCCAGTCCAGCATCCATTCCGGCTCGCCGTTGCGCTCGGAGATCAGGCGGACGATGTCCTCGTTCAGGCCCTTGGGGGCCATCTCCATCTCGATCTCGGTTTCCCAGCCGTATTTGTAGCTGCCCATGTTCTGGACGGTCTCGACCGTCTCGCGGTCCACCCCCTCGCGGATTTCGAGCGTGTCGAGTTTTTCGGCGGTCTCGGCCATGGTCATCCTCCTGCCGGGGCGTCCCGGTCGTTCCTGCGCTTGCGCCAGCGGTCATAGGCCGTCAGCCATGCCGATGCAAAGCGGTTCAATTCCTCGGCGGTCGTGGAGTATCCGAACGACACGCGAATGGCGCAGGAGGCATCCGCCTCGCCTACGCCCATGGCGCGCAAGACCCCGCTGGCCTTGACCTTGCCGGAGCTGCAGGCCGAACCGGCCGAAATGGCAAAGCCGGCCAGGTCCATCTGCATCACCTGCGTCTCGCCGCGCCATCCCGGCGTCAGGATGCACAGCGTGTTCGGCAGTCGCGGGGAGTCGCGCCCCGGGAATGTAGCCATTTCTGCGCCGTCTTCCAGAGCCGCCCGCAGGGAATCGCGCAATTCCGACAATTTTTCTTGACTTCCGGCCGCCAAGTCGCGCTGGGCGGCCTCGGCGGCGGCGGCAAAGCCCATGGCGCCGATCAGGTTCTCGGTACCGGAGCGGCGGCCCTGCTCCTGTCCTCCGCCACGGATCAGGGCCGGCAGCTCGGCGCCCTTGCGCAGCACCATGGCGCCGATGCCCTTCGGCCCGCCCAGCTTGTGGGCCGACACGAAGCCGGCGGCGATCCCGGCCCAGTCGAAGGCAAAGGGGATGCGGCCGAAGCCCTGGGTCAGGTCGCTGACCGCCAACCCCTCGGGCAGGGGCTGGATCACCCCGGTCTCGCTGTTGGCCAGTTGCAGCGTGGCCGTGGCGGGGTCGGGCACGGTAACGATGCCGCCGGCATCGACGGCCAGGCTGCCATCGGTCCAGGCCAGCACCGCGTCATGCTCGATCCGGGCCGAGGCGAGACCGCGCCCGGCCAGCAGCGCCGCCGCCGCCTCGGTCGAACCGGAGGTGAATACCACGTCGCCCTGGCTCTCGGCGCCCAGCGCCCGCGCCACCGCCTCGCGGGCGCGCTCCAGCGCCATCTTGGCGGCGCGGCCCTCGGCATGGACGGAGGACGGGTTGCCGACCAGTTCCATCGCCTCGGCCATGGCGGCGCGGGCCTCCGGGCGCAGCGGCGCGGTGGCGTTCCAGTCCAGATAGGTCCGGCTCATGCCAGGGCCCTGGCGATGCGCGCCGCCAGCCGGGTGGCGACCTGGGCCTTGCCCATGCGCGGCCAGGTCTCGCTGCCCTCGGCGGTGATGATGGTCACGGCGTTCTCGGTGCCGCCCATGACGCCGCTGGCCGGGCTGACATCGTTGGCCACGATCCAGTCGCAACCCTTGCGTTGGCGCTTGGCGGTGGCATGGGCGATCACGTCATGGGTCTCGGCGGCAAAGCCCACCACCAGCCGCGGCCGCTGCGCCGCCTCGCGGCTGAGCCAGGCGAGGATGTCGGGGTTCTCCGCCATTTCCAGCCGCGGCGGCTGGCCCGAGGCGTCCTTCTTGATCTTCTGGCCGCTGCCGTTGCTGACATGCCAGTCGGCCACCGCGGCGGCCATGACCGCGGCATCGGCGGGCAGGGCGGCCTCGACCGCCTCGCGCATCTGGCGCGCGGTCTCGACCCGGATCACCTCGACGCCCTCCGGCGGCGGCACCTCGGCCGGGCCGGTGACGAAGCTGACCCGCGCGCCGAGATCGCGCAGCGCCGCGGCGATGGCCGTGCCCTGCGCGCCCGAGGAGCGGTTGGCGATATAGCGCACCGGGTCGATCGGCTCATGCGTCGGGCCGGAGGTCACCAGCACATGCCGCCCGGCCAGCGCCCCCGGCGCGGCCTCGGCCTCCTCCAGCCGAAGCGGCGCCGGGGTCAGGGCGCCGGCCCGGCCGGGGCGGGGCAGGGCCAGTCGGCCGAGGATGTCGCGGATAGCGGCGACGATGGCGGCGGGCTCGCTCATCCGTCCCTCGCCGAACTCGCCGCAGGCCATGGCGCCGCTGTCGGGGCCGACGAACAGCACGCCGTCGCCCTCCAGGATGGCGCGGTTGCGGCGGGTGGCGGGATGCTCCCACATGCGCACATTCATCGCCGGGGCCAGCAGCACCGGCTTGTCTGTGGCCAGCAGCAGCGTGGTGGCCAGATCGTCGGCCAGCCCGGAGGCCATGCGCGCCATGAGGTTCGCGGTGGCCGGCGCCACCACCAGCAGGTCGGCGGCGCGCGACATCTGGATATGGCCGATCTCGGCCTCGCGGGTCAGATCCCAGAGCGTGTCATGCACCGGCTCGCCGGCCAGGGTCGAAAGCGTCAGCGGGCTGACGAAGCGGGCGCCGGCCTCGGTCAGCACCGGGGTGACCGCCCAGCCCTCGGCGCGCATCAGCCGCACCAGTTCGGCGCTCTTGTAGGCCGCGATGCCGCCCGAGACGATCAGGGTGATGCGTTTGCCCTGCATGGCGATCCCTTTCCTTCCTGCCCGGCCGGCCGGGTCCGGGCCGGTGATAACCCATATCGCGCGCCTGCGACAGGGCGGGAAGGCACGTATGGCCTGCACCGCCGCCGGTGCGCGGGTGGCGGCTTCAGGGCGGTGATAGACCGGGCCGGGCGCGGGGGACAGGCAGGATGGCGAGGTTCGCGCGGGAATGGCGGAGCCGGGCGGATGGCGGGTCCGAGTGCAATGCTTCCATCCCGCGAACGGCAAGCCCGGACGATGACAGGTGAGATGGCGTCCCCGCGGCGGGGGCGCGTCATCTCACGGCGCGTTCATGCGAATGGCGGGTGAGTGGTCACATCGTCTTCCCGGCAGGGCGGGAAGGTGCGCGCGAGTACGCACCCTGCCGCCGTCCCGCAGACCCGCGCGAGAAGCGCGTGCCAGCACGGATCTCACGGCGCATTCGTACGAATGGCTGGTGAGCGGCCACATCGTTTTCCCGACATGCCGGGACGGTGCGTGCGAGCACGCGCCCTACGGCGCTTTCCTGCAGTTGGCGGATGAAATGCTACATCGTTTCTCCGGCAGGACGGGAAAGTGTGTGCGAGCCCGCACCCTACGGGGCCTTCCTGCGGAGTGGCCGATGAGGGACCGCATCGGGCCCGCTTTCGGCACAGAAGGGAGGGTGCGCGTCGGCACGCATCCTTCGGCGCCGTCGCCCGGGCGGCAGCGGCGGGCGGGGGACAGGTTCCGCCCGCCGCCCGTAGGGTGCGCGCACGCACGCACCCCTTGCGGCTAGCGCAGGGCCGCCACGATCCGCGCCCAGCTGCGGGTGCCCTTGTGGAAGCTGTCGAGATCGTACTTCTCGTTCGGCGAATGGATCTGGTCGTCGTCGTGGGCAAAGCCGATCAGCATCGTGTCCATGCCCAGCTCGGTCTTGAACGCCCCGGCGATGGGGATCGAGCCGCCGGCGCCGATATAGGCGGCCTCGCGGCCCCATTCCTCGCTCAGCGCCGTCCGTGCCGCCGCGAAGGCCGGGTCGCTGGTATCCATCAGCCCGGCCGGCGAATTGCCGTGGCCGATGAACTCGACCGTGCAGTCGGCGGGGATCATCGAGCGGATGCGGGCGCGGAACGCCGCGCGGATCGCGCTCGGGTCCTGGTGGCCGGTCAGCCGGAACGAGATCTTGGCCCGCGCCTGCGCCGGCAGCACGGTCTTGAACCCCTCGCCGGTATAGCCGCCGCTGATGCCGTTGATCTCGAAGGTCGGCCGCGCCCAGAGCATTTCCAGCGGTGTGCGCCCGGCCTCGCCGATCGGCTCGGCCAGCCCGACCTTGCCGAGGAACGCGCCGGCATCGAAGCCGAGGTTTTCCCAGTCGTTGCGCAGCGCGTTGGAAATCTCCGGCACCCCGTCATAGAAGCCGGGCAGGGTGACATGGCCGCGCGCATCCTTGATCGTGGCCAGCGCATTGACCAGGACCTGGATCGGGTTGGCGGCCAGCCCGCCATAGCTGCCGGAATGCAGGTCGCGGCTGGCGGCGGTGACGACGATCTCGTCGCCCATCAGCCCGCGCAGCTGGGTGGTGATCGCCGGGCGGCCGTCCGAAAACAGCCCGGTATCGCAGATCGCCGCCAGATCGAGGCTCAACTCCTCGCGGTTCTCGGCCAGGAAGGCATCGAGCGAGGGCGAGCCGCTCTCCTCCTCGCCCTCCAGCAGGATCGAGATGTTCTCGGGCAGGCGGCCATGCACCTGCGCCCAGGCCCGGAACGCCTCGACGAAGGTCATCAGCTGGCCCTTGTCGTCGCTGGCGCCGCGGCCGCGCAGCACCTTGCCGTTCGGCGTGTCCTCGATGGCCGGGTCGAAGGGCGGCCGGTCCCACAGCTCCAGCGGATCGACCGGCTGCACGTCGTAATGGCCATAGAACAGGATGCGGCGCGGCGCGTCCGGCCCCTCGGTGCGCGGCGAATGCGCCACCACCATCGGATGCCCCGCCGTCGGCCGCACCGAGGCGTCGAATCCCATCCCCGCCAGCTCCGCCGCCAGCCATTCGGCGGCGGCGCGGCAATCGGCCGCATGGGCCGGGTCGGTCGAGATCGAGGGGATGCGCAGCAGTGCCTGCAACCGCGTCAGGGCCTGCATCTGGCCGGCGTCGATCGCGGCCAGCACCTCCTCCAGCCGGGTGTCCTTGGTCATCCTGGTTCCTTTCCTTCCGCGGTTGCCGGGGCGTCATGTCCCGGATTGGCCCTGTAAAAACGGCGCGGCAAGCCTTACTGATCAGGGAGTGAGCCCGACAATGATCGCCCGCCACCTTGCTGACAAGAGACCCGCCATGGAAATCGCCACCGCCCTCGACACCGCCCTTTCGCGCCTGCACGAGGAAGGCCGCTATCGCACCTTCATCGACATCGAACGCCGCAAGGGCGCCTTTCCCGAAGCCGTCTGGCACCGTCCCGACGGCACCCGGCAGGACATCACCGTCTGGTGCGGCAACGACTATCTCGGCATGGGCCAGCACCCCGCGGTGCTGGCGGCGATGCACGAGGCGCTGGACACCGCCGGCGCCGGCTCGGGGGGGACGCGCAACATCTCCGGCACCACCCGCTATCACAAGGCGCTGGAGGCCGAGCTGGCCGACCTGCACGGCAAGGAGGCGGCGCTGGTGTTCTCCAGCGCCTATGTCGCCAACGATGCCACGCTCAGCACGCTGCCGGTGCTGTTTCCGGGGCTGATCATCTATTCCGACGCGCTCAACCATGCCTCGATGATCGAGGGCATCCGCCGCAACGGCGGCGCCAAGCGCATCTTCCGCCACAACGACGTGGCGCATCTGCGCGAATTGCTGGAGGCCGACGACCCGGCGGCGCCCAAGCTGATCGCCTTCGAGTCGGTCTATTCCATGGATGGCGATTTCGGCCCCATCGCCGCGATCTGCGACCTGGCCGAGGAATTCGGCGCCCTGACCTATCTGGACGAGGTGCATGCGGTCGGCATGTATGGCCCGCGCGGCGGCGGCGTGTCCGAGCGCGATGGGCTGGCGCCGCGCATCGACATGATCAACGGCACCCTGGGCAAGGCCTTCGGCGTGTTCGGCGGCTATGTCACCGGCAGCGCCCGAATGATGGACGCCATCCGCTCCTATGCGCCGGGCTTCATCTTCACCACCTCGCTGCCGCCGGTGGTGACCGCGGGCGCGGCCGAGGCGATCCGGGTGCTGAAGGGGCCGGAAGGGGTGGGGCTGCGCGCCGCCCAGCAGGCCCATGCCCGCATCCTCAAGACCCGGCTGCGGGCGGCGGGGCTGCCCTTCATCGACCATGGCAGCCATATCGTGCCGGTGCATGTCGGCGATCCGGTGCATTGCAAGCTGCTGTCGGACCGGCTGCTGGAGGAGTTCGGCCTCTATGTCCAGCCGATCAATTTTCCCACCGTCCCCCGCGGTACCGAGCGCTTGCGCTTTACCCCGTCGCCGTTGCATGACGCGGCCCAGATCGACCGGCTGGTGCGGGCGATTGATGCACTTTGGTCGCGCTGTGCGCTGAATCGTGCTGAAATCGTCGCATGATGCGGGCCGGTGGCTGTATCGCTCGCGGTCGCGTGATAACGTTTCTTTAACCAAATCGCGTCAGGTTCCCGAATCAGGGGAGCAGCGAAAACGGGGGTTGAGCAGGGCAGATGTTCGGGCGGAAGGCTGATTCCCAGGCGGAACCGGCGGCGGTGCAGGGCTTCGATGATTTCGAGGTCCGGCTCGGCGACGTCATGCGCGGCGAGCGCGCCACTAAGGGCAAGTCGCTGCTGGACGTGCAGCGCGACCTGCGCATCCGCGCCGCCTATATCGCCGCGATCGAGAATTGCGACATGTCGGCCTTCGACACCCCCAGCTTCGTCTCCGGCTATGTGCGCAGCTATGCGCGCTATCTGGGCATGGAGCCGGAGGAGACCTTCCGCCAGTTCTGCATCGAGTCGGGCTTCCAGCCGCCGCATGGCATGGCGCCGGCGGCCGCGGGCACCCGGCCCGTGGCCCGGCTGGAGGCCGACGGGCTGGCCAACAGCCGCACCCTCTACCTGCCGCAGCCGGAAAGCTTCTGGTCGGGGATCGAGCCGCGAGCCATCGGCTCGCTGATGGTGCTGCTGCTTCTGGTCTGCGGCCTCGGCTTCGGTGGCTGGGCGGTGCTGCAGGAGGTGCAGAAGGTCAGCCTCGCCCCGGTCGAGGATACGCCCGGCGTGGTCACCGCGCTGGACCCGGCGCAGGAGATCGGCGAGGCGCCCTCCGGCGAGGTGCTGGCCATCGACCTGCCGCGCCCGGACCTGTCGGACCTGACCTTCCGCCCGCAGATGCTGGAGACGCCGGAACTGCCGGCCCGCGACAGCCCGATCGCCGCCATCGACCCCAATCTCAGCCGCCCGACCCGGCCGCTGGAGGCGCCGGTGGTCACCGCGCAGGCGGCACCCCCGGCCGGCAGCGCCGCGCCCGAGGGCATGGCGCAGGCGATGGGCTATGGCCCGCAACTGCCGGCCACGGCCACGGCCGCAGCGGCGGCGCCGGTCCTGGCCGATGCCGGGCAGGAGGGGGTGGCGATCCTCGCCGCCCGCCCGGCCTGGGTGCGGGTGACCGCGGCCGACGGCACCGTGCTGCTGGAAAAGACCATGGATGCGGGCGAGCGTTTCATGCTGCCGGAGCTGGAGGCGCCGCCCATGCTGCGCGCGGGCAATTCCGGCGCGGTCTATTTCGCGGTCAACGGCCGCACCTATGGCCCGGCCGCGCCCGGCGCGCAGGTGGTCAAGCAGGTGCCGCTGTCGGCCGAGGCGCTGGTCGAGCGCTTTGCCCTGGCCGATCCGAGCAAGGACAGCGATCTGGCGCAGATGATCCTGGTCGCCTCGGCCGAGCCGGAGGTGGAGGCGCTGCCTGGCAGCGAGTGAGCGCGGGTCTTTGCGCAATGGATGGGCGGCGGCGCGGGGCGCCGCCGTTTTTTATTTCGGCCCAAGACGGTTCCCTGACCACCCCGAGGGACCGCAAATCGCCGCCCCTGCCGCATGGATGGGTGGCAGCGCGGGAGCGTCGCCGTTTTTCATGCCCGGCCCAAGACGGTTCCCGGACCGCCCCTGGACTGGAAAACCCAGCCCGTGCCGCAAGTGAAAGTGACGGGCGGCGGGGTTGCCGAAACCCGGGCGCCGGCCTAAAGCCTTGGGGGTGCGTTTGACTCACCCGCAGGCTGTTGCGATGACCCATAATCCGATCCGCCCCTGGCGCAATATCGACCGGCGCCAGTCGCGCCAGATCATGGTGGGCAAGGTGCCGGTCGGCGGCGGCGCCCCGATCAGCGTGCAGACCATGACCAATACCGATGGCAGCGACGTGCGCGCCACGCTGGCCCAGGTGATCGCCGCCGCCGAGGCCGGCGCCGACATCGTGCGCATCTCGGCCCCCGACCAGGCCACCACCCGGGCGCTGAAGGAGATCTGCCGGGAAAGCCCGGTGCCGATCGTTGCCGACATCCATTTCCACTACAAGCGCGCCATCGAGGCCGCCGAGGCCGGCGCCGCCTGCCTGCGCATCAATCCCGGCAATATCGGCGATGCCGCCCGGGTGCGCGAGGTCATCCGCGCCGCCCGCGACCACGGCTGCTCGATGCGTATCGGCGTCAATGCCGGCAGCCTGGAGCGCCACCTGCTGGAGAAATACGGCGAGCCCTGCCCGGATGCGATGGTGGAAAGCGCGCTCGATCATATCAAGCTGCTGCAGGACAATGATTTCCACGAGTTCAAGATCAGCGTGAAGGCCTCGGACGTGTTCCTGGCCACCGCCGCCTATTACCAGCTGGCCGAAGCCACCGATGCGCCCCTGCATCTGGGCATCACCGAGGCCGGGGCGCTGCGTGGCGGCACGGTGAAATCGGCGCTGGGCATCGGCAACCTGCTCTGGGCCGGGATCGGCGACACCATCCGGGTCAGCCTGTCGGCCGAGCCGGTCGAGGAGGTCAAGGTCGGCTTCGAACTGCTGAAATCGCTGGGCCTGCGCACGCGCGGGGTGCAGATCATCTCCTGCCCGTCCTGCGCGCGGCAGGGCTTCGACGTGATCCGCACCGTCGAGATTCTCGAACAGCGGCTGGAGCATATCAAGACCCCGATCAGCCTGTCGATCATCGGCTGCGTGGTGAACGGGCCGGGCGAGGCGCTGATGACCGATATCGGCTTCACCGGCGGCGGCGCCGGCCATGGCATGGTCTATCTGGCCGGCAAGCAGGACCATCGCCAGGACAACGAGAGCATGATCGACCATATCGTGGCGCTGGTCGAGAAACGCGCCGCCGAGTTGGAAGCCGAGGCCGAACGCGCCGAGGCGGAGGTCGCGGCCGCCGGCTGAGGCCGTGCTGTCATAAGAGGAAATAGGGTCGTGGACCCCTTTTTCATTGGGCCGGTAACGACAGATCTCTGGGGGTTTTAGAGGTTTCTCTGTCAACAGGCGGAAACTAAACCGATCTCTCCGGCCATTCGGCTGCGCGGTACCGCTTCCGCGCTCTCATGCGCCGGTGCCGTCTTGTCGGGGCGGTTGGCACCGTTTCC
Source organism: Paracoccus sp. (in: a-proteobacteria) (assembly GCA_040392885.1). Lineage (GTDB taxonomy): Bacteria > Pseudomonadota > Alphaproteobacteria > Rhodobacterales > Rhodobacteraceae > Paracoccus. The sequence goes on along the minus strand of JBEBVF010000024.1, from coordinate 12,383 downwards.
ATTGATGATGGATGCCAGATCCTCGGAATCCTCGCAGATTCACCAACTAACAAATGGGAACTGTTGAGAATTTTTCTCAGTCCTCGGCTGCGCGCCACCATGTCCGCGCTCCTGTCCTCCGGTGCTCCCTTGTCGGCGCGGTCGATCCCTTTTTCCAGTTGAAGACGGATGCAAAGGGTTCGGAAATTTCTCGTAGTTTCGCCACTCAATCAACGGAAACTGCGGGGGTTTTCCCCGATTCTTTGGCTGCGCAACCGCGCCGCCTCACTCTCGTGCTTCGGTGCAGCCGCCCCTTTTCCATTTGATAACGGACGCGAAAGTTCTAGAAATTCCTCAAGACTTATCGGCCAACCAGCGGGAACCTCGGGAATTATCTCAGCTCTTTGATTGCGTGGCATCGGTTCACGATGCCAGCCACCGCTGCCGCCTTCTCGGGCGGCCGGCCCTGTTCCATTTGGATGACGGATGCGGGGATTCTCGAAATCCGCAGTTCTACCCGCTACCAAATGGAAACCGCAGGAACTTCCCTCACCCCTTCGGCTGGGCCGGCACCGATTCTGCGCCTTCGCCCTCCGGGGCCGCCTTGCCGGCGCGGATGTCGGCGATCACCGCCTCCAGCCCCTCGCGGGGGACGCCGCGCAGCATCTCGTCGCCGATCACGAAGGTCGGCGTGCCCATCACCCCCATGCGCTCGGCCAGTTGGTGATTGGCGCGCAGCACCGCGGTCACCTCCTCGGTGTTCATGCGGTTGAACACCGCCTCCTTGTCCACGCCCAGCTTGTCGGCCAGCGCGCCCAGGCTCTCGGCATTCACCCGCTGGCGCATCACCATCAGCTCGTCATGCGCCTGCTTGTAGATGTCGTCGCCGGCGATCTGCTGCACCGCGACGGCAAAGCGGGCGGCCATGTCGCTCTCCTGCCCGAGGATCGGGAACTCCTTGAGGATGAAGCGGATGTCGCCGTCGCCGGCGACGATGCCCTCGACCTGTTCGTAGACGTTGCGGCAGACGCCGCAGCGGTAGTCCACGAACTCGACCAGCGTCAGGCTGCCTTCCGGGTTGCCGCCGACCCAGCTGTGACCGTCGGCAAAGATCGCCTCGTGATTGGCGGCGACCAAGGCGAGGTCGTTGTCGGCCTCCTCGGCCATGCGGCGCTGTTCCAGCACGGTGATCGCCTCGACCAGCACCTCCGGGTTCTCCATCAGATAGTCGCGGACCGCCTGGCCGAAGGCGGCGCGTTCGGCATCGCTCATCGCCGCGGGGTCGAAGGCCAGGGCGGGCAGGGCGGTCGCGCCCAGCATCAGGGCGGCGGCGAGGGGCTTCAGCACATGCGTCTCCTGTTTCTTGCGGCGGCGACACTAGGCGGCGGCCGCCGGCCTGGCAAGGACACCTTGGCGTGAGCGCCTGCTTGCCCCGCCGCCCGTCGCGCGTTATCTGCACCCCCTGACCCCCCGACACGTCACGAGGTTCCCCGAGATGCGCGCCGAAACCGAGGCCACGATCGCCGCGATCGAGAAGTCGCTCAAGCTGCTGGCGCAGCGCATGGACTGGACCACCGCGCCGCATCGGCTGGAGGAAATGAACGCGATGATCGAGGATGGCGACCTGTGGTCGGATCCGGCCCGCGCCCAGAAGCTGATGCGCGAGCGCCAGCAGCTTTCCGATGCGGTCGGGACCTATCGCCGCATCAAGGCCGATCTGGAGGCCAATGCCGAGATGGTCGAACTGGCCGGCGAGGAGGGGGACGCCGATCTGGTCGCCGAGGCCGAGGCCAACCTGAAGGCGCTGGCCGCCGAGGCCGCCCAGAAGGAGCTGGAGGCGCTGCTCAATGGCGAGGCCGATGCCAACGACACCTTCCTGGAGATCAATGCCGGCGCCGGCGGCACCGAAAGCTGCGACTGGGCCAGCATGCTGGCGCGGATGTATGTCCGCTGGGCCGAGAAGAAGGGCTACGAGGTCGAGCTGATCTCGGAGGCGCGCGGCGACGAGGCCGGGATCAAGTCGGCCGCCTACAAGATCATCGGCCACAATGCCTATGGCTGGCTGAAATCGGAATCCGGCGTGCACCGGCTGGTGCGCATCAGCCCCTATGACAGCGCCGCGCGGCGCCATACCAGCTTTTCCTCGGTCTGGGTCTATCCGGTCATCGACGACAATATCGAGATCGTGATCCCCGACAACGAGATCCGGATCGACACCTACCGCTCGACCGGGGCCGGCGGCCAGCACGTCAACACCACCGATTCGGCGGTGCGCATCACCCACCTGCCCACGGGGATCGTGGTGACCAGTTCGGAAAAATCCCAGCACCAGAACCGCGCCAACGCCATGGCGGCGCTGAAGGCGCGGCTCTACCAGCAGGAACTGGACAAGCGCAACGCCGCCATCAACGCCGCGCATGAGGCCAAGGGCGATGCCGGCTGGGGCAACCAGATCCGCTCCTATGTGCTGCAACCCTACCAGATGGTGAAGGACCTGCGCACCGGGCACGAGACCAGCGACACCCAGGGCGTGCTGGATGGCGATCTGGATGCCTTCATGGCGGCGACGCTGGCCATGGACGTGGCCGGGAAAAGCCGCGCCGAGGCCGGCTACGACGACTGATCGGCCCCGCCGTCTGGCGCCGGCCGGTCGACGGCATGGGCCAGCAGCAGCTCCATCGGCAGGATGTCCAGCGTCTTGCGATGCGTGGCGGCCAGCACCACCTGCGGCGCCGCCAGTTCCTCGGCCGCCTGCAGGAAGCGCGCCGCGCAGAGGCACCAGCGGTCGCCGGGCTTGAGGCCGGGAAAGCGGAATTCCGGCCGCGGCGTGGTCAGATCGTTGCCCAGATATTTCGACAGCGCCAGGAATTCGGCGGTGACGATGACGCAGACGGTATGCAGCCCGCGATCCTCCGGCCCGGTATCGCAGCAGCCGTTGCGGTAAAAGCCGGTCATCGGCTCGCGCGAGCAGGGCTCCAGCCGGGTGCCGAGGACGTTGAGCGAGGGTTCGATCATGGCTTGAACCTCTGGGCCAGCGCCGCGAGGCGCTCGCCCATGCTGCGCGGGGTTTCGGAAGCGGCCGGGTCCGTGCCCCGCGGCGGCGTGGCGGCGCCTGCCGCCGGATCGGTAGCCGAGGGCGCGGCGGCCCCGCCGGTCGGGGCCGGGGGGGCGGTGACGGTGGCTGCGGTCCGGCTTGCCGGGGCAGGGGGCGCGGCTGCGGCACGGGGCGCGCGTTTGCCTTCGGGCGCGGTGCCGTGGCGGGCGGGATGGACCCGTTCGGCGACCACGCTCTGGAACCGCGCGCCGTCGCCCGCGGCCAGCCAGGGGGCGCCGTCGGAAATGCCGCGCAGCAGGTCGTCCAGCCAGTCCTGGTCGGCCTTGGCGAAATCGTCCAGCACCCAGCCCACCACGCGATCCTTGTGGCCGGGATGGCCGATGCCCAGCCGGGCGCGGCCATAGGCCTCGCCGATATGCTGGTGGATGGATCGCAGCCCGTTATGCCCGGCATGGCCGCCGCCCTGTTTCAGCCGCAGCCTGCCCGGCGCCAGGTCCAGTTCGTCATGGAACACCGTCACCGCGCCGGGATCGAGCTTCAGATAGCGCATGGCCTCGCCCACCGACTGGCCGGAGAGGTTCATGAACTGCTGCGGCTTGAGCAGCGTGACCCGCGTCCCGCCCAGCCGTCCGTCGCAGGCCAGCCCGTTCCAGCGCGGCTTCCAGGGCGAGAAACCGTGATCCTGTGCGATCCGGTCCAGCGCCATGAAGCCGATATTGTGCCGATTCCCGGTATATTTCGCGCCCGGATTGCCCAGGCCGACCCACAGAAGCATGCAGCCCCCCGATTGGTGACGGTGCCAAACTAGCCGCTTCCACGCGGCTTGACCACCGCGGGCCTTGTTCTCGGCCTGGGCCATCACTAAGACTCGGTCGGTGTTTTGCCTGCGACGGGCGGGGCACGTCTGGCAGGAATGGATACAGGACGCGACATGACCGACCCGGCGGAGTTTTACATGAACACCCTCGTCCCCATGGTGGTCGAGCAGACCTCGCGGGGCGAGCGCGCCTATGACATCTTCTCGCGCCTGCTGAAGGAGCGGATCATCTTCGTCTCCGGGCCGGTGCATGACGGCATGGCGACGCTGATCTGCGCGCAACTGCTGTTCCTGGAGGCCGAGAACCCCTCCAAGGACATCTCCATGTACATCAACAGCCCCGGCGGCGTGGTGACCTCGGGCCTGTCGATCTACGACACCATGCAGTATATCCGCCCGCGCGTCTCGACGCTGGTGGTGGGGCAGGCGGCCTCGATGGGCTCGCTGCTGCTTTGTGCGGGGGAAAAGGGCATGCGCTATTCGCTGCCCAACAGCCGGATCATGGTCCACCAGCCCTCGGGCGGCTATCAGGGCCAGGCCACCGACATCCTGATCCATGCCCGCGAGACCGAAAAGCTCAAGCGGCGCCTGAACGAGATCTATGTCAGCCATACCGGCCAGAGCCTGGAGGACGTGGAGGCGGCGCTGGAGCGCGACCGCTTCATGTCGCCGGAGGAGGCGAAGGACTGGGGCCTGATCGACGCGATTGTGGCGCCGCGCGGCAAGGCCGAACCGACCCCGTGAGGGCGTCCCCGCGCCGGGGTATTGGGAATTGTGGTCCCCCGGCGCATTGCATAGGATGGCACCACCGCCGATCGTGCGGGCAGGGGCAGCCCTGACGAAAGGAAGACGAGCATGGCCAACCAGTCGGGCGACAGCAAGAACACGCTCTATTGCAGCTTTTGCGGCAAGAGCCAGCACGAGGTCCGCAAGCTGATTGCCGGCCCGACCGTGTTCATCTGCGATGAATGCGTCGAGCTGTGCATGGACATCATCCGCGAGGAAACCAAGACCTCCGGCCTCAAATCCGGCGAGGGCGTGCCCACCCCGCGCGAGATCATGGCGGTGCTGGACGATTTCGTCATCGGCCAGGAACATGCCAAGCGCGTGCTGTCGGTGGCGGTCCACAACCATTACAAGCGCCTGAACCATACCGACAAGTCCGACATCGAACTGGCCAAGTCGAACATCCTGCTGATCGGCCCGACCGGCTGCGGCAAGACCCTGCTGGCGCAGACGCTGGCCCGCATCCTCGACGTGCCCTTCACCATGGCCGACGCCACGACGCTGACCGAGGCCGGCTATGTCGGCGAGGATGTGGAAAACATCATCCTCAAGCTGTTGCAGGCCAGCGAATACAACGTCGAGCGCGCCCAGCGCGGCATCGTCTATATCGACGAGGTCGACAAGATCACCCGCAAGTCCGACAACCCCTCGATCACCCGCGACGTGTCGGGCGAGGGGGTGCAGCAGGCGCTGCTGAAGATCATGGAGGGCACGGTCGCCAGCGTTCCGCCGCAGGGCGGGCGCAAGCATCCGCAGCAGGAATTCCTCCAGGTCGACACCACCAACATCCTGTTCATCTGCGGCGGCGCCTTTGCGGGCCTCGACCGGATCATCGCCCAGCGCAAGAAGGGCACGGCGATGGGCTTCGGCGCCACGGTCCAGGAAAACGACGACCGCGGCGTCGGCGAGCTGTTCAAGGAATTGGAGCCGGAGGACCTGCTGAAATTCGGCCTGATCCCGGAATTCGTCGGCCGCCTGCCGGTGATCGCCACCCTGACCGATCTGGACGAGCCGGCGCTGATCACCATCCTGACCGAGCCCAAGAACGCGCTGGTGAAGCAATACCAGCGCCTGTTCGAGCTGGAAGGCGTGCAGCTGACCTTCACCGAGGAGGCGCTGGCCGCCATCGCGCGGCGCGCCATCAAGCGCAAGACCGGCGCGCGCGGGCTGCGCTCGATCATGGAGGAGATCCTGCTCGATTCCATGTTCGAACTGCCGGGCATGGCCAGCGTCGAGGAGGTGGTGGTCAACGAGGAGGCCGTCGACAACCCGGCGGCCAAGCCGCTGCTGATCCATGCCGAGGCGCCCAAGGGCAAGGCCACTGCCAGTTGAATCCCGGAAAATCCGGCCATGAAGGGGGTGCGGCATCCGCGCCCCCTTTTCATGTCCCGGCCTGCGCGCTATGCCGCCTGTCATGTTGAAGACACGCATCATCCCCTGCCTGGACGTGGCCGATGGCCGCGTCGTCAAGGGCGTCAATTTCGTCGATCTGGTCGATGCCGGCGATCCGGTGGAGGCGGCGGCCGCCTATGACGCCGCCGGCGCCGACGAGCTGTGCTTTCTCGACATCCATGCCACGCATGAGAACCGCGGCACCATGTTCGACCTGGTGCGGCGCACGGCCGAGCGTTGCTTCATCCCGCTGACCGTGGGCGGCGGCGTGCGCGGCCCCGAGGATGTGCGCGCGCTGCTGCTGGCCGGGGCGGACAAGGTCAGCCTGAATTCGGCCGCTGTCGCCAACCCGGACGTGATCGCCGCCTGTGCCGACCATTTCGGCAGCCAGTGCATCGTCGCCGCCATCGACGCCAAGGCGGTGGCGCCGGGCCGGTGGGAGATCTTTACCCATGGCGGGCGCCGCGCCACCGGCATCGACGCGGTGGAATTCGCCGTGGCCCTGGCGGAAAAGGGCGCGGGCGAGATCCTGCTGACCTCGATGGACCGCGACGGCACCAAGGCCGGCTTCGACCTGGCGCTGACCCGCGCCGTGGCCGATGCGGTGCCGGTGCCGGTGATCGCCTCGGGCGGGGTCGGCAGCCTCGACGATTTCGTGGCCGGGGTGCTGGAGGGCCATGCCTCGGCGGTGCTGGCGGCCTCGGTGTTCCATTTCGGCACCTTCACCATCGCCGGGGTCAAGGAGCACATGGCCGCCGCCGGCATCCCGGTGCGGCTGACATGAGCATGGACCTGTCGCCGCTGGCCCGGCTGGCCGAGACCGTGGCCGCGCGCAAGCATGCCGATCCGGCGAGCAGCTGGACCGCCCAGCTTCTGGCCAAGGGCCCGGCGAAATGCGCCGAGAAATTCGGCGAGGAGGCGGTCGAGGCCATCATCGAGGCGGTGCGCGACGACCGGGCCGCGCTGACCTATGAGGCGGCGGACGTGCTCTATCATCTGCTGGTGATGCTGGCGGCGCGCGACATCGCCCTCGATGACGTGCTGGCCGAGCTCGCCCGCCGGGAGGGCCGTTCCGGCCTGTCCGAGAAGGCGGCGCGACCGGCACCGCCCCTTTCGCGATAAACCGTTCCGGGGTATAACGCGCCCCAAACCGCGCGGCAGGTGCGGTATCAAACCATTCAGGCAGTAAAGGCCGGAGGACCGTATGAGCGACCACGATCAAGACAAGCGCGAGCCCGTCACCCATGAGGGCGACGTGGCCTTCATCCAGGCGCTTGCGGAGCTGCTCAACCGCAACGAGCTGACCGAGCTGACGGTCAAGCGCGAATATGACGAGAACGACCGCCTGACCGTTTCGCTGTCCAAGCAGGGCAAGCAGGTGCTGGTGCAGGCCGCCGCGCCCGCCTATGCCGCCGCCCCGGCCGCCGGCGCCGCCCCGGCCCCCGCCGCCGGTGGTGCCGCCGCCGCCCCGGCCGCCGAGGCCGACCCGGCCAGCCTGCCGGGCGCGGTGACCTCGCCCATGGTCGGCACCGTCTATCTGGCGCCCGAGCCGGGGGCCGCGACCTTCGTGTCGATCGGCCAGCAGGTCGCCGAGGGCGACACCCTGCTCATCGTCGAGGCGATGAAGACCATGAACCACATCCCCGCCCCGCGCGCCGGCACCGTCAAGCGCATCCTGATCGAGGACGGTGCCCCGGTCGAATACGGCACGCCGCTGATGATCGTCGAGTAAGCCGATGTTCGACAAGATCCTCATCGCCAATCGCGGCGAGATCGCGCTGCGGGTGATCCGCGCCTGCCGCGAGATGGGCATTGCCACCGTCGCCGTGCATTCCACCGCCGATGCCGATGCCATGCATGTGCGCATGGCCGACGAATCGGTCTGCATCGGGCCGCCGCCCTCGCCGGCCAGCTATCTGTCGATCCCGGCGATCATCTCGGCCTGCGAGATCAGCGGGGCGCAGGCGATCCATCCCGGCTACGGCTTCCTGTCGGAGAATGCCGGCTTCGTGCAGGCGCTGGAGGATCACGGCATCACCTTCATCGGCCCCTCGGCCGAGCATATCCGCATCATGGGCGACAAGATCACCGCCAAGGAGACCATGCGCGCCCTCGGCGTGCCCTGCGTCCCCGGCAGCGAGGGCGGCGTGCCGGATTTCGAGACCGCCCGCGTCGTCGCGGCCGAGATCGGCTATCCGGTGATCATCAAGGCCACCGCCGGCGGCGGCGGCCGCGGCATGAAGGTCGCCAATGACGAATCCGCGCTGGAGGTGGCCTTCCGCACCGCGCGCTCCGAGGCCAAGGCCGCATTCGGCAATGCCGATGTCTATATCGAGAAATACCTCCAGCGCCCGCGCCATATCGAGATCCAGATCTTCGGCGACGGCAAGGGCCGCGCCGTGCATCTGGGCGAGCGCGACTGCTCGCTGCAACGCCGCCACCAGAAGGTGCTGGAGGAGGCCCCCGGCCCGGTCATCACCGAGGCGGAGCGCGCCCGCATCGGCGCCATCTGTGCCGATGCCGTGGCCCGGATCGGCTATTCCGGCGCCGGCACCATCGAGTTCCTCTACGAGGATGGCGAGTTCTATTTCATCGAGATGAACACCCGCCTCCAGGTCGAGCATCCGGTGACCGAGGCCATCTTCGGCGTCGATCTGGTGCGCCAGCAGATCCTGGTCGCCGCCGGCCAGGACATGGAGTTCCGGCAGGAGGACCTGTCGATCCGCGGCCATGCCATCGAGGTGCGGATCAATGCCGAGAAGCTGCCGAATTTCAGTCCCTGTCCGGGCCGGATCAGCCAGTATCACGCGCCGGGCGGCCTCGGGGTGCGCATGGACAGCGCCATCTATGACGGCTATGTCATCCCGCCCTATTACGACAGCCTGATCGGCAAGCTGATCGTGCATGGCCGCAACCGCGACGAGGCGCTGGCCCGTCTGGCCCGCGCCCTGTCGGAGCTGATCATCGACGGGGTGGACACCACCATCCCGCTGTTCAACGCCCTGCTGGAGGAGCCCGACATCCGCGCCGGCACCTATTCCATCCACTGGCTGGAGAAATGGCTGGCCGCACAGGCCAGGGCCTGAGCGCGCCATGAGCGGGGGGGCGGGCCGCGCGTCACCCGGGCGCCTGACCCCCGACATGATGCTGGCCGCCTATGCGGCGGGCATCTTTCCGATGGCCGAGAGCGCCGAGGCCGAGGCACTGCACTGGATCGACCCGGCCCGGCGCGGCGTGCTGCCGGTGGGTGGCGTGCATGCCTCGCGCTCGACGCTGCGCGAGCTGCGGCGCGGCGGCTGGCAGGGGCATCTCGACCGCGATTTCGAGGCCGCGCTGCGTGCCTGCGCCGCGCGCGACGAGACCTGGATCAATGCCGAGCTGCTGGGCGTCTACATGGCCCTGCACGAGATGGGCCATGCCCATGCCTTCGAGGTCACCCATGACGGCGCCTTCGCCGGGGCGATGTTCGGCATCAGCCTGAACGGGGCGTTTTTCGGGGAAAGCATGGTTTCGGCGCGCCGCAACGGCTCCAAGCTGGCGCTGCTCTGGGCCGACTGGGCGCTGGCGGCGGGGGGCTTCACCCTGTTCGACACCCAGTTCCTGACCACGCATCTGGTATCCCTGGGCGGGCGCGAGATCACCCGCACTGAATACCGCGCCCATCTGGATTTCGCCCTGACGCAGCCGGCGAGGCTGCCCGATCAGATGCCGGGCGCGGAGGAACTGCTCCGGTTCCTCGCCGTGCGCTAGCGCCGCCGCAGGCCGGCGATCGGCGGCGGGCCGGCTACTGGCTCAGTCCTTGCAGGACACCACCCAGATGTCGTAGCGGGCATCGTCCAGCGCCGACAGCGCCGGCGAGGAGGCGATCATCCAGCCGGAAAACAGCGCCTGCTTGCGCACCAGGTCGGTGATGATCAGCTGGGCATAGGCATCCGAGGCCGGGTTGCCGGCCGGATAGCGGCATTCGCCCAGCCGCACCTCCAGCCGGCCGAAGCGGCGGGCCTCGCCCAGATCCAGCGCGATGTCGGTGGTGCGGCCGGTCACCTTGTCGAGGCCGCGCAGCAGCGCGCCGCTGCCGCGCACCGCCTCGATGCCGGCGGTGACCATCACCGGCGGCTCGGACTGGTCGGGCTGATAGGCGGGCTCGTCGCCGGGCCCGGCGGTCGGCGCCGCCTCGTCCGGGGCCGGCTGGGCGAGGGCGCCTCCGGCCAGCGCCGCGGCCAGGGCCAGCGCCGCGGCCAGCCGGCTTACTGCGGCGACCATGCGTCGTAGTCGCTGCGCGGCTTGGGATCGACACGCAGGATCGAGCCGGCGGGGCGATAGGCCTCCGGGGTGCCGGTCAGGTTCTCGATGCTCTCGCGTTCCCAGGGCTTCTGCGGGAAGGGGGCCCTGGTCGGCGGCTCGGCAAAGGTGTGGTGCAGCCAGCCATGCCATTCGGCGGGCACCTTGCTGGCCTCGCTGACGCCGTTATAGATCACCCAGCGCCGCGAGCCGTCCTTGTTCTGGTAATAGACATTGCCCTGCGCATCCTCGCCGACCTTCTGGCCATGCCGCCAAGTCCACAGCTGGGTCATCAGCGTCTGGCCGTTCCACCAGGTCAGGACTCGGTCAACGATCCACATGCGAACCCCCTTCGGGCTGGTCGGTTTCTCGGCCTTCGATATGCCGCAACTGGGCGTCGAGGTCCAGCCTCAGCGCAACAGCGCCAATGCCGCAGCCAGGTCGATGGCGCCGTCATAGAGCGCCCGGCCCGAAATGGCGCCGGCGACCACGCCGGTCGCCTTCAGCGCCTCCAGATCGGCCAGCGAGGATACCCCGCCCGAGGCGATGACCGGAATCTCCACCGCCCGCGCCAGCGCCGCGGTCGCCGGGATGTTTGGTCCGGCCATGGCGCCGTCGCGGTCGATATCGGTATAGATGATCGCCGCCACGCCGTCGTCGGCGAAGCTGCGGGCGAGGTCGGTGGCCATCACCTGCGTCTCCTCGGCCCAGCCGCGGGTGGCGACGCGGCCGGCGCGGGCGTCGATGCCGACGGCGATGGCGCCGGGAAAGACACGAGCGGCCTCGCGCACCAGCTCCGGCTGTTCGACCGCCACGGTGCCGAGGATGACCCGGGCCACCCCGCGCGCCAGCCAGCCCTCGATGGTCGCCATGTCGCGGATGCCGCCGCCGAGCTGGACCGGGATGGCGACGGCGCCGAGGATCGCCTCCACCGCCGGGGCATTGACCGGGCGGCCGGCGAAGGCGCCGTTGAGATCGACCAGATGCAGCCATTCCGCCCCGGCTGCGGCAAAGGCGCGCGCCTGCGCGGCCGGGTCGTCGCCGAACACGGTCGCCGCCTGCATGTCACCGCGCAGCAGCCGCACGCATTGGCCGTCCTTGAGGTCGATGGCGGGGTAGAGGATCATGGCGGGCTCCCGGATCTCGTGCCGGCCGCCTTCCGGCGGGGCGGCGGGGCGGCGGGCGGTGGTGTGGCGTTGCGCGCCCTTTGCCATACCGGGGCGCGGGAGGGAAGGGCGGCGCCGTGATGCTACGTCAGTCTTGATCGTCCACGCGGCGCCGCCGATGCTGGTCCGAGGATTTCGCGGCGAGAGGGAGGCTCCGCATGACCCGTATCACCCTGGCCCTTGTGGCCGTTCTGCTGGCCGGCGGCGCGCAGGCGCAGGGCATTTCCGGCATCTTCCAGACCCAGGCCAATGACGACGGCAATGTCGGCATGGTGCAGTTCGGCCCCTGCGCCAGCGGCTTCTGCGGCACCCTGGTCAAGAGCTTCGACGCCCAGGGCAAGGAGTTGAAGACCGACAAGCTGGGCACGGTCATGGTCCAGGGCATGCAGGACCAGGGCGGCGGCCGCTTTGCCGGCGGCACCATCCTCGATCCCGGCTCCGGCAAGACCTATCGCAGCCAGATGTCGCTGGAGGGCCGGGTGCTGAAGGTCAAGGGCTGCGTGGCGGTATTCTGCAAGACCCAGACCTGGACGCGGGTGGACTGAGCCCGCCGGCGCGGGCCGGGGTTGGCGCGGGGGGGCCGGCGTTTATGGTCCCGCGCGGGTCCGGCAGCATGCACCCACGCGACCGCCGCTCGGGGGGCGCGGTGCGTGCGAGCACGCAGCCTACGGGCGGTCGAGGCATGGCCCGTTCGGGATTTATCCGCGAGGCTGCTGCGGGGTCCGCTCCGCATTCATCGTCCCGTGCTGGCTTACCCATGAGACCGCCGCTCGGGGGCGCGGCGTGCGAGCACGCACTCTATGGGCGGTCGAGGCATGGCCCGTCGTGAAGCTGCTGCCGGTTCGGATGGCAGGGTGCGTGCTTGTACGCACCGTTTGCGGCGCCGGCCTGTGCGGGGCCCGTTCCA
>JBEBVF010000023.1:0-30598 GCA_040392885.1 Paracoccus sp. (in: a-proteobacteria) | reverse complement strand
CGGCAAAGGGATCGCGCGGGTAGCTGACCCCCGACAGATAGAGGCCCTGCGGCGGGCAGACCGGCCCGCAGGCGGCACGGTCGCGCGCCGCCAGTGCTGCGGCCACGCGCGCGGGTGGCCAGGCGCCGGCGCCGACCCGCTCCAGCGTGCCGGTGATCGAGCGCACCTGATTGTGCAGGAAGGACCGCGCCCGCAGATGCAGGCGGATTTCCTGCCCGTCGGGCAGGGGGAGGGCTTCGATGCCGATCTCGTCCAGCGTCTTCACCGGGCTCTTCGCCTGGCAGAGCGTCGAGCGGAAGGTGGTGAAATCGTGCCGCCCGACCAGATGCGCCGCGCCCTGCCGCATCAGCTCGACATCCAGCGGATGCCGGATATGCCAGACCCGCCCGGCCTCCAGCGCCGGCGGCGCGCGGCGGTTGAGGATGCGAAACACATAACGCCGCTCCAACGCCGAGAAGCGGGCGTGGAAATCCTCCTCGACGCGGGCGCAGGCGCGGATGGCGACCGGATGCGGGCGCAGATGCGCGTTCAGCGCCTCGGCCAGCCGGAAGGGCGGCCAGTCGCGCAGCAGGTCGGCATGGGCGGTCTGGGCGCTGGCATGGACCCCGGCATCGGTGCGCCCGGCGGCGGCGATGCGGGCGCCCTGCGCAAAGCCGGCATCCAGCCGCGCCAGCGCCGCCTCGATCACCCCCTGCACCGAGGGCCGGTCGGCCTGCGCCTGCCAGCCGGAAAACGGCGTGCCGTCATATTCGATGAGCAGGGCAAAGCGGGGCATGGCGGACCGGCACAGGTTCGGAATGCCCCCGGATAAGGCGCAAAGCGGTGGCAGGGCAAGGGCGCGCTCCGGTGGTGGCCTGCCGGTGACCGGGGCAAGTGGCCTTGGGGCCGGCAACCCCGAGGCATGGTCCGGGGCGGCGACAAAGGCCGCCCGGAAGCCTGTCGGTGGCGCGGCCTTCTTTCCCGTGCAGATCGGGCCGGGCGCGAGGGGCGCCGCCTTGTCCGGAGTGTGGCGGGGGGCGGCAGGAGGGTCCGGTCGCCTGCCGGTGGCGGGGCTATTCCTTGCGCGGCAGCGGCGGCGGCGTGTCGGTGCCGTTCGGCACCCGCACGCCCTCGCGGGCCAGCCGGTCGCGCAGCACCTGCACTTCGATATCCAGATCCTCGCGCCCGCCTTCCAGCACCGCCTGGCTGCGGGCGGTGAAGTTTTCCTCCAGGTCGGACAGCAGCGCCTCGTAATCCTTGCGCATCTCGGCGCGGGCGGCCGGGTCGGCCTGGGTCGCATATTGATCGGCGAATTTCACCGTCGCATCGCGCGCGCCCAGCAGATAGACGCCCAGATAGCGCCGCGCCGGGGCCAGCGCCGCCGGATTGTCCTGCACGTTGCGGAACAGCTCGCGCGCGGTGGCGGCAAAGCTGGCGACGCGGGTCTCCAGCTGCCGGTCGCGCAGGCGCAGGGCGGCATCGGTCATCGCCTTCAGATAGGCCTCGCCCTCCTCGGTGATTCGGATCACCCGGTCCTGCTGGATGCCGTCGAAACCCTCCATGCCCTTGTCGCGCATCGGGTCGCCGCCAAAGCTCATGCGGTGCAGCACCGCGCCGATTACCGCGATCACCAGCGGCGGCGCCAGGCTTACCCCCGGCTCGTAGGCCGAGACCGCCAGGCCCAGCCCGGTCAGCACCATGCCGAAGAGCTTGCGCGGCATGGCCGGGCGGCGGCTGACGCGGCGGGCATCATAGGCGGCCTCGGCCGCCAGCCCCTCGCGGGTCAGGAACATGGCGAAGGCAATGAGGGCGAAGCCGGCAAAGTTGCGGCCCATATGCAGCGCATCGCCCAGGAAGGCGCCCAGCAGCAGCGGCGTGGCGGCCAGGGTGATGGCGATGGTGCGCCCGGTGCGCGGCACCCGGCGCGCCGCATCGGAGGGGCGCGGCGGCCGCATCTCTCCGGAATCGCGCAGATCGCGGTCGCCGCGGCGCCCGTCGGGCGAATAGCGGCTGCCATATCGTCTGGCCATGCTGGCCCTCCTTTCAGACCGCGGCCGGGTGGCCAGCCACACCGCATAGAGCGCCAGCACCGCCAGCCAGAAGGTCCGGCTGGTGAGGATGCGCCACAACACCTGCCCTCACACCGCCCAGCCGAAGGCGGTATAGAGCGTGACGAAGAACAGCAGCCAGAACCCCAGCCGCGAGATGGACCTGTCGCTCATCCTGTTCCCTTTCCACGCCATGCGAGACCTGTTGCGGCATATAGGCATGCCTGCCGCGCAGACAACCGCGCCTCGGCATCTTGCTAGCGCGGCCCGGGTGGCGGCCGCAAGCGGCGACGGTGCTGCGGCCCGGTTGCCCCCCGCGGCCGGCGAGGCACCGCGCAGCCCTTGCGTTCCCCGGCCCGTCACGGAGGCGATGGACTGGCAATGTGGCCCATGGACGGGTTCCGCCCGCAACATTCGGCAACGTTTGCTTCGGGGGGGATTGGAGCGGGTGATGGGAATCGAACCCACGTCTTCAGCTTGGAAGGCTGCGGCTCTACCATTGAGCTACACCCGCATGCCGCCCGGCATAGCGTGGGGGCGAGGCGCGCGCAAGCCGGCAGCCTCCGCTGTTTCTCGATCGGGGAGGCAGCGTTTCAATGTGGATGACCCGCTCAGCTCCTTGGTACCTTCGCCCGCTCACCTCCATGCCGGGACTGCATTGAGAATCCGGAGAAATGGCTGCTGTCTGGGGTCGCCGGGGTGACTGGCGGGGCGATGCTGTCGGGATCACTGGTGGTCCTCGCCAGCAACCGCAACCCGACCTGGCCGGATCGGACCATCACCGCGCCGGCGCGGTTTGTCGCGGGCGGGATGCTGCCCGGGCTGCCGACCCTGCCCTTTATCCGGATGGCCTGCGCAGGACGACCTTGGCCGGGGTCAACCCGCTCATGAACGGGTTGCGGGGACAGGTGGTTGCCGGCTGGGCTTCCCCCTTTACCGCAGGTTCGGCACGCCGCCCGGCGCCGGGTCGCGCAGGCCCATCGACAGCGCCCGGCCGATGCGATGCGCCAGTGCCGACCAGTGCGGTGCGATCTCGGCCGGGGCGTGGCGGGCCAGCACCTCGTCGAACAGCGCAAGCCAGCGCGGGAAATGCTCGGCCGTCACGTCGCCCGCCGCGCGGTGGACGCGCATCGGATTGCCGTCATAGCCGCCCTCGCGCAGGATGGCGTTGCGCCAGAACCGGGCGATCTTGGCCTCGTGCTCGGGCCAGTCATGGACGTGGTTGGCAAAGACCGGGCCCAGCACCGGGTCGCGTCGGATCGCGGCATAGAACACCGTCACCACGCGGTCGATCTGCGCGGGCGTGGCGTCGAAAAGGGGCAGGGGGGTGCTCATGGCGCCAATCTGGGGCCGCGGCGGGCCTTGCGCAAGCCCGCCCGGCCTTTATAGAGCAGGGCATGGATTTCCGGGGTCGCATCATTCGAATTACCAGCCCGGCGGTGTGAGCCTTCCCACCGCCGGGTTGCCGCTATCCGACCCTTGCACCGATGACAGGACCCCGACCATGTGCGCCGATACTCCTGCTGCGCCCGATTACCGCGACAGCGTTTTCCTGCCCGAGACCGATTTCCCGATGCGCGCCGGCCTGCCCGCGCGCGAACCCGACTGGCTGGCCCGCTGGGAGCGGCTGGGCATCTATGACCGCCTGCGCGCGCAGGCCGGCGACCGCAAGCCCTTCATCCTTCACGATGGCCCGCCCTATGCCAACGGCCATCTGCATATCGGCCATGCGCTGAACAAGGTGCTGAAGGACTTCATCACCCGCAGCCAGCAGATGATGGGCCGCGACGCGCGCTATGTGCCGGGCTGGGACTGCCACGGCCTGCCGATCGAATGGAAGATCGAGGAGGAGTACCGGAAGAAGGGCCTCGACAAGGATGCCGTGGCCCCGGTCGAGTTCCGCCAGGAATGCCGCGCCTTTGCCGCCCGCTGGGTCGACATCCAGCGCGAGGAGTTCAAGCGTCTGGGCGTCACCGGCAAATGGGACGACCCCTATCTGACCATGACCGACCACGCCGAGGCGGTGATCGCGGGCGAGTTCCTGAAGCTGCTGATGAACGGCAGCCTCTATCAGGGCTCCAAGCCGGTGATGTGGTCGCCGGTGGAAAAGACCGCGCTGGCCGAGGCCGAGATCGAGTATCACGACCATACCAGCCATCAGGTCTGGGTGCGGTTCCGGCCGGTGGAGGCTTCGGGCGATCTGGCGGGTGCTTCGGTGGTGATCTGGACCACGACCCCGTGGACGATCCCCCAGAACCGCGCCGTGGCCTACGGGCCGGGCATCGCCTACGGGCTTTACCGCGTGGATGCCGTGGCCGAAGGTTCGACGGCGAAGGCGGGCGAGGCGCTGCTGCTGGCCGATGCGCTGGCCGAGGGGGTGCTGGCCGCCGCCAAGGTTGCCGGCTTCACCCGCCTGCGCGACGTGTCCGGCGAGGAACTGGCCGGCCTGACCCTCGCCCATCCCTATCGCGGTGCCGAAGGCGCCAACGGCGAATGGGACTATGACGTGCCCCTGCTGCCTGGCGATCACGTCACCGAGGATGCCGGCACCGGCTTTGTCCATACCGCGCCCAGCCATGGCGACGACGACTATCAGCTCGGCCAGAAATACGGCCTGCCGATGACCTGGAACGTCGAGCCGGATGGCAGCTATCGTGCCGACCTGCCACTGTTCGGCGGCCAGGCGATCCTGACGCCGGAGGGCAAGGAAGGCCCGGCAAATGTCAGCAACATCAAGCAACTGGCCTATGCTGGCGCGCTGCTGGCCAAGGGCAAGCTGAAGCACAGCTACCCGCATAGCTGGCGCTCCAAGGCGCCGGTGATCTATCGCAACACCCCGCAATGGTTTGCCGCCATCGACAAGCCGCTGGCCGACGATTTCCCGCAGATGGGCGCGACGATCCGCGAACGTGCGCTGCGCAGCATCGACGAGCTGGTGACCTGGACCCCGCGCAGCGGCCGCAACCGTATCCATGCCATGGTTGAGGGCCGGCCCGACTGGGTGCTGTCGCGCCAGCGCGCCTGGGGGGTGCCGCTGACCCTCTTTACCCGCAAGGGCGCGCGCCCGGACGATGCGGATTTCCTGCTGCGCGACCCGCAGGTCAACGCCCGCATCGTCGCCGCCTTCGAGGAACGCGGCGCCGATGCCTGGTTCGAGGACGGTTTCAAGGCGAAGGTGCTGGACGGCCTGCACGACCCCGCCGAATGGGATCAAGTCATGGACGTGCTGGACGTGTGGTTCGACTCTGGCTCGACCCATGCCTTCGTGCTGCGCGACCGCGCCGACGGCGCGCCCGACGGCATCGCCGATCTGTACCTGGAAGGCACCGACCAGCATCGCGGCTGGTTCCAGTCCTCGCTATTGCAGGCTTGCGCGACCAAGGGCCGGGCGCCCTATCGGGGCGTGCTGACGCATGGCTTCACCCTCGACGAAAAGGGCATGAAGATGTCCAAGTCGCTGGGCAATACCATCGTTCCGGCCGAGATCATCAAGCAATACGGCGCCGATATCCTGCGGCTGTGGGTGGCGCAGGCGGATTACACCGCCGACCAGCGCATCGGGCCGGAGATCCTCAAGGGCACCGCCGACAGCTATCGCCGGCTGCGCAACACGCTGCGCTTCATCCTTGGCGCGCTGAACGGCTGGGACGAGACCGAGCGCCTGCCGGTCGAGCAGATGCCGGAACTGGAGGCCTGGGTGCTGCACCGGCTGGCGGTGCTGGATGCGGAGGTGCGGCAGGGCTATGACGCCTACGACTTCCAGGGCGTGTTCCAGGCGCTGTTCAGCTTTGCCACCTCGGACCTGTCGGCCTTCTATTTCGACATCCGCAAGGACGCGCTTTACTGCGATGCGCCTGACAGCATCCGCCGCCGGGCGGCGCGCACGGTGCTGGACCTGCTGTTCCACCGGCTGACGCTGTGGCTGGCGCCGATCCTGCCCTTCACCGCCGAGGATGTGTGGCTGTCGCGCTTCCCCTCCGAGGATGACAGCGTGCATCTGCATGATTTCCCTCAGACGCCGGCGGCCTGGCTGGACGAGACGCTGGCCGCGCGCTGGGAGGCCATCCGCCGCACCCGGCGGGTGATCACCGCCGCGCTGGAACTCAAGCGCGCCGACAAGACCATCGGCGCTAGCCTGGAGGCGGCGCCGGTCGTGCATGTCGAGGATGCAGCGCTGCTGGAGGCGCTGCGCGGCGTGGACATGGCCGAGGTCTCGATCACCTCGGACCTGCTGCTGACCGCCGACCCGGCCCCGGCCGAGGCGTTCCGTCTGGCCGAGGTGCCGGGCGTCGGCGTGGTGTTCGAGGCGGCGGAAGGCCAGAAATGCCAGCGCTGCTGGCGCATCCTGCCGGATGTGGGCAGCCACGCCCATCCCGGCACCTGCGCCCGCTGCGACGCGGTGCTGGGCTAGGCCGGCGGGCCGCGGCGGGCCGTCCTGCCGCGGCCGCTTCGGCAGGCGCCCGGCGGTCGGATGCGGGCCGAAAGGGCCCGCGTCGGGATAGCCTCCAACGATCCTGTTGCTTCGGCATGGATGGTAGTGGGCCGCGTATCGGCACACGCCCGCCGGTCGCACCGCACCGGATGGCCCTTGCTCGGTCCGTTGTCCCATCAGGGGCAAGCAGCGCCTTACGGTGGAGCGACTTCGGGTCGAGCGCGGGGGCTAAAGCAGCAGGCCTTTCGTCCGGCAGGAGGAACGGCGCTGCCGTATCGGGGCCTGTGGGCGCCCCCTGCTTACGCTCCCGGCACCGCAGGATGCGTAATCGCGCCACCGCGCCCCGCCTCAATCCCGCGACCAGTAGCCGGCCTGTTTCAGGGCCTTGCGGATCACCGGCTCCGGCGGCAGTTCCTCGCGGTCGAACATCGGGCGGATGCGCTTCATTCCGGCCTTGCGCAGCACCAGCTGCCGGAACGCGTCCCAGTCGCGCAGCACCCTCCGGGCGGGCTTGTCCGTGGCCAGCCCCTCCATCGCCGCCACCGCGGCATCGGATTCCCGCGCATAGAGCAGCGCGAGGTAGCGGTAATGGCAGGTGACATCGCCATCCATGCCCGCCAGTTCCGGGCCGGGCCGACCGCCGCCGAGGCTGTGGATGACCAGCGGCAGCACGATCTGGTCCAGATGCACGTCCAGCCGCTGGCAGGCCAGCGCGTCGCCGGGCTCGTCCAGCACCGCGACCGCCCAGTCCAGATAGCGGCGCCCGAACTCGGCCGGGTCGGTGCCGAAGAACCAGCCGGCGTTGAAGTAGAGGTAGCGCTCCCAATGTTCGTCGGGCTGGGACAGGTCCAGCGTCGGCGCGAAATCCAGCCCGAAACGGTCATAGAGGCTGCGCCAGATATCCGCATGGCCGGGGCCGTAAAGCGGCGGCTCCGGCCAGCTTCCGCTGCGCCGCATCGAGGCCGAGGGGCGCGCGAAATCGAACTTCACCCGGGCCAGGTCGCCCAGGACCAGGGTGTCGCTGTCCAGAAACAGGAACGGCTGGTCCGCGGGCAGCACCGACAAGGCCTCGATCTTGTTGCCATAGGGATAGGCGCGGCCGAAGCGGGTGGCGGTGAAGGGCACCACCTCGGCGCCGTAGACCTCCAGCGCGGCGCGGGTTTCGGGCGGCAGGCGAGTCTCCACCCCGTCCCAGGCGGCGGCCGGCTGCGGCTCGGCCACGATCACCCGGCCGGCGAAATCGGGGCTGGCGCGGCGCAGGCTGGCCACCAGCGCCAGCGCCTCGTGGCCGATGCGGCCCTGCTGGCCCAGCAGCAGCAGGTTGAAGGGCGCGGGATCGGCCCCTGCGGCGGCCTTGCGTTTCGCGGCCATCTTTGCCACCTCTCGATGCGCAGTTCCCGCCGGCCCGCCCGCCGAGGCGGGGGGCGGCACCCCCGCTTGCACCGGCTGGCGGGCCGATGCAAGCGGGGGCCGGGCGGGCGAGGGGGCAGGATGTTGCAGGGCTGGGCCATCGTGGCGGGAACGCTGGCCGCCGCCGCCGCCGGCGGGCTGGCGGCGGTGGTGCTGGGCGTGCCGGCCGGGGCCCTGCTGGGCTCCAGCCTGACGGTGGCGCTGCTCTCGGTGCTGACCGGCAAGGGCGCGGTGCCGCCGCGGCTGCGCGATGCCGGCTTCGCCACCATCGGCGTGGCGCTGGGTGGCGGCATCGACGCCGATCTGGCCGCGCGCCTGCCCGCCTGGCTGCCCAGCCTCGGCCTGCTGGTGCTGTCGCTGGTGGCGACGCTGTGGCTGGGCACCCTGGCCCTGCAGCGGCTGCCGGGCCTGGACCGCGAGACCGCGGTGCTGGCCACCGCGCCCGGCACCATGTCGAACGTGATCGCGCTGGCCATCGAGGGGCGCGGCGATGTGGGCATCATCATGGGCCTGCAGGTGATGCGGGTGCTGTTTCTGGTGCTGATGGTGCCGCCGCTCTCGGCGCTGCTGGATGCCGATGTCACTGGCGCGGTGGCGGCGCAGAGTCATATGGGGCCGGTGCCGCTGACGGTGCTGCTGGTGCTGAGCTTCGGGCTGGGCATCGGCGGCCAGCGGCTGCGCATCCCGGCCTCCTGCTTCCTGTTCGGGCTGCTGGTCAGCTCCGGCGCCCATGCCCTCGGCTGGGTCGAGGGGACGGTGCCGGACTGGGCGATGTTCAGCGGCCTGGTCATCGCCGGCGGCGCGCTGGGCACGCGGGCGGGCGGCATGGGCGGCACCTCGCTGCGGCGGCTGGCGCTGGCCGGGGCGGTGATGCTGGCGGTCACGCTGTCGGTGTCGATCCTGTTCGCGGCGCTGACCGCGGCGCTGACCGGGCTGCCGCTGGTGCAGCTCTGGGTGGCTTTTGCCCCCGGCGGGGTCGAGGTGATGGCCGCCATCGGCCTGTCGCTGGGCTATGACCCGGCCTTCGTCGCCCTGCATCATTTCGCGCGCATCCTGGCGCTGGTGGTGCTGGTGCCGCTGGCGCTGGGCCGGGTGCGGGCGCGCGAGGGCACCGGCCCTCAATCGGCGCGATAGTCGATCATCCGCGCCCGCGACAGCGCCAGCGTCAGGCGGCCGGGCGCGCCGTGGTGCAGGCAGATGCGCCGCCGCCACGGCCCGTCCACCAGCGTGAACAGATGCCGCCCGCCGCCCAGCGGTTGCAGGGGCATGGCGCGCCGGGTCGGGCCGGCGCCCATCACCACCGCGCCGCCCGCCACCTCCAGCGCCGCGCCGGATTCATGGCGCCAGCGGCCTTCGAGGCCCGGCGAGACCGCCGCCTCGCGCACCGGCAGAAAGCGCACCGGCGCCATCCCCGCGCTGCCCACCACCGCCTCGCCCTCCATCCGCAGCCGCAACGAGGAGGTCGGCGACAGGCTGTCCACGCCGCCGCCCTCCGCCGGATAGACCGCCACCTCGTCGTCGAGGCGCGAGACCGTGGTGGCGCCGACCTCGATCCAGTCGGCACCGTCGGGCGCCACATAGAGGCCGGGCACCAGATCGCTGCCGGGTGCCGGCAGGGTCTCGCCCAGCAGCGCGGCCATGATCCGTGCCGCCAGATCGGCGGCGTTCACGTCGTCGCGGTTGGCGGTGATCGCCACCCCGGCGCCTCCGGCCGGGTCCAGCAGCAGATAGCATTTGAAGCCCGGCTGCGAGCCGCCATGCCCGATCAGTTCGCGCCCTCCGATCCGTTGCCGGCGCAGGCCCAGCCCGTAGCCGGTCGCCCGCCCGTCCGGCAGCGGCCGCGCGGCGCCCAGAGCCGCCAGCCGCCCGGCAAAGCCCGCCTCGCCGGTCAGCAGGCGGCGGCCCCATTCGGCCAGCGCCCGGCCGCTGGCGGTCAGGCTGCCCGCCGCCGACAGGTGCATGCCCTGCACCCCCTCGCGCCAGCCGCTGCCGTCATGCCAGTAGCCGGTGACCAGACCCGGCACCGGGTCGGTCCACATCTCGGCGGCGCGCATCGGCAGGCCGGTGGGGTCGCGGATTTCGGCGCGCAGGAAATCGTCGAATCGCAGGCCGTGTGCCCGCATCGCCTCCTCGACCAGCCGATAGCCGCCGTTCGAGTAATGCACCTCGCTCCCCGGCGGATAGTTCAGGCGGGGCAGGGCGGCATGGAAGGCCAGCAGGTCCTCGGCGCGGGTCTGGGTAAAGATCGAATGTCCGGTCAGCGTCAGGCATTCGCGGGTGTCGGGGATGCCGCCGGACATGTCCAGCGCCCGGCCCACGGTCACCGCCGCCGTGGCCGGCGCCAGTTGCGGCAGGTGCCGGCCCAGCGGATCGTCGAGGCCGATCAACCCCGGATGCGCCAGCACGAAACCGGCGAAGACATGCTTGGTCACCGAGGCGCAGCGGGAAACGCTGTCGATGCCGAACGGGGTGCGGGTGGCGAGGCTCTCCACCCCCGCCGCCGCGGTGGCCCGCAGGCCGGTGCGGTCGAACAGCAGCACCGCGCCGCCCGGCCCGTCGCCGGCCCAATCGGCGGCGGCCTCGACCGCCGCAGCCGCCGCTGTCCAATCCATCAATCCCCCTCCGGTGTCGCCAGCCTGTCGCGCCATCCACGGATAGGCGGGGACTCGCCTCCGGACAAGGGTGCCTGTCGCGTCGCGCAGCCCAGCCAGCCGCGTCTGCACCTTGCCGCGGAACCCGGCGGGGCGCCGGTCGGCGCCGTGCAGCAGGCGGTGCCGATCCACGCCCCCGCCGGCGGGTTCTGCAGCGACCCCGCGTCCAGCGAAACGAAACCGTCGCGCACATCCTCGTGCGGCAGCGCCGGCGGATGCTGCAACCGCTCTGTGCCTTCTCGGGCATCCCAGCCCTGTCGCGAGCCAGGGAGATGCTGGCATCTCACCGGACAATGGCGCCAGTCCGGTCGGGGGCGTTCACCGGTTCTCCGCTGGCATCGGCAACCTTTCGCGTGGTGTGGGCCTTCTCGTGGGGCAACGGCGCTCTGCCCCGGCGGTGGCGGCTCGCCCGCCCCCGGCACCAGCCCGCCTTCACGGCACCCCCGCAAGGTCCCGGCATAGGCGCCGCCCGCACGGCCCGCCCCATCACCCCGGGGAAAAATCCGCCGTGGCGCCCGGGGGCGGTTGCACCCGGCGGCGCAAGGGTCGAAACAGGGCGCGGCAAGACAGGAGGCCCTTCCATGACGACCGCGACCGAAACTCTGCCCGCGCATCTGGTCTTCGACGGCCATAACGATGTGCTCTTGCGCATCTGGAAGGCCGGCGGCGAGGCGGCCTCGCGCTTTCTGACCGGCGAGGAGGGCGGCCATATCGACATCCCCCGCGCCCGCAAGGGCGGCCTGGGCGGCGGGCTTTGCGCGATCTATGTGCCCTCCGAGCGGGTCGAGGATGCCGAGGGCAACTGGCCGACGCCGCCGCGCGCCGAGGCCGCCGACATCACCTTGCAGATGGCCGGCCTGCTGATGCGGCTGGAGCGCGCGGGGCAGGGTGCGCTGACCCTGTGCCGCAGCGCCGCCGAGATCCGCGCCGCCATGGCCGGGGGCAGCTTTGCCGCCGTCATGCATATCGAGGGGGTCGAGGCCTTCGCCGCCGATCTCGACCTGCTTTACCTGCTGCATGCGGCCGGGTTGCGCAGCCTCGGGCCGGTCTGGTCGCGGCCCAACATCTTCGCCCATGGCGTTCCGTTCCGGTTCCCGTCCTCGCCTGATATCGGGCCGGGGCTCACCGCGGCCGGCAAGGATCTGGTGCGGGTCTGCAACGAATTGCGGGTGATGGTGGACCTGTCGCATATGAACGATGCCGGGTTCTGGGACGTGGCGGCGATCTCCACCGCGCCGCTGGTCGCCAGCCACTCGAACGTCAACGCGCTCTGCCGCCACAGCCGCAATGCCACCGACCGGCAACTGGACGCGATCCGCGATACCGGCGGCCTGATCGGCATCAATTTCGGCGTCGGCTTCCTGCACGAGAAGGGCGAGCGCGACGTGGCCCTGCCGCTGGAGCAGATGGTGCGCCATGTCGACTATATCGTGGAGCGCATCGGCATCGAGCATGTGGCGCTGGGCTCGGATTTCGACGGCACCACCATCCCGGCGGCGATCGGCGATGCCGCCGG
The DNA here is from genome assembly GCA_040392885.1 of Paracoccus sp. (in: a-proteobacteria). Lineage (GTDB taxonomy): Bacteria > Pseudomonadota > Alphaproteobacteria > Rhodobacterales > Rhodobacteraceae > Paracoccus. The sequence goes on along the minus strand of JBEBVF010000023.1, from coordinate 18,562 downwards.
CCTGCCGGCGCTGGTCGCGGCGCTGGAGGCGGGCGGCTATTGCGGCGAGGATCTGGCCCGGATCACCCATGGCAACTGGCTGCGGGTGCTGGAGGCGACCTGGGGGGCCTAGGGCCGGGACGGAACGGGGCCGGAATGCACGGCATTCCGGCCCCGTTTCTTTCGGAACACCGGTCGTCTTTCGGGACGGTTTCTACGGATTCGCCGCCAGCCAGTCCGACAGCAGCGGCCGCGTGGCGCCCTCCGGCCCGGTGACGGGCTGGGCCGCGCAGAGCGCGTTCAGGATCGCCTCCTGCGTCGCCTCGGCCGCGGCGCGGAACAAGTCGTCGATGCGGCTCTCGGCCAGCCGCTGCATCGGCGCCAGCTCGGTCTCCGGCGCATGGGCCACCCGGTTGGCGGTGGTGAAGCCGATCACCACATCGCCGCTGCCATGGCCCCAGAACGCGCCCAGCCGCGCGATCCCGGCGCCGGCGCGGCGGCAAATGCGGGCCAGCTGCCGCTGGTCCACCGGCACATCGCACGCCAGCACCACGATGATCGAGCCCTTCTCGGCTTCGACCGGCTGGCGTGGATCGGGGCGGCGGCCGTCCGGCAGCACCAGATCCCCCGCTGCCCCGAAATTCGCCAGCACCAGCACCCCCAGATGCCGCGCCGCCCCTGCCACCTCCAGCCGGCGCGAGGCGGTGCCGATGCCGCCCTTGAAGCCGAAGCAGATCATCCCGGTGCCGGCCCCGACCGAGCCCTCAGCGACCGACGGGCCCGCCGCCGCCAGTGCCGCGCGGGCGTCATCCTCGGTCACCGCCAGCGCCTGGATGTCGGAAAGCCCGCCATCGTTGCACTCGCCCACCACGGCATTGACGGTCGAGGTCCGGCGCCCGATCTGCGGGTTCTCGTCGATCGCCGCCCGGATCAGCGCATTGACGCAGGTGCCGACGCCGAAGGTATTGGTCAGCAGGATCGGGGTTTCCAGCGTGCCCAGCTCGGCCAACTGCATCAGCCCGGCGCTCTTGCCGAAGCCGTTGATGACCTCGACGGCGGCGGTCAGCTTCTGCGCGAACAGGTTGCCGGGGGCGGGAATGATTGCGGTGACGCCGGTATTCAGGCCCGGCGCCTGACGGGTGACATGGCCGACACGCACCCCCGGGACATCGGTGATCGCATTCAGCGCCCCCGGCGCCATGCCGCCCGTCACCAGTCCCCATTCCCGCGCCCGTGCCATATCCGCCCCCCTCATGATTGCGGCCCCGTTAGACCCGCTTCGCCCGCGGCGCGCAAGCATCCGGCGGCTGGGATCGGGGATACGGTGCGCGAAGGAAACGCGGGGCCGCCCAGCCGGGTGACCGAATTCAACTGTGCCTTGCCGGCAGGCAGTCCGACAGCCTGGTTGGGGTGCATCTTGCCCAGGGGGCGGCTGTCGCCATCCGTTGACCGATGCCCCGGGGCGCGGGCATCGTGCATGGACGGAGATGTTCTTTCCTTGATCGGCCTCGCTCTGACCCTGTTCGGGGCGGGACGCACAGCCAGGGCGGTATTCCTGCGCGAGGAGGATGCAATTCGCATCGGACAGGCACGCTTCGGTTCGGATTCCTCAGAAGAAAACCTGCGGCTTCCCGCGGTTCAGAACCTGCTCGCATCCTCGCGTGGAGCGCAGCGGGGGCTGCGGCTGATTGCGGCGGGCACGTTATTCCAGATGGTGCCCATCGTGGGGCGCTTGATGACGCCCGCATAACCTCACGGGACATGCATGGGGGCAGGAGCCTGAAACCCCTTGCTCATATCATGGCTGCATGCGCACCCGGAGGCGCTCCCGCCATCTCTGAGGTTCATACTGGATGATTGTCTTGAAAGATGGTGGGCGACCCTGGAATCGAACCAGGCATGGGTCTCCCCGGCGGAGTTACAGTCCGCTGCCGCACCTTGCAGCACGTCGCCCTTGCCCCGGCAGCGGGCCGGGAACGAGGGGCTGATTACCGGTGCCGCCCGCTTGCGTCAAGCGGTTTTCCGGGGCGCAGGCTTTTGCGCAACGCCGGCACCGCGAAATGCCCTTGCCCGGCTTTCCTGTCCCGGCCCGGCTGGCTAATCTGCCCGCCGCAGGCACAGCGACGGCAGGGAACAGGGCGTGACGCATATCATCGTCATCGGCAACGAGAAGGGCGGCTCGGGCAAATCCACCACCTCGATGCATATCGCCACCGCGCTGGCGCGGATGGGGCATCGGGTGGGGGCGCTGGACCTCGACATCCGCCAGCGCAGCTTCGGCCGCTATCTGGAGAACCGCACCGCCTGGATGGCGCGCGAGGGGATCCAGCTGCCGACGCCGCTGCTGGGCAGGCTGGCCTCCGCCAGCACCGACGACACCGATCCGCTCTCACATGCGCTGGCCGAGCTGGAGCCGCAATGCGACTTCATCCTGCTCGACTGTCCGGGCAGCCATACCCGGCTGAGCCAGATGGCGCATACCCTGGCCGACACGCTGGTCACGCCGATGAACGACAGCTTCATCGACTTCGACCTGCTGGCGCGCATCTCGCCGGAGGGCAAGATCCTCGGCCCCTCGGTCTATGCCGAGATGGTCTGGCAGGCGCGGCAGCTGCGGGCGCGGGCCGGGGCGCCGCCGATCGACTGGCTGGTGCTGCGCAACCGCCTCGGCACCCAGGAGATGCACAACAAGCGCAAGGTCGGCAGCGCGCTGGCCAAGCTGTCCAAGCGCATCGGCTTTCGCGTCGCCCCCGGCTTTGCCGAGCGGGTGATCTTTCGCGAGTTGTTCCCGCGCGGGCTGACCCTGCTGGATCTGCGCGACCTGGGCACGGCGCAGCTGTCGATGTCCAATATCGCCGCGAGGCAGGAATTGCGCGACCTGGTGGCAGAGTTGAACCTGCCCGGCGTGGTGGTAAGCTTCTGATCCAAGGCCCAGCCTTCGCCCGGTCCACCCTTGCATCACGACCGCGGAGACTGCCATGTCAGAATTCTGGGACACGCTTTACGCCGGCGAGACCTATCGCTACGGCACCGAACCCAACGATTTCCTGCGCGCGCAGGCCGGGGCGATCCCGGCCGGCGGGCGGGTGCTGTCGATCGGCGAGGGCGAGGGGCGCAATGCCGCCCATCTTGCCGGGCTGGGCCTGGCCGTGACCGCCCTGGACGGGTCGGCGGTGGGGCTGGAGAAGGTGCGGCGGCTGGCCGCCGGCCGCGGCCTTGCCGTCGAGACCGTGCTGGCCGACCTGAACGACTATCACCTGGCGCCCGGCGAGTGGGACGGGATCGTGAACTGCTTTTGCCACCTGCCGCCGGAGCTGCGCCGGCGGGTCAATGCCGGGATCGTGCAGGCGCTGCGGCCGGGCGGGGTGCTGATCCTCGAAGGATTCGGCGCCGAGCAGGTCCATCTCGACAGCGGCGGGCCGGGCGATCCCGCATGGCTGTGGCAGGCCGACCTTCTGCGGCAGGAGCTAGCCGGGCTTGATTTCGAGATCCTGCGCGAGGTGCGGCGCCCGCTGGCCGAGGGTGAGGGCCATATCGGCATCGGCGCCATGGTGCAAGCACTGGCCCGCAAACCCTGAACCGCCCGGCGCCGGACCGGCGTTTTGATCGGTGTCCCGGCGGCCAATTCCCCGGCGCTGCGCTCGGCCTTGCGCGTGGGTCATATCAGCATCGGCGCCATGGTGCAGCCGCAGGCTCGCAAGCCCTCAACTGCCCGGCGCCGCGATCTGCCGGCCTTGGCCCAGCCCTACGGCGCGGGCCATGAAAAAGGGGCGCCCGCGGGCGCCCCTTGCGTGCGGGTCAGGGCGGGGCGCGTCAGAGCTGCGCCGCCACCGCCTCCGACAGGTCGAAATTGCCGGTGACGTTCTGCACGTCGTCATCGTCCTCCAGCATGTCGATCAGCCGCATCAGCTTTTGCGCGGCCTCCAGATCGGTGATCTCGGTCGGGGCCTGTGGCTTCCAGATCAGCTTGGCGGTCTCGGATTCGCCAAGGGTGGCCTCCAGCGCGGTCGAGACCTCGTTGAGGTCGGTATCGCCGCAATAGATCCAGTGGCCGTCCTCGTCCGACTGCACGTCGCTGGCGCCGGCCTCGATGGCGGCCAGCATCACCGTGTCGGCATCGCCGGCGCTGGCGGGATACATGATCTCGCCCACGCGGTCGAACATGAAGGCGACCGAGCCGGTCTGGCCCAGATCGCCGCCCGACTTGGTGAAATAGCTGCGCACGTTCGAGGCGGTGCGGTTGCGGTTGTCGGTCATCGCCTCGACCATGATGGCGATGCCGCCGGGGCCGTAGCCCTCGTAGCGGATCTCCTCATAGCTGTCGGCATCGCCGCCTTGCGATTTCTTGATGGCGCGTTCGATCACGTCGCGCGGCATCGAGTTCGAGCGCGCCTCCTTGACCGCCAGGCGCAGGCGGGGGTTCTTGTCGGGGTCGGGATCGCCCATCTTGGCGGCGACGGTGATCTCTTTCGACAGCTTGGAAAACAGCTTGGACCGCGCGGCGTCCTGACGACCCTTGCGATGCTGGATATTGGCCCATTTGGAATGGCCGGCCATGGTGAAAACCCTTCGGTTCTGGCAGGAATTGGCGGACCGCCCCGCGGCCCGATCGGGGCGTTCTTACTGGCCCGCGCGGCGTCGATCAAGCCGCGCGCGACCCTCAGAGTGACCAGAAAAGCGGGATGACCAGGCAGGCGGTCAGGCCGGTGACGATGTCGAGCGGGATGCCGACCCGCAGGAAATCCGAGAACTTGTAGCCGCCTGGCCCGTAGACCATCATATGCGTCTGATAGCCGATGGGGGTGGCGAAGGCGACCGACGCCGAGAACATCACCGCCACCACATAGGCGCGCGGGTCGTGGCCCAGCGCCTCGGCCAGGCTGATGGCGATGGGGGTCAGGATCACCGCCACGGCATTGTTCGACAGCAGTTCCGTCAGGATCAGGCCGAGGAAATAGACCGCGACCAGCGTGACGAAGCCGGGCTGGCCGATCAGCAGCGGTGCCACGGCATCGACGATCAGCTCGACCGCGCCGGTATGCTCCAGCCCGGCGCCGACGCAGAGCATGGCAAAGATCAGCGCCATCAGCCGCCCGTCGACGAAGCCGAAGGCCTCCTCGGGATCGACGCAGCGCGCCAGCAGCACCATGCAGGCGGCGAGGAAGGACAGCGCCAGGATCGGGGCCACGTCCAGCGTCGCCAGCCCGACCACCCCCAGCAGCGCGGCGATGGCGAAGGGCATGGCCTTGCGCCGATAGGCCTTGGCCGAGGGTCGCGACACGTCCACGATGTCGAAATCGGCGGCGAGGCGGGAAATATCCTCCGGCCGGCCCTCGACCAGCAGGGTGTCGCCGACGCGGATCTCCAGATCCTCCAGCTGCCGGCCGATATTCTGGTTGCGGCGATGCGCGGCCAGCACATAGACGCCGTAGCGGCGGCGCAGTCGCAGGTCGCCCAGCCGACGCCCGATCAGCCGCGCGCCGGGCGAGATCAGGATCTCCACCGTCTCGGTCTGCACCGAGGACAGCTTGTCCACCGGCCGCACCTCGCGATGGGTCTGCAATTCCAGCAGGTCCGACATCTCGGTGCGCAGCACCACGCGGTCGCCCGGCTCCAGCACCGCCGCCTCGAGGTTGCGCCGCAGCGAGGCATCGCCGCGCAGCACGTCGATGACGCGGATGCCGTCGGGCTTGAACAGCCCCACCTCCAGCACCGGCGTGCCGATCAGCGACGAGCCCTCCGGCACCGCGATCTCGGTGAAATACTTCATCTTCTTGCGCGGGCCGGTCAGCATCGACATGGTGTTGCGCTCGGGCACCAGCCGCGGGCCGACCAGGGCCAGGAACAGCCCGCCCACCGCGGTGATGGCGATGCCCACCGGCGCGATCTCCAGGATGCCGAAGGCGGGCAGGCCGCGCTCCTGCACGATGCCGTCGACCAGCAGGTTGGTCGAGGTGCCCAGCAGCGTGATCATCCCGGCCATCACCGTCATGTAGCTGAGCGGCATCAGCAGGCGCGAGGGGGCGATGCCGGCCTTGTGCCCGACCTGGATGACGATGGGGATCATCACCGCCACAACCGGGGTGTTGTTCATGATCGCCGAGGCCGGCACCAGCGCCAGAAACATCAGCAGCACGGTGGCGCGGGGATGGGTATCGGCGCGGGCGCCGATATGCTTGGCCATCACGTCCAGCGCCCCGGTGCGCAGCAGGGCGCCCATGATGATGAACATGAAGGCGATGGTCCAGGGCGCCGAGTTCGAGAGCGTCGCGGCCGCCGCGCTGACCGGCAGCAGCCCCAGCACCAGCATGGCACCGGCGGCGGTCATGGCGACGACTTCGGCGGGATACGCCTCGCGCAGGAAGGCCAGGAAGGACAGCCCGACGATCACCAGCGCAGCAATGGCGGCGGCATCGCCGGTCAGTTCGAACCCGAGCATCGAGGCCTCATCAGCGGCACCCGCGGGATCGCTGCGGGCCGGGGGGCGATCTTGCCGAAAACCGCCCATTATGCAAGCGGGATACGCGGGAACCGGCCTTGCTGCCGGCGCGGCGCCGGCGGCCGCCGCTGCGTCGCAACCGCCGTGGCCCGGCGGTGTGCCTCATCGGCGAATTGTCCCGCGGTGGCCGGGCCGGGGCTGGTATGCTACCGCACCGAGCCGGGGCTGGATGGCGATCTGGTCTGATGCGATGCGCCCGCCGACAGCCTGAACACTGCCATCCTGCGCCCGGTTTCCGAGCCATTCCAGCCGTTACGGCGGGTTGCAGGTCCTGGAGGACAATCTCGGCTGCGGGTGATCAAGACCTCGGCCGTCGTCCCCGACCGGCTGGTGACCGAGGCCCCGGCCCGGGGCGGTCCTCAGGCCGGGCCGGCCGATTGCGCCAGGCGGCCGCCCTCGCGGATCGGCCAGATCGCCCGGGCCAGCCCGCTGCGGTCGTCGGTCTCCACCAGCACCCCGCACAGCGTGGCCGGGCCTTCGGCCGGCGTGAAACGGTCGCGCGACAGGCCGGTGATGAAGCGGCGCATCGGCTCCTCCTTGGCCATGCCGATCACGCTGTCATAATCGCCGCACATGCCGAGGTCGGACTGAAAGCCGCTGCCCTTGGGCAGGATGGTGGTGTCGGCGGTCGGCACATGAGTATGGGTGCCGGCGATCAGGCTGGCGCGACCGTCGCACCAATGGCCGATGGCCATCTTTTCCGAGGTCGCCTCGGCATGGATGTCGACCACCGTGGCCTGCACGGCGCCGCCCAGCACATGCCGGCGCAACTCGGCATCCAGGGCCGAGAACGGGTCGTCATAGGGCTGGCGCATGAACACCCGGCCCAGCGCCTGCACGACCAGCACCTTGCGGCCGCGGCTGGCCTCGAACACCGCCGCGCCCCGGCCCGGCGCATCGCGGCCGATGTTCAGCGGCCGCAGCACCCGCGGCTCGGTCTGGATGAAGCCGGCCATGTCCTTCTGGTCGAAGGCATGGTCGCCCAGGGTGATGCAGTCGGCCCCGGCCTCCAGCAGGAGCTTTGCATGCGGCCCCGACAGGCCCATGCCGCCCGAGGCGTTCTCGCCGTTGACCACGGTGAAATCGACCTTCAGCCGCGCCTTCAGCGGCGCCAGCCCTTCGGTGATCGCCCGCCGCCCGGCCCGGCCCATCACATCGCCAAGATAGAGGATACGCATGGCCTCCGGCTAAGCGATCCGCGCCGGCCGGGCAAGATGGCGGCGGGGGATTTCTGTCGGAATGTGGCGGGCGGCCGGCCGCGTCGGCACCAGCGCGCGCATGGGGGGCCGGGCGCCCCGGTCACAGCGGCGCCGGCCGGAACCTTGCGCGCATATGATGCGCCGGCGAAGACGCGGTGGGGTAGGGATAGGTCAGGCTCCCGGCACCTCGCGCGTGCATGCTGCCCTGGCGCGCCATGCGGGCGTGCGTTGTGCCGCCCCCACCCGCTCCGCGTTTACCGATGAGCCGCCCTGCCGAGGCGGCTCTGCGCCCCGCATATCGCGTGGGCGCCTCATTCCGGGATGCGGGTCGCCTGCATCGAGGGGCGGGCGGCGAATTCGGCCTCCCAGGCGGCCAGCCGGGGATGGCTGTCGCGCCAGCTCAGCGCGGCAAAGCGGAAATCCACATAGCCCAGCGCGCAGCCATAGGCGATGGCGCCGATGTCCACCGCGTCGGGCAGGTCGGTTTCCATCTGGTCCAGCGCCGCCTTCATCTTGGTCACCTGGCCGTCGTACCAGTCGGACCAGACCTTTTCCTCCGGCCGGGTGGTCTCGTAGCGGGCCAGCAGCGCCGCATCCAGCAGCCCATCGGCCAGCGCTTCGCGCCGCAGCGCCACGAAACGCGCCGCGCCCTCGGGATAGAGCCGCCGGCCCTGATGCAGCGTGTCCAGATACTGGCAGATCACCCGGCTGTCATAGAGCGGCCCCTGATCGGTCAGCAGCACCGGGATCTTGCCCAGCGGGTTCTGCGCCGCGACCTTGGGATTGCGGGCGGTGGGCGAGCCGGAGCCGGCCTCGACCTCCAGCCCGATGCCGGCCTCGTGGGCCAGCACCAGCACTTTGCGCGCATAGGGTGAGGTGGGGGAATAAAGCAGCTTCATGCGCGCCTCCTGTCGCCGGAACGGCGCGACGATGCGCCGCGGCGCCGATGCCGTCAAGGGAGGGATGGAGCGGCAGGGCAGGGCGCGGCCGGTAGGGGGCGAGGGGCGGTGCGGCCTGCGATCGCCGGGGCGCGGCCGGGCCGGCCGCCCGTGACGCCGGGCCGCATCCGGCCGCCGCGATCCGGGGCGGGGTGCCCGGATGCGGCGGCCCGCCGGGGCGATGCGGGTGTCGGCACCGCCACGCAATCGCGTGAACGCGACGGTGAGTGGTTGCAAGCACCGCCCGGCATGGGTCAAATCGAGGCGGGGACATCAAGCAAGGGGGCGCGCGCCCCCCAGCAGAACGGACGACCATGAATCTTCGTGTAATTGCCGGGGCGGTTCTGGCCCTCTTGACGGCAACGGCCACGTCTGCGCCCGCCCAGACGGCGGGCGGTCCCGGCGGCTTCGGCACCCCCGCAGGCCCCACCGAGGTCGGCACCATCACCCTCGCCACGCAGGACGTGCCCTATTCGGTGACGCTGCCCGGCCGGGCCGTCGCCTGGCAGACCGCCGACATCCGCCCGCGGGTCAGCGGCATGATCGCCGAGATCCTCTATGACCCCGGCCGGCCAATCACCGCCGGCGATGCCATGTTCCGCATCGAGGACGACACCTATCGCGCCGCGCTGACCTCGGCCGAGGCGGGGGTGCGGCAGGCCGAGGCCGCCGTCGCCACCGCGCAATCGACGCTGAAGCGGGCGCGCTCGCTGGTCGGCGTCGGCTCGACCCAGGCGGCGGTGGAGGCGGCGGAGCTGGCGCTGGCCCAGGCCGAGGCCTCGCTGAGCGCCGCGCAGGCGCAGGCGCAGGTGGCGCAGCTCGACCTCGACCGCACTCTGGTGCGCAGCCCCATCGACGGCATGGCCGAGATCCCCGAGGTCTCGATCGGCGCCATCGTCACCGCCAATCAGGCCGATCCGCTGACCGTGGTGCGGCGCATCGACCCGATCTATGTCGACGTGACCGAATCCAGCGCCGCCATGCTGCGCACCCGCGACCGCTTTCGCGCCAGCGAGTTGCAGCCGGGCGCCGGCCTCGGCGTGCGCCTGACGCTGGAGAACGGCCGCATGCACGAGGGCAACGGTCATATGGTCAGCCGCGGCACCGCGGTCTCGACCACCACCGGCACGGCCATGTTCCGCTTTGCTTTCGACAATCCCGACCACCTGATCCTGCCCGGCCAGTTCCTGCGGGTGCAGGTGACGCTGGGCACGACGCGGGCGGTGCTGGTGCCGCAGCGGGCGACCTCGCGCTCGGCCGACGGGCGGCTGACGGCGTTCACGGTGCGCGACGGCCGCGCGGTGCAGGTGGTGCTGACCGAGGCCGGGGTGTCGGACAATGCCTGGGTGGTGACCGCCGGCGTCGAGGCCGGCGACCCGATCATCGTCGACGGGCTGGAAAACCTGCGCGACGGCACCGAGGTGACGCCGGTGCCGGTGGAGATTTCCGCCGATGGCGTGGTGACGGATCTGCCGCAGGCCGGTGCCGCCGGTGCCGCGCCGGATGAGGAGGCGCCGGCCGAGGCCGATGCCACCCCGGACGCGGAGCCTGCGAGCGGTTCCGGCGGCCAGAATGCAGAGTCTCCGCCTGCCGCCGATCCTGCGCCGGGCGCGGGGTCCTCGGACAGTCCCGACAGCCCCGCCGGCCAGGATGCGCCTGCCCCGGCCGGAGGGCCGGGCGCCGACGGCAGGCCATCGCCCGCCGCCTCGGCGGCGCCGGTGCCGCAGCCCGCCACGGGGGGCTGAGCCATGGGTGTATTCTTCATCTCGCGCCCGGTCTTTGCCTGGGTGCTGGCCATCGTCACCATGCTGGCCGGGGCCTTCGCGCTCACCCGGCTGCCGATCACGCAATATCCCGACATCGCGCCGCCGACGATCCGCATCGGTGCCTCCTATCCCGGCGCCACCGCCGAGGCGGTGCAAAGCTCGGTCACCCAGGTGATCGAGGACGGGCTCTCCGGCATCGACGGGCTGCTTTACATGGAGGCCAGTTCCTCGCGCGGGCGCAGTTCGATCACCATGACCTTCTCGTCGGATACCGACCCGGTGACGGCCCAGAACGAGGTGCAGACCCAGGTCGCCCAGATCGAGCGCCGCCTGCCCAATGCCGTGCGGCAATCGGGGGTGACGGTGACGCGCTCGACCTCCTCGATCCTGATGGTCGGGGCCATCGTCTCGCGCGACGGGCATTACGACACCATGCAGCTGGGCGATCTGCTGACCGACATGGTCGAGGGCCCGGTGCAGCGCACGCCCGGCGTCGGCGGGCTGAACGTCTTCGGCTCGGGCTATGCCATGCGCATCTGGCTCGATCCGCTGTCGCTGGTGCGCTTCCAGCTGACGCCGCAGGACGTGGTCTCGGCGGTCGAGGCGCAGAACACCACCGTCTCGGTGGGCTCGCTGGGCGACCAGCCCACGGTGCGCGGCCAGCAGTTCACCGCCAATGTCACCGCGCAGAGCCAGCTGACCAGCGTCGAGGATTTCCGCGCCATCATCCTCAAGACCGATACCGATGGCAGCGTGGTGCGGCTGGCCGATGTGGCCAGGGTCGAGATCGGCCTGTCCAGCTATTCCGGCGGTTCGCGCTTCAATGGCGAGGTGGCGGCGGGTTTCGGCGTGAACCTTGCCGACGGTGCCAATGCCGTGCGCACCGCGCAGGAGGTGCGCGCCACGCTGGAGCGGCTGACCCCGGCGCTGCCCGAGGGCGTCGGCTTCGAAATCGCCTTCGACACCAGCCCCTTCGTCGAATTGTCGATCGAGCGCGTCTATCACACCCTGGCCGAGGCCGCGGTGCTGGTGGTGCTGGTGCTGCTGGTGTTCCTGCAAACCTGGCGGGCGACGCTGATCCCGATGATCGCGGTGCCGGTGGTGCTGCTGGGCACGCTGGTGGCGCTGTCGGTCGCGGGCTTCACCATCAACACCCTGACCCTGTTCGCGCTGGTCCTGTCCATCGGTCTGCTGGTCGACGACGCCATCGTCGTGGTGGAAAACGTCGAGCGGCTGATGCGCGACGAGGGCATGGACCCGATCACCGCCACCCGCCAGAGCATGGGCGAGATCACCGGCGCGCTGATCGGCATCGTCGTGGTGCTGTCGGCGGTGTTCCTGCCGATGGCGTTCTTTCCGGGCGCGGCGGGGGTGATCTATCGCCAGTTCTCGCTGACCATCATCGCCGCCATGGTGCTGTCGCTGGGGGTAGCGGTCATCCTGACGCCGGCGCTGTGCGGGGCGCTGCTGCGCCATGGTGACGGCGAGGTGCGCTTTGCCCCGGCGCGCTGGTTCAACCGCGGCCTCGACCGGCTGCGCGATGGCTATGGCCATGTCGTCGCCCGGCTGATCCGCAACCCGCTGCTGGTGGTGCTGCTGCTGGTCGTGGTGGTGGTGGCAAGCTGGCAGGTCTGGGGGCGGCTGCATTCCTCGTTCCTGCCGCAAGAGGACCAGGGCGTGCTGATGGCGCGGGTGTCGCTGACCGAGGGCTCGACCGCCAGCCAGACGCTGGCCGTGGTCGAGAAGCTGGAGCGGCACCTGCTGGAGGAGGAGGGCGCCGCCATCGAATCGGCCTTCACCGCGCTGGGCTGGGGTTTCGGCGGCAACAGCCAGGCCAATGCGATGATGTTCATCAAGCTGCGCCCCTATGCCGAGCGCACCGACCCGACGCTCTCCGCCGCCGCGGTGTCGCAGCGCGTCACCCGCGCCTTCTCGCACGAGCGGGCCGGTCGGGTCATGGTCATGCAGCCGCCCACCGTGCGCAACCTGGGCAACCAGGCGGGGTTCTCCGGCTATCTGGTCGATTACGGCCGCCACGGCTCCGAGGCGCTGCAGGCCGCCGCCGAGGAACTGGAGCGTCTGGCCGCGACCGATCCGCGCCTGTCGAATTTCGATACCGGCGCCGCCGAGGACCAGCCGGCGCTGAACATCGCCATCGACCAGCAGAAGGCCGAAAGCTTCGGGCTGTCGCTGCGCGAGATCAATGCCATGCTGTCGGTGGTGTTCTCGGGCCAGGACGTGAACGACTTCATCCTCGGCGACAGCCTGCGGCCGGTGATCGTGCAGGCCGATGCGCCCTGGCGGATGCAGCCCGACGACATCGAGGCTTGGTATGCCCGCAACAGCAAGGGCGAGATGGTGCCCTTCACCGCCTTCATCGCCACCTCCTGGCAGCCGGTGGCGCCGGGCCTGTCGCGGCTGGACGGCACGCCGGCGCTCTCGCTGTCCGGCGGGCCGGGCGACGAGGCCAGCTCCGGCCAAGCCATGGATGCGGTTGAGGAGCTGGTGGCGCAGATCCCCGGCGGCTATGGCGTGGAATGGACCGGCATCTCCTATCAGGAGCGGCAGTCGGGCACCCAGGCGCCGATCCTCTATGCGCTGTCGGCGCTGATCGTGTTCCTGGCGCTGGCGGCGCTTTACGAAAGCTGGTCGGTGCCGTTCTCGGTCATGCTGTCGGTGCCGGTGGGGGTGCTGGGCGCGCTGCTGGCGGCCTGGGTGCTGGGTCAGGCCGATGATGTCTATTTCAAGGTCGGCATCCTGACCACCATCGGCCTCGCGGCCCGCAACGCCATCCTGATCGTGGAATTTGCCAAGACCCTCTATGAGGACGGCATGGATCTGGCCGAGGCCGCGCTGCTGGCCGCTCGCCAGCGGCTGCGGCCGATCCTGATGACCACGCTGACCTTCGGCTTCGGCGTGCTGCCGCTGGCGGTGGCGACGGGCGCCGGGGCGGCGGCGCAGAACGCCATCGGCATCGCGGTGCTGGGCGGCATGATCACCTCGACCGTCATCGCCATCTTTATCGTGCCGGCGCTCTATGTCGCGGTGCAGCGGCTGGCCGGGCCGGGGCGCGCCCGCCATGCCGGCGCACGGGTTGGTGAGGCGCTGAAACCTTAGGCGGTTTCGCAGGTTGTGTTTTTCCCCATCCGGCGGGAGCCGAGGAGAGAGACCATGAAACGGACCCTTGCGATGATGCTCTGCGGGCTGACGCTGGCGCTGGCCGCCTGCGGCCCGAACGCCGCCACCCGCGCCACCACCGGCGCCGCGACCGGCGCGGTCGTGGCCGGCCCGGTCGGCGCCGTCGCCGGCGCCGCCCTCGGCGGCAGCGGCGCGGTGCAGGTGCATTGATGCATTTCGGGCAGCCCTTTGCGGGGCTGCCCGCCCTTCGCGCGGGCGGATAGCCTGCGCTGTCGTCCCGCCTGCCCCCCCGCGGTGGCCGGGCGGGTCGAAGGATCGTTCCAGCGACGAATACAAATCGCTGCTTGTCGAAAGCAGCGGCTGTCGCGGGTTTTCGCCCCCTACCCATCGCACGGGACGCTTGCCGTCCACTCCTGCTCGCTGCCACCTCCACGCATCGGGGCTAGGCAGATGTTCCCTTTTCGTGCTAAGGCTTGCGGTATAAGCATAATCGGGGCAGGCGAATGCGGGTGTTGGGGATTGATCCGGGGTTGCGCAACACCGGCTGGGGGGTGATCGCCGTCGAAGGTTCGCGCCTGCGCCACGTCGCCAACGGCGTCGTGCATTCCGAGGGCACCGATCTGGGCGCGCGGCTGGTCACGCTCTATCGCGGCCTTTGCGCGGTGATCGCCGCCTATGCCCCCGACGCCGCCGCCGTCGAGCAGACCTTCGTCAACAAGGACGCCACCGGCACGTTGAAGCTGGGCCAGGCCCGCGGCATCGCCATGCTGGCCCCCGCCGAGGCCGGGCTTCTCGTCGGAGAATATGCCCCCAATGCGGTCAAGAAGGCCGTGGTCGGCGTCGGCCATGCTCAGAAGGGCCAGGTCGAGCATATGGTGCGCGTCCACCTGCCCGGCATCGAACTGGCCGGACCGGATGCGGCGGATGCGCTGGCCATCGCCATCTGCCACGCCCATCACCTGCAATCGCGCGTGATCCGGGTGGTGGCATGATCGGCCGCATTGCCGGGGTGATCCTGCACCGCGCCGCCGACCAGGTGCTGATCGACGTGCGCGGGGTGGGCTATATCGTCCATGTTTCGGAGCGCACGGCGGCCGGGCTGCCGCCGGTCGGGCAGGCGACCGCGCTCTATACCGATCTGGTGGTGCGCGAGGACCTGCTGCAACTGATCGGCTTTCCGACCCTGATCGAAAAGGAATGGCACAAGCTGCTGACCTCGGTGCAGGGGGTGGGGGCCAAGGCATCGCTGGCGATCCTCGGCACGCTGGGCGGCGAGGGGGTCGGCCGCGCCATCGCCTTGGGCGATGCCAATGCCATCCGCCGCGCGCCCGGTGTCGGTCCGAAACTGGCCGCCCGCGTGGTGATGGAACTGCGCGACAAGGCGCCCGGCGTGATGGCGCTGGGCGGGGGGCTGACCGTCGATGCCGGCGCCGCCGTGGTGGCGCCCGCGGACGGCCCGGCGCCCGCCCCGGCCACCCCGGCCGTTGCCGCCGCCGCGCCGAGCACCGCGCAGGCGCAGGCCGATGCGCTATCGGCGCTGGCCAATCTGGGCTATGCCCCCGCCGAGGCCGCCGGCGCCGTGGCCGAGGCCGCGCAGGCCGACCCCGTCGCCGCCACGCCGGTGCTGATCCGTGCCGCCCTGCGGCTGCTGGCGCCGAAAGGCTGACGCATGGCCGCCCCCGATCCCACCCTGCGCCCGGAACCCCTGCCCGACGACGCCGAGGACCGCGCCCTGCGCCCCGAGCGACTGGAGGATTTCGTCGGCCAGGCCGAGGCCCGCGCCAATCTGCGGGTGTTCATCGAAAGCGCCCGCATGCGCGGCCGGGCGATGGACCACACGCTGTTCCACGGCCCGCCCGGTCTGGGCAAGACCACGCTGGCGCAGATCATGGCGCGCGAATTGGGGGTGAATTTCCGCATGACCTCCGGTCCGGTGCTGGCACGGGCGGGCGATCTGGCGGCGATCCTTACCAATCTGGAAGCCCGCGACGTGCTGTTCATCGACGAGATCCACCGCATGAACCCGGCGGTGGAGGAGGTTCTTTACCCGGCGATGGAGGATTTCGAGCTGGATCTGGTCATCGGCGAGGGCCCGGCGGCGCGCACGGTACGCATCGAGTTGCAACCCTTCACCCTGGTCGGCGCCACCACGCGGCTGGGCCTGCTGACCACGCCGCTGCGCGACCGCTTCGGCATTCCGACCCGGCTGAATTTCTATACGGTGGAGGAGCTCGACCTGATCGTCGCCCGCGGCGCGCGGCTCTCGGGCATCGCCGCCGAGCCGGAGGGCACGCGCGAGATCGCGGCCCGCGCCCGCGGCACCCCGCGCATTGCCGGGCGGCTGCTGCGCCGGGTGATCGACTTTGCGCTGGTCGAGGGCGACGGCCGGCTGACCAAGGCCATTGCCGACACCGCGCTGACCCGGCTGGGCGTGGACCGGCTGGGCCTCGACGGCGCCGACCGCCGCTATCTGACCCTGATCGCCCAGCACTATGGCGGCGGCCCGGTGGGGGTGGAGACGCTTTCCGCCGCGCTGTCGGAAAGCCGCGACGCCATCGAGGAGGTGATCGAGCCCTACCTGCTGCAACAGGGCCTGATCCAGCGCACCCCGCGCGGGCGGATGCTGGCACAGACCGGCTGGCGGCACCTGGGCCTCGAAGTGCCGCGCGCCCCCGACCAGCCGGCTCTGTTCGGCAAATAGGCGCGCCGCGCCGCCTCTGGCGATGCAGGGATCGGCGCCGCCTGCTACCCCTTTATTCGGCCCCTCACCCACGCCACCGCTTTCCGCACGCAACCCGCTTCCGGGCGCAGCGGCATGGCCTGTGCACGATCTTACGACAGGGGCCTTGGCAGGATCGCAATCCCGCCAGCCGCCCCCCGGTCGCGCCTGAGGCGCCCGGCATCCCGGCGCCGTGCGCCACGCAACACCCGCCGGGGCAAGGAGCGCGGCCCCATGGCGCCCGCGCCATGCCCGCGCCCCTGTTCGGAAAGTGATCGCCTCTCCGGCACCCATCGCCGGCATGCGGCGTTGGGGTGCAAATATCACAGGAGACCTCCGATGCATCGTCTTGCCCTTGCCGCCCTGATCCTCGCCGCCGCCCCCGCCTTTGCGCAGACCCCGGACCCGGCCAGCCCCGACAGCGCCGCTCCCGGCACCGATGCCGGCCTGCTGCCCGCGCCCGAGGACGTGCTGATGCGCTTTCACTACAGCTGCGAGGGCGAGAAGGGCTTCGATGCGGTGTTCCTCAACACCGCCGGCGGCAACAGCTTTGCGGTGGTCGGCCTCGAGGATGCGCTGATCCCGATGGAACTGGCGATCTCCGCCTCCGGGGCGCGCTATCTGTCGGTGGCCGAACCCGAGGCCGCGGAAGCCGGGACCGATGCCGTGCAATACCAGCTCTGGACCAAGGGCATGGCCGCCACGCTCTCGACCATCGACGGCGAGGCCGAGACCGACCTGATGGTCGACTGCACGGCCGAATGAGGCAGCAGGGGCTGGCCGGGCGGCGTTGACAGCGCCCGGCCTGCGGGCCAGAACATGGGCAACCATTTCGGAGGGAGGCCCATGAACAAGACCCATGCCACCGCAGAGGAGGCGCTGGACGGCCTTCTGAAGGACGGGATGAGCATCGCCGCCGGCGGGTTCGGCCTGTGCGGCATCCCTGAACTGCTGATCGCCGCCATCCACAAGGCCGGGACCAGGGACCTGACCATCGCCTCCAACAATTGCGGCGTGGACGGGTTCGGCCTCGGCATCCTGCTCGACTCCAAGCAGATCAGGAAGATGATCTCCTCCTATGTCGGCGAGAATGCCGAATTCATGCGCCAATATCTGTCGGGCGAGCTGGAGCTGGAATTCAACCCCCAGGGCACTCTGGCCGAGCGCATGCGCGCCGGCGGCGCCGGCATCCCCGGTTTCTATACGAAGACCGGCGTCGGCACGGTGATCGCCGAGGGCAAGGAGCACAAGGAGTTCGACGGCGAGACCTATATCCTCGAACGCGGGCTGGTCATGGACCTGGCCATCGTCAAGGCCTGGAAGGCCGACGAGACCGGCAACCTGGTGTTCCGCAAGACCGCGCGCAACTTCAACGTGCCCGCCGCCACCTGCGGCCGCGTCTGCGTGGCCGAGGTCGAGGAGATCGTGCCCGCCGGCGCGCTGGACCCCGACCATATCCACCTGCCCGGCATCTATGTGCATCGCATCGTGCAGGGGCCGCATGAAAAGCGCATCGAACAGCGCACCGTCCGGGGGGCTTGAACAATGGCCAATGAACTCAAAGGCTGGGACCGCAACCAGATCGCCGCGCGGGCGGCCAGGGATCTTCAGGACGGGTGGTATGTGAATCTGGGCATCGGCATTCCGACGCTGGTCGCCAACCACATCCCGGAAGGGGTGCATGTCACCCTGCAATCGGAAAACGGCATGCTCGGCATCGGCCCGTTCCCGACCGAGGCCGAGATCGACGCCGACCTGATCAATGCCGGCAAGCAGACGGTGACGGCGCTGCCGCATTCGGCATTCTTTGACAGCGCCACCAGCTTTGCGATGATCCGCGGCGGCAAGATCAACATGGCCATCCTCGGCGCGATGGAGGTCTCCGAGCGCGGCGACCTGGCGAACTGGATGGTGCCGGGCAAGCTGGTCAAGGGCATGGGCGGCGCCATGGATCTGGTGGCCGGCGTCAAGCGCGTGGTGGTGGTGATGGACCACACCAACAAGCACGGCGAATCCAAGGTGCTGAAGGAATGCACCCTGCCGCTGACCGGCAAGGCGGTGGTCAACCGGATCGTCACCAATCTGGGCGTGCTGGACGTGGTGGAAGGCGGGTTGAAGATCGTCGAACTGGCCGATGGCGTGACCGAGGCCGAACTGCGCGCCGCCACCGAGGCGACGATCGTCGGTTGAGCCTTCCAGCGCGGCGGTGAAGGGGCGTCCCGTGCGGGGCGCCCTTTTTCATCCGTTGGGCTGGCGGGTGCAGCGTGAAGAAGGCCGCCTGTTGGCGGCCAGCTGGTGCGCGCGGTGCGCGCAAGGGTTTTTCA
>JBEBVF010000022.1:0-31735 GCA_040392885.1 Paracoccus sp. (in: a-proteobacteria) | reverse complement strand
CCGGCGTCAGCGCCCGCGACCGCTTGACCATCTCGTAGGTCTCGCGCTCGCGGAAGATGATGTCGAAGGTGATCTTGTCGGTCCCGGCATTCTTCGAGCGGATGGTCTTGGCCAGGTCGGCCAGCTTGCGGCGATTGTTGGTGTCGGTCATGGCAGCCTCCTCAGCCGATCATCGCGCTATGGGTGGGGAACAGTTCCAGCGGGTCGTCCACCGCCATCGTGTGGTTGAGCGTCCAGCGATAGGCCGGGCTGGCGGGCAGAACCTCGTCCAGCACGAAAGACACGCCGCCGGCGGTACCCTTCACATCCGGCAGCCGCGCATAGAAAAGCTGGCGGGTGCCGGTCATGCAGACCTCCTCGGCCATCTCGCGGGTGGGTGCGACGCCCTGCACCACGATGCACAGCTCATGGCCGGGCCGGTCGCGCAGCGGTTCCATCTCGCCCATCACGCCATCGCGGCCGAAGACGTTGTAATGCAGTTCCCAGCCATCAGGGCCGAACCGCTCGACCGTCTGCCGGCGCGCCCAGTCGATCACCGCATCGACATTGGCGATGGTATAGGGGTCGCGGATGCCGGCCATGCCGACGAACCGCTCGCCGACCTTGCCCGAGCCCTCCAGCTTGACGCGGAATTCCTCGGCCGGGACGAATTCCATGCCGGTCACGCGGGTGGTCCTGTCGGCCACCTGCTCGTAATGGCAGTTGGTCATGTCCAGCATGCCGCCGGCCACGAATTCGTGGAACGGGTTCGAGCGCTCGTACATCGCATGGCCGGCGACCGAGGCCACGGTGCAGCGCTGTTCCGGCGCCATGGCGGTGACCTCGACATGGTCGGCGGTGATGGCGCCCATCACGGTTTCCTTGGCGCCATAGGGCTCGGCGCAGAAGGAGGCGCATTCCAGCACCTTGCCGAGGTAATAGCTCTGCGCCTCCGGATAGCCGCGATGCAGCGCGGCGGCGGCAAAGATCGCGCTGTCCGAACAGCGCCCGCCGATAATGACATCGCAGCCCTCGTCCAGCAGCTTCAGGAACGGATGCACGCCGGCCATGGCCACCACGCGCTCGGTCGCGTCCAACTCAGTTTCGGTCAGGTCCTCGCGCGCATCCAGTCCGGTGACGGACGAGCCATTACGGATCTTGGCGCGGATATACTCCTTGTCCACCTCGGAATAGAACCAGCCCAGCTTGAAAGGCGCGAGGTCGTGACGCCGGGCGATGTCGCGGATGATCTCCAGATACATGTCCACGCGGCTGTTCGAGCCGGTATCCCCGGCCGAGCCGATCAGCATCGGCACGCCCAGCCGGCGCGCGGCCAGCAGCATTTCCTCCAGATCGTGCTCCTGCCAGGCGCGGGGGCTGGCGCAGCTGTCATTGCCCAGAGGCACCGGGCCGATGTCGTCGCTGCCGGAATCGGCGGCGATGAAATCCGGCCTTTCCGCCACGCCGAGGTGGAAGCTGCCGGTCTTGAGCGGCGCAAATCCGAGATGCCCGTTCGGGCAGATGATCCTGAGCGGTGCCATGTCACGCCTCATATGGTTTGTCCCGCCGCTAAGGATGCAAGTTGCGTGCCAGCCGATTGCGCAAGCCAACCAGTTGCAGAACAACAGGAATTATTCCCGGCAGATGCGGGTGCGGCGGACTGCGCGCAAAGCACACGCGCGGGGTGAAACCCACGCGGGGCCCGGCTCAATTGCGGCTGAAACCCAGCTTGATCATCTGGTGGCGCAGGGCGTGGCGGCTGAGGCGCAGCGCATCGGCGGCCAGTTGCAGATTGCCCTGCGCCCGCGCCAGCGCGGCTTCGACCAGGCGGCGCTGGAAGGCGGCGGTCTGCTCGTGGAAGCCCGCGTCGATCTCGGGCACGGAGGCGGTGGCCGGGTCGGGCACCGGCGGCACCGTCTGCAAGCCGGCGCGCACCGTGCGCAGGATGCGGTCGGGCAGGTGCCGGGGCAGAACCTCGTCCTCATCCTCCAGGATGAAGATACGCTCCAGCAGATTCTCCAGCTCGCGCACGTTGCCGGGCCAGGGATAGGCGGCGAGGATGCGGGCGGTCTCGGGCGCAAGGCCGCGGATGGCACGGCCATAGATGCGGTTGAACCGCGCCATGAAATGCGCGCTGAGCAGCTCGATGTCGGTCACGCGCTCGCGCAGGGCGGGGATGTTCAGCGCCACCACCTGCAGGCGATAGTAGAGATCCTCGCGAAAGCGCCCGAAGGCGACCTCCGAAAGCAGCACCTTGTTGGTGGCGGCGATGAAGCGCACATCCACCCGCGTCGATTTCACCGCCCCCACCCGGCGGAACTGGTGGCTGTCGAGCAGGCTGAGCAGCTTGGCCTGCAAGGTCAGGTCCATCTCGCGGATCTCGTCGAGGAAGATGGTGCCGTGATTGGCGGCCTCGACCAGGCCGATCTTGCGGTCCACGGCGCCTGTGAAGGCACCCTTCTCGTGGCCGAACAGCTCGGATTCCATCAGGCTGGCGGGGATGGCGGCGCAATTGATGTCCATGAACTCGCGCGCGGCGCGGGCCGAGGCCTGATGCAGCATGCGCGCCAGCAGGCCCTTGCCGGTGCCGGTCTCACCATAGATCAGCACCGTGCGCGCCGGGCTGCGCGCCACCCGCGCCACCAGCTTGCGCAGGGCCACCATGTCGGGGTGATCCCCGATCAGATCGCGTCCGTAATCCGCCATCGCCGCCGCTTTCGCCTCTCCGGTCATGGCGGCAGCCTATCAGGTCAGCAAATGCGCCCGCCAGTCGCCCGAGCACGGATTTTGCGGGCAGACCAGCACCGAGCGGGAAGCGCAGGCATAAACAGTCGAGGCGATGGTGGCGGTGTCGCGGGTGCCGTGATGCTGACAGATCGGCGCGCCCGCCTCGGGATGGGTGGCCATCAGCGCCTGTGCGGCGGCCCGGTCCCAGGTCCGGCCCGGCAGGGTCGCGGCCAGAAAGTCCAGCCGGTCGCGGGAATTGCCGGCGATCAGGTCGTCCCGGGGCAGCAGCGTGTCGGCGGCCAGCACCGGGGTGATAAAGTGGTTGGTACGAAACGACTGGGCGCCGGTGGTGATCTGCGGCCCCGCCGCTCCCAGTTCCACCGCCGCGGTCGCACCCGAGGCATCGGCCATGACCAGCGTGCCACCGCCGGCATGGGGATGGGCGCGGATCAGCGCCAGCGCCTCGGCCACCGTGGCGCAGCGCGCCAGCAGGCGTCCCATCAGGAAATAGCGCAGCCAGCCCACGCGATGGCTGCGCACCGCCACCTGGGTATCGGCCAGCGCAAAGCCGCGCGCGTTGATGCCCGAGGAATAGGCTCCCGGACTGCCGAGGCTGCCCAGGCACAGCATGGCGCCGGTCAGCACGTCGGGACCCTCGTGCCGGGCGAGCGTCTGGATGCCGCGATGGGTGCCGGAGAAATCGCGATTCTTGACCACCAGCGGCCCATCGGGACCCTCGGCTACCGCCCAGGCCGAGCAGCCGTCGGTCAGCCGTGCCCCACCCTTGAGGTCGCGCAGCGTGCCCAGATGCAGATGCAGGAACAGCGCATCCCGATCAAAGCCGAAGCCCTGCGCGATCCCGTCCAACTCGGCCAGCCCCGCGGGGTCCACCGCCTCGTGGAACTGCCGCTGCGCCGCGACATAATCCAGCGCCGCCGCGTCGATCAGCCCATCGGCGCGAGCCTTGGCGACCCGGCCCAGCGTGGCCTCGCGCACCTGTTCGACCGGGGCGGCACCGCCCTGCCCCTGCCCGCGCGCAAAGGCCGGACCGGAAAGCGTCAGGGAAATCAAGCCGGTCATGGTGCGGCCTCCTCCAGCAGCGACAGGTTTTCGGGCAGGCGGTGGCAGGCGGCGCGGTGCCCGCCATCGCCCACCGCCTCCATCACCGGCGCCTGACGGCGGCAGATATCCACGGCCAGCGGGCAGCGGGTATGGAACTTGCACCCCGGCGGCGGATTGATCGGCGAGGGCAGATCGCCCTCCAGCCGCACCCGGCGCCGCCGCCCGGCGCGATCCACCTCCGGCACCGCCGACAGCAGGCTTTGCGTATAGGGGTGGCGGGGATTGGTCAGGATGGAATCGACCGGGCCGGTCTCGACGATCTCGCCCAGATACATCACCGCGATGCGGTCGGCGAGATAGCCCACCACCGAAATATCGTGGCTGATGAACAGATAGGTCAGCCCCATCTCGCGCTTCAGTTCCAGCAGGAGCGCGATGATCTGCGCCTGAATCGACACGTCGAGGGCCGAGACCGGCTCGTCGCAGACGATGAAATCGGGCCGGGACACCAGCGCGCGGGCGATGCCGATGCGCTGGCGCTGACCGCCGGAAAACTGGTGCGGATAGCGGTCCAGCTGGTTGCGCTTCAGCCCCACGCGCTCGCAGATGGCGGCGGTGATCTCGCGCGCCTCCTCCTTCGATTTCGCCAGCCCGTGCAGATGCAGCGGCAGGCCGACGATCTGGGCCACCGTGCGGCGCGGATTGAGGCTGGCATAAGGGTCCTGGAAGATGATCTGCATCCGGCGGCGGATCGCCTTCAGCCCCGCCCGGTCCAGCGCGGTCACGTCCGCGCCGTCAAAGAGCACCGTGCCGGTGGTCGGCTCGTGCAGGCGCAGGATGGCGCGGCCCAGCGTGGATTTCCCGCAGCCGGATTCGCCGATCAGGCCCATGATCTCGCCGCGGCCGATGGACAGATCGACGCCGTTGACGGCGCGGACCACCACCTCCGACCGCCCGGTCAATCGCCCGATCAGGCCGGGGCCGGCGATGTAATGCTTGGACAGGCTGGTGACGTCGAGCAGGCTCATGCCCCCTCCTTTCCGACCAGAACGCAGCGCGCGGCGCGCCCCTCGCCGGCCTCATACATCGGGATCAGGTTGCGGCAGGCCTCATGGGCAAAGGGGCAGCGCGAATAGAACCGGCATTGCGGCGGCAGGTCGATCAGGTCGGGCACCTGCCCCTCGATCGGGCGGATCGGCTGGCCGCGCAGACCGGGGCGCGGGATCGAGGCCAGCAGCCCCTGCGTATAGGGGTGTCTGGGATCGGCGATCACCGCGGCGGTGGGTCCGGTCTCGACCACCTGCCCGGCATACATCACCATCACCCGGTCGCAATGTTCGGCCACCACGCCGAGGTCATGGGTGATCAGCACCACCGACATGCCCAGCCGCTGGCGAATCTCGGTGATCAGCTCCAGCACCTGCGCCTGGATGGTAACGTCCAGCGCGGTCGTCGGCTCGTCCGCGATCAGCAGGCGCGGGCGGCAGGCCAAGGCGATGGCGATCATGATGCGCTGGCGCATGCCGCCGGAAAACTCGTGCGGATACTGGCGCAGGCGCTCCGCCGCCGAGGGGATGCCGACCAGCCCCAGCATCTCGACCGACTTGTCGCGGATCGCCGCCCGGCGCGAGGCACCGCGCGCCGGAAGGCTGTCGTCATGGGCCTCCAGCACCTCGGCCAGTTGCTCGCCCACGGTCAGCGCAGGGTTCAGCGCGGTCAGCGCGTCCTGCATGGTCATGGCGATTTCCTTGCCGCGCAGCCGGCGCATCTGCCGCGCGTCCAGCTCGAACAGGTCGCGGCCGTCAAAGCGGATGGCACCGGCCTCGATCTGCCCCGGCGGCCGGATGAGGCCCATGACCGAGGCGAAGGTCACGCTCTTGCCCGAGCCGCTTTCGCCGACCACGCCCAGGCATTCGCCGCGCCGCACGGTCACGTCCACCCCATCTACCGCGCAAACCCGGCCCGCACGGGTGGCAAAGACCGTGCGCAGCCCCTCGACTTCCAGCAGAACCTCGCTCATTCGGCAAACCTCGGGTCGAAGGCATCGCGCAACCCCTGGCTGGCGACGTTGATCGCCAGCACCAGCAGCAGGATGGCAAGGCCGGGGAAGGTCGAGACCCACCAGGCCTCCAGAATAAACGCCCGCCCGTCGGCGACCATCGAGCCCCAGGAGGCCGTGGGCGGCTGCACCCCCAGCCCGAGAAAGGACAGCGAGGCCTCCAGGATGATGACATGCGCCATGCGGATGGTGGACACCACGATCACCGGCGACAGGATGTTGGGCAGGATCTCGCGCAGCATGATGTGCCAACGCGAGGCACCGATGGCGCGGGCGGCCTCGACATATTCCAGCTCGCGCGTGACCAGGGTCTCGCCGCGCACGATCCGCGCCGGGATCACCCATTCCTTGTAGGCCAGCGCCAGGATGATGTTCGACAGGCCCGGCCCCATCATCGCCATCAGGCCGATGGCGAAGATCAGGTAGGGAAAGCCCAGCAGGATGTCGATGATGCGCGAGATCACCACATCCACCCAGCCGCGCAGATAACCGGCGGCCAGCCCGGCGAGGATACCCACCGCCGTCGCCGCAAGGATCACCGCCACGCCGATGAAGATCGAGATGCGGGCGCCGTAGATGATGCGCGACAGGATGTCCCGGCCGAGTTGGTCGCAGCCCAGCAGATAGGACCATTCGCCCCCCGCCGCCCAGCCCGGCGGCTGGAGGCGGCGCATCAGGTCGGTCTCGTTGGGATCATGGGGCGCGATCAGCGGCGCGGCCAGCGCCACCAGCACGAACAGCGCCACCACCAACGCCGCGCCCACCGCCAGCCGGTTGGCGAGAAAGCCCTGCAGGTTGCGGCGAAACAGCGACTCGGCGGCGCGGGCCTCGGCCGCGGCCACGGATTCGGGGACGTCGGCACTCAGGCTCACAGCTTCACCCTCGGGTTGAGGACGGTATAGAGAAGGTCGGCGACGAAGTTCAGCAGCACATAGGTCACCGCGTAGAACAGCACCGCCGCCTGCACGAGCGGGTAGTTGCGCAGGAAGATGCTCTCGACCACCAGCCGGCCGAGGCCGGGCCAGCCGAACACGGTCTCGATGATCATGTTGCCGCCCAGCAGGCTGCCGGCCTCGATCGCCGCCACCGAGACGGTGGGGATCAGCGCGTTCTTCAGCGCATGGCGAAACAGCACCCGCGCCCGGCTCAGGCCCTTGGCATCGGCAAAGGTGATATAGTCCTGGCGCATAACCTCCAGCATCGAGGTCCGTGTCACCCGCATCAGGATCGCGGTCATCGGCAACCCTAGCGTGATCGCGGGCAGGACCAGATGCGCGGCCGCGTCGCGGAAGGCCGACAGGTTGCCGGCCAGCAACGTGTCGATCAGCAGGAAGCCGGTGACGGCCGGCACCTCGGAGGCATAGCCGATGCGCCCGGAAACCGGCAGGATGTGCAGATGCACGGCAAACAGCATCAGCAGCAGGATGCCGAACCAGAAGCCCGGCAACGACACCCCCAGCAGCGAGCCCACCGTCGCCAGCCGGTCGAGGATCGAGTTCCGGCGGATCGCCGCCAGCACCCCCAGCGGGATCGCCGTCACCAGCGCGAACAGCAGCGCCACAAGGCTGAGTTCGATGGTGGCCGGCAGGCGCTCGGCGATGACCTCGGCCACCGGGCGGCGGTGATAGAAGCTCTGGCCGAAATCCAGATGGACGGCATTGTTGAGGAAGATGAAGAACCGCTCGATCAGCGGGCGATCCAGCCCGAGGCCGCGGCGCAACTCGGCCTCCTGTGCCGCCGTGATCGGCTGGTCGCCAATCATGATCTGCACCGGGTCGCCCGGGGTCAGCGAAATCATCACGAAGACGATGATGCTGACCCCGAGCAGGACGGGCAGAAGCTGGAGGATCCGCTCGATCAGCTTGCCTAGGCTCATGCCCATTGCCTCCCGGTTGGCGGTATCAGTTCACGCAGGCGTCATGCAGGTTGATGCGGCTGTCTGCGCTGGGCTGCCAGCCCGACACCCGCGCGGACACACCATAGAGGTCCTGCGGCACCCACAGATAGACATAGGGCGCATCGGCGTTGATCTTCAGTTCCGCCTCGCGATAGAGGGCCGCGCGCTTGTCGGCGTCCAGTTCGCCGTTGGCGGCGTCGATCAGGCCATCGACCTCGGGGTTGGAATAGCCGGCCGAGTTGCCGCGGTCATTGGTGCGATGCGTGGGCGTGAAGATGTCATAGGGATCAAGCGAGCCGTTGCCCCAGCTGGTGAAATACATGTCGCCCGCTTTCGGCCCGCCGGCGGTGCGCCACTTCTGGGTCAGCTGCGCGCCCTCGCCCACCGCGACCTGGGTGCGGATGCCGGCCTTGGTCAGCATCGAGGCGACCGCCTCGGCCATGTCCTTGTAGGAGCCCTCGACATCCATGGTGATGTCGATGCCGTCGGGATAGCCGGCCTCGGCCAGCAGCGCCCTGGCCTTTTCCGGGTCATAGTCATAGGCGGGCAATTCGCTGGCGCCGAAGGCATCGGGCGACAGGATGCCCTCGATCCTCGTGGCGCTGCCGCCCAAGATGCGGTCGATGATCAGGTCCTTGTCGATGGCATGGGCAGCGGCCTGGCGCACCCGCACATCGTCGAAGATCTCGCCCTCGTTGTTCATGGCGATGAAGAAGCTGCGGGTGCCGTTGACCGCCATCACCTGGGTGCCGGGATTGTTCTCGACCTGAGAGACCGAGAAGGGCGGCAGTTCGGTGATGATGTCGGCATCCCCCGCCAGCAGCGCGGCGATGCGCGAGGCGCTTTCGGGAATGACCTTGAAGATCACCCGGTCCACGCAGGCCGGACCCACCGGAGGAATGTCGGGCGAGCCGCCGTAATAGTCGTCAAATCGCTCCATGATGATGGAATCGCCCTTGCGCCATTCGGTCAGCTTGAAGGGGCCGGTACCCATCGGCTGGGTGGCCAGCCCGTCATTGCCGACCCGCTCGACATAGGCTTTGGAGACCATCTGCTGATTGGGCAGCATGGCCAGCAGGATCGGCCAGGGCTCGGACAGGGTGATGCGCACGGTGTCGGCATCGAGGATGTCCACCTTCTCGACCGGGCCGATCAGGCCCTGGCGCGGCGACGTCACATCCCCGCCCATGCCGCCATCCAGCGCGATACGGTCGAGGGTGAATTTCACATCCTCGACGGTCAGGTTGCTGCCATCATGGAACTTGACCCCCTTGCGGATGGTGAAGTCGTATTCGGTCGGCGAGACCTGAGTGATCGATTCCGCGATCTCGGGCACCACCTTCATCGCCGCATCGCGCGTCACCAGCCCGTCATAGAGGTTGCGCAGGATGGTCTCGGTTTCGCGGTTGCGATGGTTGGCGGGGTCAAAGGTGTCGGCGTCGCGGGTGATGGCCACGGTGAGGTCGGCGGCCGGCGCCGCCGGCGCGGCGAGGCCGAGGGCCAGCATCGAAGCCATGGTCAGACGAAGCATTCCGGTCATGCGATTTCTCCCTGTGTCGCAGATGCGGATCGGCCATTCGTGCCTGTTGTTGCGCCCTGTCCGGCGCCGATGCGGCGCGGCGGACCCGGAGGGCGGGCCGGGATATGGTCTTTCATGCAACAACCGTGCCGGATTTGTCATCTCCCGAAACGCCGGAATTCCGCTGCGATTCTAGAGATTTGCCCTCCATCGTCCCAGCGATGCGCCGCAGGGCGTGGAATTCGCGCGGAATGCGCACAATCCGCGCGCAAATCACGCGCAATCATCCGTGGGGTGCGCTCGGTCCCCTGCCCTGCCCCGCTTTCCCGCCCGCATCCCGCAGCCGCGCCCGCGCCAGCCGCGCCGATGCCGGGGGCAGGCCTTGCTGCTCGCGATACTTGGCGACGGTGCGCCGCGCGATGCGGATGCCCTGCCCCGCCAGCATCGCAGCCAGGCGTGCATCCGACAGCGGCGCCAGCGGCGGCTCGGCGGCGATCAGCGCCGCGATGCGATGGCGCACGGCGCCGGCGGCGATGGGCTCGGCCTCGCCGCTGCGCGCGAGGCCGGCGCCGCAAAGGTCGCGCAGCCCCACCATGCCCTGCGGGGTCTGCAGAAGCAGCCCGGCCCCGGCCCGGCTGATGGTGCTCTCATGCAGCCCGCAATCCGCAGCCAGATCGGCCAGCCGCATTGGGCGCAGCGCGGCGGCGCCCTCAGCCAGCCAGTCCGCCTGCCGACGCACCACGGCCTCGCCGATGGCCAGCAGCGTGGCATTGCGCCGGGCCAGGACATGTTCCAGCCAGCGCGCCGCCTGCAATTCGGCGCCGCCGCCCTCGCCGCCATCGCGTACCAGGATGCCGGGCAGGGTCGAGCGATTCAGCTCGACCTGCCAACCGGCCGGGCGACGACGCAAGATCAGGTCGGGCTCGCGCAAGGGCGTGGGGGCGGGGTCGAAGCGGGCGCCCGGCTTGGGGTCGAGGCGGCGGATGGCGGCCAGTATCCCCCGCACCGTCGCCGCATCGCAGCCCGCCAGCCGGGCAAGGGCCTCGAACTCGCCCCGCGCCAGCAGCGGCAGGTTGTCCAGCACCGCGGCGAAGGCCGCATCCAGCAGCCCCGCCTCGCTTGCCTGCAAGGCCAGGCATTCGGCGAGGTCCCGTGCGAACAGCCCGGTCGGCTCGGCCTGCTGGATGCGCGCCAGGACAGATTCGGCGCGGGCGGCGTCGCAGCCGGCCTCCTGCGCGACCTCGGCCAGTGGCCGGCCCAGCCAGCCGCTGGGCTCCAGCGCATCGACGAAATGGCCGGCAATGCGGCGCGATTCGGGGTCGCGTAGCAGCAGCCCAACCTGTTGGCGGGCGTGGTCATGGAGGCCGGAGCCGACGGAATGCGTGGCCTCGATCACATCCGAGACACCACCGGCACCCGGCCGCGACAGGAACGGCGGCGGCGCATCACCGCGGGCGGGCGGCCAGATCGCCGCCATCACCGCCATCAGCGGCCGCACCACCTGCACCCGCCGGTTGCCCTCCGCCAGTTGATCCAGATGCGCCGCCAGTTCCAGATTCGACAGGCGCAGCAACTCGATCGCCTTGCGCAGATCGCGGGTCATGGCCAGCTTGCGGGCCAGTTGCGGCTGGAGGACGGGCGAAACCTGCATGGTCCCGATATAGCCCATCGCGGCGGGAAAGGCAGCCGGGGGATTGCCGAGGCCGGGGCGACAAGGACGAGGCGGAAATCGGCCCGCTTGCAGATGACGGGATCAGACCCCGGTATCCGCCGGGCGCGCAATAACACGGCGCACCCATCGCAGACGATACTCTCGGAACGTCAGTTCCTCTACTCGCTATAAACCCAGAGCACGACGGCATCCTCCTCGCCCTCGGAGGTCCACAGATGGCCGATCGAGGCATCGTAATACATGCAATCGCCGGGGGTGAGACGCGTGGGCGTATAGCCCTGGCTGTGGACGACCAGCGTGCCGCTCAGCACGGTCAGGAAGATCTCGGCATCATAGCTGGCCCATTCCTCATAGGCCGACAGGTCGCGCGCCCGGACCCGCGTGCGGATCGGGCTCATCTTGCGGTTGGTCAGTTCGTTGCAAAGCATGGTGTTGTCGCAGGCGCTGGTCGCGGAGCTGCGCCCCTCGCCGGCGCGCGAGATGCTGCGGCGGGAAAGGCCGGTATTGCGGCGCGGCGCCTCCAGAAGCTGGCTGAGATTCATGCCCATGCCGTGGGCGATCTTGGTCAGCGTGGTGACGGTCGGTGACAGCTCGTGCCGCTCGATCTTGGAGAGGGTGGAGAAAGCGACACCGGTGCGCCGCGCGGCCTCCTGCAAGGTCCAGCCATTATCAGCGCGGAGTTGGGCGATCCGCGCCCCCACATCCTCACTCGCGTCCTCGGCCATCGGTCCCGCCTGCTGGGAAACCCGCGAATCCTCGATGTTGAAGTCCATATCCGTGCCGCCTGCTACCCAACCACGGCACTAGGGTAGGGAAATTTCGACTATGGTGCAATCGCGTATGATAATGTAGTTGATTTTCGTATACGACAACAACTATCATTATGGAAAGGGTGCGACCGGGAGGAGCGGGGAGCATGAATGCAAGTGATCTGGGGGGGATTCTGCCCGCATTGCCGACGCCCCTGCGGCCTGACGGGCGACCCGATCTGGTGGCCCTGACCGGGCTGGTGGAATACAATCTTGCGGCCGGCGTCTCGGGTCTGGTCCCGATGGGGGGCACGGGGGAATATACCGCACTGTCGCCGCAGGATCGGGTCGCCGTGGTCCGCCGCACCGTCGAGGCCGCCGGAGGAGCGGTGCCGGTGGTTCCGGGCATTCTGTCGACCGGCTATGCCGATGCGTTGCAAACCGGCCAAGCCTTTCGCGATGCCGGCGCCGATGGCATCATGCTGGTCACGCCCTTCTATGTGATCCCGTCGCAGCAGGGGGTTGTCGATTATTTCCGCGCCTATCGGGCGGCGCTGGACCTGCCTCTGGTCTATTACGACATTCCCGCCCGCACCGGCTTCGTCACCAAGCCCGAGACCCTGGCGACACTGGCCGAGGACGGCACCGTGATCGGCGCCAAGATCTGCAATACGGATGCGCATTACTTCAATGGCATAGCCGACCTGCTGGCCGACCGGATCGCATTGCTGTCGGGTGACGACATGCTGTATGCCATCCACGCGATGCATGGCGCCAAAGGGGGGGTTCTGGCCAGCGGGCCGCTGCTGCCGGAATACTGGGTACGCATTCACCGCACCCTGGCGGATGGCGATTTTGCGGAGGGCATCGCATTGCATCGCAAGCTGCTGCCGGTGTTCCGCGCCCTGTTCGAGGAGGTGAATCCTGGTCCGTTGAAGGCCATGCTGGCCGCCTTGGGCCGACCGGCGGGTGAGGTGCTGCTGCCGCTCACGCCGCCGGGCGAACGGACACGCCGGCTGATCGACACGGCGCTGGAGGTGATCCGGCGCGAGCGGATGCTGGCCAGCTAGATGGCACATATCCAGAAAAATTTTGTCTTATGATCGAAATTGCTTCGTAAGATAGGCAGGTCGGTCTGATTCTCTGGGGAGGGGGAGAGGATGTCGTCATCACCGGTTTCGGTGCAACTGGAGGGCCTTGGCCGCGACTTCGGCTCCTTCGTCGCCCTGCATGACATCGACGTGCAGATCGAGCCGGGCGAGTTCGCGTCGCTGCTCGGCCCGTCCGGCTGCGGCAAGACCACCACCCTGCGCCTGATCGCCGGCTTCGACAGCCCCTCGCGCGGGCGGGTGCTGCTGGGCGGCCGGGACGTGACGCGGCTGCCCCCCAACCGGCGCAGGCTAGGCATGGTTTTCCAGAACTATGCGCTGTTTCCCCATATGACCGTGTCCGAGAATATCGGCTTCAGCCTCCGGATGGGCGGCATCGACAAGGCCACCGCCGCCGGGCGCGTGAACGCCATGCTGGACATGATCCATCTGTCACAATACGCCGACCGGATGCCGGCGCAGCTTTCCGGCGGTCAGCAGCAGCGGGTGGCGATTGCCCGCTCGCTGGTCACGAAACCCACGGTGCTGTTGCTGGACGAGCCGATGGGGGCGCTGGACAAGAACCTGCGCCAGTCCATGCAGGCCGAATTGCGCCAGATCCAGCAGGACTTCCAGATCACCGCGATTCTGGTCACCCATGATCAGGATGAAGCCCTGACCATGAGCGACAAGGTGGTGGTGATGGAGGGCGGCCATATCCGCCAGGTCGGCACCCCGCTGGAGGTCTATGAGCGTCCGACCAGCAGCTTCGTGGCCAATTTCCTCGGCGCGACCAACAGCTTGCCAGGCAAGGTCGCGCCGGACGGCGGGGTCGTGCTGACCCTGCCGGGACTGGCACCGGTTCCCGCCGGCACCGACGGGCGCGGCCATTCCGGCGCCGTCACGCTGGGCATCCGCCCCGAACGGATGCGCCTTTCGGACCAGCGGCCCGAGGGCAGCGGTCTCGTGTCCCTGCCGGGGACCGTGACCGGCCATACCTTCCGGGGCATCCACCATGACTATGCGGTTTCCGTCGGCCCGCAATCGGCGCCGATCAGCGTCTTCGGTCAGGGCGGCGGCGACATCATCGGCCCGCAATGGGCGCCGGGTGCCGCGGTCTGGGTCAGCTGGCCGATTGCCGCACAGAACATCTTTGCAGAAAACTCCTGACAGGCGGGACAAGCATCCATGACCATCGATCCGATCACGCTGGAAATCCTGAGCAACAAGGTCAGCGCCGCCGCCGAGGAGATGAGCCACACCCTCCAGCGCACGGGGCGCACGCTGTTCGTCAAGGAGACCGCCGATTTCGCCACCGGGCTGGTGGACCTGAACGGCAAGTTCTTCGGTTATCCGCGCGCCATCGGGGTCTCCAACTACATGGACCTCGACTGCATGCCGGCCATTGCCCCCTTTGACGATCTGGCGCCGGGCGATGTCATCATGACCAATCACCCCTTCGACAGCGAGGGGCTGGCCACGCATCTGCCCGACCTGCACATGATCCAGCCCTATTTCCACGAGGGCCGCATCGTCGCCTATGGCTGGTGCTTCATCCATTGCTCGGATGTCGGCGGGCGGGTGCCGTCCTCCATCTCGCCCTCGAATACCGAGATCCATCAAGAAGGGCTGCTGATCCCGCCGGTGCGGGTGATGGTCGCAGGCAAGGAGAATCGCGATTTCCTGCGCGTGTTCCGGGCCAATTCGCGCACGCCGGGTGACAATGCCGGCGACATCAAGGCGATGATCGCCTCGCTGGCGATGGGTGAGGCCCGCGTGGCCGACCTGATCGCCCAGCACGACGTCGAGGATTTTCTGGAATGCCAGGAGGCGCTGCAGGTCTATGCGGCCGCCAAGGCCCGCGCCGTGCTGCGCCGTATCCCGGATGGCGAATACGAGTTCGTCGACTATCTGGACGACGATTTTAACTCGCCGGTGCCGATCCGGCTGAAGGTGCGGATGACCGTGGCCGACGGACATGTACACTTGGACTATGCCGGCACCGACGGGCAGGTCGCTTCTGCCTATAATGTGCCCACCGGAGGCAAGCGCCACCCATGGCTGACGCTGCGGCTGATCGCCTTCATCCTGACCTATGACCCCTCGGTGGCGATCAATGCCGGTCTTTATCGCAATATCTCGATTGCGACCGAATCCGGCTCGGTGGTCAATCCAGTCTATCCGGCGGCGGTGGGCGTGCGCCATGCCACCGCCACGCGCGTGAACGACCTGCTGAACGGGGTGCTGGCCAGGGCGGTGCCCAACCTGATGAAGGCGCCGAGCGGCGGCGTCACCGTGCCGGTGGTGTTCACCGAGCCCGATCACTACACCGGCGGTCGCAAGGTGCTGGTGCTGGAGCCGCTGGTCGGCGGCTCGGGTGCGCGGAGGGGTGCGGATGGCGTCGATGGCCGCGACAGCGGCATCGCCAACCTCGCCAACAACCCCATCGAAAGCGTCGAGAGCACCGCCAGCGTCAGCGTGGTCTCCTGGGCGCTGCGGCGGGGCTCCGGCGGAGCCGGGCAATGGCGCGGAGGCCTCGGGCTGACGCTGACCTTCGAGGTTCTGGTCGATGGCTGCCAGGTTCTGGGCCGCGGCACCGAGCGCTTCCGTTTCGCCCCCTGGGGCATGGAGGGCGGGCGCGAGGGGGCGCTGTTTAAGGTGCTGGTCCGGCGGGCCGACGGCTCGGAGGAGGATGTCGGCAAGCTGGACGTGCTGGACGTGAACCGGGGCGATATGGTCACGCTGCACACGCCGGGCGGCGGCGGTTACGGCAACCCGCTGCTGCGCGATCCGCAGGCGGTGGCCGAGGATTTCCGGCGTGGCTTCATCTCGGCAGGGGATGCTCGCGCGGCTTACGGCGTCGTGCTGGACGATGCCGGTACGGTGGACGCGACGGCGACGGCGGCCTTGCGCGCCGGCGCGGCGGAGCAGCCCGGCAACTTCCGTTTCGGAAACGAGCGCGAGGCCTGGGATAGCATCTTCGACGACGAGGCCGTCACGGAACTGAACCGGCTGCTGAGGCAACTGCCCATGGGCGCGCGCCAGAAGCGCCGGGCGGCAATCTATGATAGCGTGCTGGGCGGCGTGCCCCGTGCCGGCACCCAGCCGATCGCAGGGCGCATCAAGGAGGCCGGGGATTGCGCCGGGCGGCTGGCGGCGGTGCTGGCCGCACTGCGGGCCGAAGTCGCGGCCGCAGGCATCCACGCATGACCGGCGCGCGCGGCAACAGGCTGGCGATCCCGCCGCGCCTGCTGGCCATCGCGCCGGCGGTGCTGTTCCTGTTGCTGTTCTTCATCGCGCCGCTGATCGACAACACGATCAACAGTCTCGAGACGCGCGAGGGCGGCTGGTCGGCGGCGAATTACGTCCGGCTGGTCACCGATGGCTATTACCTGTCGGTAATCTTTCGCACCCTCTGGGTCAGCCTGCTGACCACGGTGATCTGCATCGTGCTGGGCTACCCGATTGCCTATCATCTGGTGCGCCATTCCGGGCGCCTGGCAACGCTGCTGATCTTTCTGCTGGTGGCGCCGCTGATGACCTCGATCATCATGCGCACCTATGGCTGGCAGGTGCTGCTGGCACGCGGCGGCATGGTCAACACCGCGCTGATGGGCATGGGGCTGATCGGCAAGCCGCTGCAGATCATCAACAGCCCGGTCTCGGTCATCATCGGCATCGTGCATATCCTGGTGCCCTATATGGTGATCTCCATCGCCGCGGTGCTGCAGGGCGTGGACCGGCGGCTGGAGGAGGCCGCCGACATCCTCGGTGCCGGGCCCTTGCGCACCTTCCTGCATGTTACCCTGCCGCTGAGCCTGCCGGGCATCGTCACTGGCTCGATCATCGTGTTCATGATGGCCAATGGCAGCTTCCTGACCATGCTGCTGCTGGGCAACAATAGCGTGGTGACGCTGCCGGTGCTGATCTATCAGCAGTTCACGCTGGTCGGAGACGCGAAATTCTCGGCCGCGATGGGCAACGTGCTGCTGGTTCTGGCGCTGGCCTGCCTGTGGCTGCAGTTGCGGCTGGTACGCCCGAAAGGCGGTGCGGCATGAGCGGCCCGGCCTCGCGCACTCCCGCCGCCCGCGTCGGCCGCGGCGCGCTGACCCTGTTCGTCATCGCCTTCTTCATCTTCCTGCTGTCGCCGATCGTGGTGGTGGTGCTGTTCTCCTTCGTGGATGCCGCCTTCGTGCGCCTGCCGATCGAGAGCTTTTCCCTGCGCTGGTATCAGCGGATGATCGAATACCGGCCTTTCCTCAATTCGCTCTGGTTCAGCCTGTTCGTTGCCGTGGCCTCGGGGTTGATCGCGCTGGTCATTTCGCTGCCTGCGGCGCTGGCACTGGCGCGCTCCACCTCCCGCTTTGCCGAGGGTGTGGTGACGCTGCTGCTGGCGCCGCTGTCGATGCCGATGATCCTGTTGGGGGTGGCGTTCCTCTACTATCTGTCCTGGATAGGGCTGGGGGTCTCGATCCCCTCGCTGCTGATCGGGCATGTGGTGGTGTCGATCCCCTATGTCACCCGCACCATCATCGCCGTCTACCAGGGCGCCAGCCCCAGCTATGAGGAAAGCGCCCGCATCCTCGGCGCAACCCGCTGGCAGGTGTTCCGGCACATCACCCTGCCGCTGGTGCGGCCCGGCATCATCAGCGGCCTGCTGTTTTCGATGCTGGTCTCGCTCGACAACCTGCCGATCTCGCTGTTCTTCGCGGGGTCCTCGACCAACACGCTGCCCGTGGTGATGCTGGCCTATCAGCAGAATCAGTTCGACCCCGCCATCGGCGCCATCAGCACCGTGCAGCTTGTCGTGGCCGTCCTGGCGCTGCTGGCCATCCAGCGCACCACCGGTCTGCGTCATCTGGTGAACCAGAACCTTCAATAACCAACGACCAATCCAGCCAACAAGGAGACCAACAGGATGAAACCCATTACCCTTCCCGCCACCGGCCTGGCGGTTCTGCTGGCCAGCGGCGCTTCGGTGCTGGCCGCCGATGTCACCGTGACCGCCTTTGGCGGCGCCTGGGAGCAGGCTTTCCGCAAATGCTACGCCGAGCCGCATACCGCCCGCACCGGGCAGAGCGTCGAGGTCATCATCGGCGGCCCGCCGCAATGGATCAGCCAGATTGCGGCGAACCCCTCCAGCCCGCCCATCGACGTGCTGGTAAACCTGATGGACACCGCCAACACCGCGATCCGCGACGGGCTGGTGGAAAAGCTGGACCCGGCCAAGATCCCGCATCTGGCCGAGGTCCCGGCCCGCTTCCTGGAGCCAATGGACGGTTACGGCACCGTCATCAACTATGGCGCCGCCGGCCTGGCCTATAACACCGAAACCGTGGCCGAGCCGCCCACGACCTGGAAGGACTTTTTCCAGGGTGCCATCGACGGCGACTATGTCGCCGCGCTGCCGGGCATCAACCTGTCCAGCACCACGCCCACGGCGCTGATGTGGAACATCATCGACCTTTACGGCACCGATATCGACGATGCCGATGCGATGTTCTCGGAACTGAAGAAGCTGAAGGACAGCGGCAATGTCATCTTCTACAACGACATCAACCAGTTCCTGACGCTGATCCAGTCCGGCGAGGCCGATATCGGCCCCTATTGGGATGGCCGCGCCTGGATCGCCCATGACGACAGCATGCCGAACCTGGGCTTCCTGTATCCAGAGGAGGGCGGCGTCATCAACCCGTCGGTGATCCAGAAGGTCGCCAATGGCTCGGACAATGGCTGGGACTTCATCGACACGCTGCTGACCGCGGAAAACCAGGCCTGCTTCGCACAAGGCATCAGCTATGCGGTGGTCAACCAGAACGTGACTTACGAGGGCAAGCTGGCCGAGCGCTTGCCCGATATCGAATCGATCCGCTGGCCCGATTTCGTCGGCGTGTCCGAGCGGATGCCGCAATGGATCGATCGCTGGAACCGCGAGATCGGCCAGTAAGACCCCCGCGCCCGGCCGACCCGCCGGGCGCCCCACCTATCGCAGGGACCGCATCATGAAACCGCAATGCCGCATCGGCATAGATGTCGGGGGAACCTTCACCGACTTCGTTCTGGTCAACGCCGCCACCGGCGAGACGATCTTCTTCAAGGAGCCGAGCGAATATTCGGACCCCTCGGCCGCAGTCGAGCGTGGCATCGTCAAAGTCATCGAGAAGGCAGGCGTCACCAATGCCGATATCGAACTGGTGATCCATGGCACCACCATCGGCCTGAACGCCATCATCCAGCGCCGCGGCGCCCGCATCGCGCTGGTGGTGCCTAAGGGCTTTCGCGACATTCTGGAAATCGCCCGCTCGCGCATGCCCAACTCCTACGACATGAACGCCGAGAAGGAGGAGGTGCTGGTTCCCCGCGATCTGGTCTTCGAGGTCGGCGCCCGCCTTGGTGCCGACGGCACCATCCTGTCACAGCCCGATGCGACCGAGCTGGACACGCTGGCCGAACGGATCAAGGCAAGCGGCGTGGCCGCCGTGGCCGTGACCCTGCTGCACGCCTATCTCTATCCGGAGCTGGAGCGCCGGCTGGTCGGAGAGCTGTCGGCGCGCCTGCCCGGCATCCTAATCAGCGCCTCGGCCGAGATCTGGCCGGAAACCCGGGAATACGAACGCACATTGGTCACGCTGCTGAATTCCTATCTCCATCCGCTGATGACCGGCTATTTCGATCTGTTGCAGCGGCGGCTGGCGGGGCTGGGGCTGACCATGCCGGTCTATATTACCTCTTCGAACGGCGGCACCTTGTCCATCGATACCGCCCGCGACCGGCCCATCGACACCATCCTCTCCGGCCCGGCCTCGGGCGTGGTGGCGGCACAGGTGATCGCCGGACAGACCGGCGCCGACCGCATCATTACCTTCGACATGGGCGGCACCTCCTCGGACATTGCCGTGACCCGCGACGGCGACCCCGAATACACCACCCGCACCCATGTCGGGAATTTTCCGCTGGTGCTGCCGGTGGTGAACATCTCGGCCATCGGCGCCGGCGGCGGCTCCATCGTCTGGGTGGACGACCATGGTGTGCTGAAGATCGGACCGGGCAGCGCCGGCGCCGATCCCGGCCCGGTCTGCTATGGAAGGGGCGGCACCGCGCCCTGCATCACCGATTGCTATGTGGCCGTCGGGCTGATCGACCCCGATCGCTTCCTCGCCGGGCGCATGAAGCTGGACCGGCAGGCGGCGCTGGACGCGCTGGCCTCGGTCGGCGCGCGCATCGGCATCACCGGCCCCGATGCCGGCATGCGCACCGCCGAAGCCGCCCTGCGCGTGGCCACGGCCGTCATGGGCACCGAGCTGCGCAAGTCGCTGGCCCAGCGGGGCGAGGACCCGCGCAGCTTCGCGCTGATGCCCTTCGGCGGCGCCGGTCCCACCCATGCCGCCATGCTGGCGAACGAGGTCGGGCTGAAGACCATCATCGTGCCCGGCGCGCCCGGCACCTTCTGCGCCATGGGCGCCACGCTGGCCGATATCAAGCGCGACTATCTGCGCTCGCTGCGCCACCGGGTTACCGATCCCGACGCCACCGCCCGATTGCTCGACGCGACCATGGGCGAATTGATGGAACGCGGCCGCACCTGGATCGCCGGCGAGGGCAGCAATCTGGGTGACCCGGCCTTCACCATCACCGCCGACCTGCATTACGAGGGCGAGGCCTTCGACATCAACACTCCGGTCCCGGTGGCCGCCGGCCGCGTACAGGTGGCCGAGCTGTGCGAGGCCTTCCACCGCCAGCACGAGCGCCAATACGGCTTCCGCGATCTCGACAGCCCGATCGAGATCGTGACCCTGCGCCTGCGCGTCACCGCAAACCTGCCGCGCGTGCCGCTGACCTCGACGGTGGGCAGCAACCCGGCCCCGGCCCGCGAGCGGCGCGCG
Organism: Paracoccus sp. (in: a-proteobacteria); assembly: GCA_040392885.1. Classification (GTDB taxonomy): domain Bacteria; phylum Pseudomonadota; class Alphaproteobacteria; order Rhodobacterales; family Rhodobacteraceae; genus Paracoccus. The sequence continues at coordinate 11,100 of JBEBVF010000022.1, read as the reverse complement.
GTCTGGCATGACGGCGCGCTGATGGAGGTCGATGTCTATCACCGCCCCAGCCTCGCCCCCGGCCAGCAGGTCGCCGGCCCCGTGGTGCTGGAACAGGAGGACACCACCACCTGGATCCTGCCGGGCTGGACCGTGACGGTCGGCGATGATGGCACGCTGGTCGCCCGTCAGGCGGCCTGACCCCAGGGGACAGGCCCGGAGCGATCCGGGCCTGTCCGCACCTCACAAGACCGCGCCGGGATTCATCCGTCGGCCGGGGTCCAACAGCCCCCGCACCGCCCGCATCAGGTCCAACGCCACCGGGTCGGCGCGCCGCGCCAGTTCCGCGCGCAGCTTGCGGCCGATGCCGTGCTCGGCCGAGAACGTGCCGCCCAAGGCATCGACACGATCATGGACCAGTTGCATCACCGCCGCCGTCACCCTGTCGGGGTCGGGCATGGCTGCCCATTCCTCATGGGTGAAATGCGCGATGAAATGCACGTTGCCGTCGCCGATATGCGACACGATCAGGATATTGGCCTCGGGATGACGCGCGCGCACGGCGGCGCCGCATTCCGCGATCATGCGCGGCACCAGTGAGGGCCGCACCGCCACGTCATGCGACAGGCTGTGGCCGTGCAGCTTGTTGGCCTCGGAGACCGAATGGCGGATATGCCAGATGTCAGCCGCCTGTGCCTCGCTGCGCGCGACCAGAGCATCGGTCAGGGTGCCGTCCTCCAGCAGCCCGGCCAGCCAGATCTCCAGCTGGTTCTGCAGGTCGGCGCCGGCATCGGGGCTGCCCAGTTCCACCAGCAACGACCAGTCGGGACGGCTGTCCAGCGGGTGGCGGCTGCGCGGGATATGGCGCAGGACCAGATCGACCTGATTGCCCGACAACAGTTCCACCGCCTGCACCGAGGTATCGAAACGGTCCTGCAAGCCGGTCAGCACCGCCACCGCCGCCTCCAGATCAGCCAGCGCCAGCCAGGCATGGGCCGCGGCACGCAGCATCGGCTGCATCCGCAGCGCCACGGCGGTAACGACGCCCAGCGTGCCCTCGGCACCGATGAACAGGTTCTTCAGGTCATAGCCGGTATTGTCCTTGCGCAACGCGCGCAGGTCGCTGAACAGGCGGCCGTCGGGCAGCACCACCTCCAGCCCGCAGACCAATTCCCGCATGGGGCCATAGCGCAGCGCGCCGGTCCCCCCGGCATTGGTCGAGACCAGTCCGCCGATCTGCGCGGTGCCCTCGCTGCCCAGATGCAGCGGCACCCGGCGGCCGATGGCATCGGCGGCGGCCTGGGCGGCGGCCAGCGTTGCACCCGCCTCGATCACCATCACGCCGGAGGGCTTGTCGATCTCGCGCACCGCCGCCAGGCGGCGCAGGGCCAGCACGATACCCCGCCCCTCGTCCGAGGGCACCGCCCCCTGGCACAGCCCGGTATTGCCACCCTGCGGCACCACCGCCCTGCCCTCGCGCGCGGCCAGCGCCATGACCGCGGCCACCTGCGCCGTGGAGGACGGCAGCACCACCGCCAGCGCCCGCCCGCTGCGATAGCCGCGCCAGTCGCCGAGGAAAGGCGTCACGTCACGCGCGTCGGTCAGCACATGCGCCGGCCCGACGATGCCGCGCAGGGCCTCAAGAAAACTCGCGTCGAGTGTTTCGGTCATGTCGCGCCCCCTTTTCCGATTTGTCGTATGATGCAATAATCCTATGATAATGCAACAGAGCGGTAACGTGATGTCCGTCCTTGCCCCTGCTTTACGTGCCAGCCTTTCGAGCCCCGCATGAGCCGCGCGCGCTTCCTGGATTTCGCCGAAGCCCGAGCGCGGGCCCGCGCCTTCCTGCCCCGTGCCTTGTTCGACTATATCGACCGCGGCACCGAGGGCGAGACCGCGTTGGCCGCGCTGCGGCAGGGTTTCGACGCCCGCCGGGTGGTGCCGCGGGTGCTGCGCCCGGTCATCGCTCCCGACATCTCCACGCGGATCATGGGCCGACAGCATCGCACACCGTTCATTGTCGCACCCACGGCACTGGCGGGGCTGGTGCGCCATGACGGCGAGGCTGGCATGGCCCGTGCCGCCCACCGCGCCGGCGTGCCCTTCTGTGTGGCCACGCAATCCTCGACCAGCGTGGAGGCGATTGCCGCAAGGGCTGCCGGGGCAGAGCTGTGGTTTCAGCTTTACGTCTGGCGCGACCGGGCCGAGACGTGGCGCCTGCTCGATCGGGTGGCGGCGCAGGGCATCGAGGTTCTGGTGCTGAGCGTCGACACCCCGGCTTCGCCCAAGAAGGTTCACAACCTGCGCAACGGTTTCGGTATCCCCCTGCGGCCTTCGCCGCGGCTGGCACTGGATCTGGCGACGCATCCGCGCTGGACCCTGGGGGTGATGGGCCGATACTGGCGTGGGGGCGGGTTGCCATCCTATGCTAACTATCCCGGTGCGGCAGCCGCGCCGGTCACCGCCGCGCCGGCAGATCCCCGCTTTGCACTGGATACCGCGCTGGACCCCGATCTCCTGGCCGGATTGCGCCGCCGCTGGCCAGGCAAGCTGGTCCTGAAGGGCGTTCTGGCGCCCGACGATGCGGCGCTGGCTTTCGAGGCCGGTTGCGATGCGGTGGTGGTCTCCGCGCATGGCGGGCGCAACCACGACAGCGCCGCCCGTCCGCTGGACATGCTGCCTCTGATACGGCAGGCGGCGGGGGCGCAAGCCACGATCCTTGCCGACAGCGGCATCCGGCGCGGCAGCGATGCGGCAAAGCTGCTGGCGGCGGGAGCGGACGGGGTGCTGCTGGGGCGCGCCCCGCTTTACGGCCTGGCCAGTAATGGCGAGGACGGCGCTACGGCAATGATCGACATCCTGGCCGAAGAACTGCGCGCCTTCCTGTGCTTTTCCGGGGCACAGGACCTAGCTGAACTGGCCCGCTTGGACTGGCACCGCACCCCTTCGTGATGTCATGATACCACACCTCCATACCGCGCTCCTCCTTGCTCTCGCTTACCGGCTTCGGCCAGCCCGGTCCCAGGCCCGGTCCGGTTGCATCCGGGTGTGGCCAAGACCTATCGGGAGCGGGTCGGTCTGTTGATCTGGGGACTTTCCGAATCTGGAGGTCGACCTGCATGGTACGCTCGCCGCTCTGCTGCGGCTGGCGACAGGGTTGCCGGTTCGGGGTAGACAAAAGAGTGCGAACGTCCAGAAATCCGCCGAGCTGGATTTTATATCATTGATAATATTATGGGAAAAATTTTGGATGGGAACAGGATCCGAACATTGTTTCGCAATGACCGGGACAGCCATTCCACCCTGCTTCGCCCAAGCCTCTTGGACCGCAATCACACTACAATAATCACCTACGCGGCACTGCTTCGCCGGCTCCAGCCCGCACCTTCATAGGTGGCGGCACAGGTCAGGATCTCCCGGAGATCATCACCGACCATAAAGACGGCCACCCCCTTCCCCCCCGCAGGAATCGCCCGCAACCTTGACACGATCTCCTCGCGCAAGCTGCCCTTGTGCGGGGGGCTCGCAAGACTGTTGGTTGTCCGCTCGATTTCAGTTGTGTCGGGGCTTCCTCGGCCCCGCGCACTTACTGGCACGGCCCGCGCATCCCGCTCGAGCCGGACGCTGCGAAGGACACCGGGATCAGGGCCTCCCGTCCTGTCAGGCCGTTTCGGTCTCGCCGAAGCGTTGCGTGCTCATCGCGGCGGCCATGAGGTTGCGGGTATAGGTCTCGCGCGGGGCGTCGAAGACCTGCCCGGTCGGGCCCTCCTCGACCACCAGCCCCTGCCGCATCACCAGGATGTAATCCGACAGTGCCCGCACCACCGCCAGATCGTGGCTGATGAACACATAGGACAGCCCGTGCGCCTGCTGCAGGTCGCGCAGCAGCGTCACGATCTGCTTTTGCACCGAACGGTCCAGCGCCGAGGTCGGCTCGTCCAGCACGATCACCTCGGGCCGCAGGATCATCGTGCGGGCGATGGCGATGCGCTGGCGCTGGCCGCCGGAGAATTCATGCGGATAGCGGTTGCGCATGGCCGGCTCCAGCCCGACCTCGACCAGCGCCGCCTCGGCCCGGCGGGCGCGCTCGGAGGCGGAGAGCTCCGGTTCGTGGATCAGCAGCCCCTCGCCCAGGATGCGCCCCACGGTCATGCGCGGCGACAGCGAGCCGAACGGGTCCTGAAACACCAGTTGCAGGGCGCGGCGATGCGGGCGCATCGCCTCCTGGGTCAGCGGCAGGTCCCGGCCCATCCACACCACCCGCCCCGTCGAGGGCAGCAGCCGCAGCAGCGCCCGCCCCAAAGTGGACTTGCCCGAGCCGCTTTCCCCCACCACGCCGATGGTCTGGCCCCTGTGCAGGGTCAGGGAAATCCCGTCCACGGCATGAAAAGGCGTCGCCTTGCGCAGAAAGCCGCCGCCGACATCGAAGGTCACGCGCAGGTCCTTGCCCGACAGCAGCGCGGGCGCGTCCGATGGGGGCGGCGGCTTGGTGCCCTCCGGCTCGGCATCCAGCAGCATCCGGGTATAGGGATGGGCGGGGGCGGCGAACAGCATCTCGGTGGCGCCGGTCTCGACCACCTCGCCGCCGCGCATCACCACCACCCGGTCGGCAAAGCGCCGCACGATGCCGAGGTCATGGGTGATGAACACGATGGCCATGCCCAGCCGCTTTTGCAACTCGGCCAGCAGGTCGAGGATCTGCGCCTGAATGGTCACATCCAGCGCCGTCGTCGGCTCGTCCGCGATCAGGATGTCGGGATCGTTGGCCAGGGCCATGGCGATCATCACCCGCTGGCGCTGGCCGCCGGAGAGTTCATGCGGATAGCTGTCGATGCGCCGCTCCGGCTCGGGAATGCCGACCAGCCGCAGCAGTTCCAGGATGCGCGGGCGGGCCTTGGCCCTGGACAGGCCGCGATGGAAACGCAGGGGTTCGGCCAACTGGTCACCGATCCGGTAGAGCGGGTCCAGCGAGGTCATCGGCTCCTGAAAGATCATGGTGATGCGGGCGCCGCGCACCTTGTTCAACTGCCGGTCGGTCAGCGCCAGCAGGTCCACCGGCTGGCCGCCCTTTTCATGGTCGCGATAGATCGCCTGCCCTTCGGCGCGGCCATTGGCGGCCAGAAGGCCCATCACCGCCATCGTGGTCTGGCTCTTGCCCGAGCCGCTTTCGCCGACGATGGCCAGCGTCTCGCCGCGATGCACGTCGAAACTGACGCCGCGCACTGCCTCGACCGGGCCGTCATTGGTCTGGAAGGTCACGCGCAACTCGCGCACCGACAGGACGGGGGCGTCGTTCCGGGTCATCTCAACGCTCCTTCGGGTCGAGGCTGTCGCGCAAACCGTCGCCAAGGAAGTTCAGCGCGAACAGGATCACGGTCAGCGTCAGGGCCGGGCCGATCAGCTGCCAGGCCGCGCCGCGCATGTTCTGCGCCCCTTCCGAGATCAGCAGCCCCAGCGAGGTCATCGGGTCCTGCACCCCGAGGCCGAGGAACGAGAGCAGGCTTTCCAGCAGGATCGCCTTGGGTACCAGCAGGGTGACGAAGACCACCACCGGCCCCAGCACGTTGGGGACGACATGGCGCACAAGGATGCCACGCCGCGTTGCCCCCAGCGCCTCGGCGGCCTGCACGAATTCGCGGCGCTTGATGGACAGCGTCTGCCCGCGCACGATCCGCGCCATGTCCAGCCATTCGGTGGCGCCGATGGCGATGAAGATGATGATCAGACTTCGCCCGAAGAACACCAGCAGCAGGATTACGAAGAAGATGAAGGGCAGCGAATAAAGGATATCCACGATGCGCATCATCGTGCTGTCCACCCTGCCGCCCAGATAGCCCGCCGTCGCCCCCCAGGCCACGCCGATCACCAGCGCCATGGCCGAGGCCAGCAGCCCGATGGCCAGCGAAATCCTGATGCCGATCATGATCCGGGTCAGCATGTCGCGGCCCAGATTGTCGGTGCCCAGCAGGAAATACTGCCGATGCACCTGCACGGACAGGGTGCCGGACATGCCGTCCGGGGCCAGGTCCAGCCTCGGATTAGTGAACAGGTCAGAGCGCGCGAAATAGCGGGTCACGCGCTCGTCTATCGGCTCGTCGGCGGTCAGCTCCACCGACAGGGTTTCGCCGTCCAGCACCGGCTCGGCCCCGGTCAGGCGGGCGCGGCGCATCTCGCGCTCGAATCCCGGCATGATCTGCTCGGCCTTGGGATAGGCCTCCAGGCTGGGGGCGACGCGCACATATTGCTGATAGATCGTGGAATAGCGATGCGGCGAGACCATCGGGCCGAAAATGCCGGCCAGCGCCAGCGCGACCAGCACGATCATGCTGGCCACCGCCGCGCGGTTCTTGCGCAGCCGCAGCCAGGCATCCTGCCAGAGCGACCGGCTGGCGGTGGTCGGGACGGTCACGGCCTCAGTCATAGCGCACCCGCGGGTCGAGCCAGGCATAGGCCAGATCGACGATGAGGTTGAACAGCACGACGAAGACGGCGATCACCACCACCGTCCCCATCACCAGCGTATAGTCGCGCCCCAGCGCGCCCTGCACGAAATAGCGGCCGATGCCGGGAATGCCGAAGATGGTCTCGACCACGATACTGCCGGTCAGCAGCCCCGCCGCCGTCGGCCCCAGATAGGACACGGCCGGCAGCATGGCGGCGCGCAGCGCGTGGACGCCGACCACGATGCGGGTGGGCAGGCCATAGGCGCGGGCGGTGCGGACATGGTTGGCGCGCAGGGCCTCGACCGTGGCGCCGCGCACCAGCCGCGCGATCACCGCCACCTGCGGCAGCGCCAGCGTGACGATCGGCAGGATCCAGTAGGCGGGATCGGCATTCGACCAGCCCCCCGCCGGCAGGATACCCAGCACCACCCCGAACAGCAGCGACAGCACCGGCGCCACCACGAAATTCGGCGTGGTGATGCCGAAGGTGGCCAGCGCCACGATGGCATAGTCGATCCATGAATTCTGCCGCAGCGCCGCGGTGGTGCCCAGCAGTGTGCCCAGCAGCGCCGCCAGCAACAGCGCGATGCCGCCCAGCATGATCGACACCGGCAGCCCGGCGGCGAACAGGTCGTTCACGGTGAAATCCCGGCGGGCAAAGCTGGGGCCCAGGTCGCCCTTCAGCAGATTGCCCAGATAGATCAGGTATTGCTGCCACAGCGGCGCATCGAGGTTATAGGCGCGGTTGAGATTCGCCATGATCAGCGGGTCGATCGGCCGCTCCAGATCGAACGGACCGCCGGGCGCCAGCCGGATCATGAAGAAGGTCAGCGTGACGATGATGAAGATGGTGGGGATCGCCCCCGCCAACCGCCGCAAGGTATAGTTCAGCATGAAGGCCCCCTGAAACCGTGGGCGGGGGGCGCAGCGGGCGCGCCCCCCGGATCAGGGATGTCTACTGCGCCAGCGACAGCCAGCGGGTGCCGTGGGCGTCCATCAGGTTGTCCTCGTAGCCCTGCACCTTCGGCGAGACCAGCGCCCGCGACGAGTAATACAGGATCGGGATCGAGGGCTGCTCGGCCAGCATGATCCGCTCGGCCTCGGCAAGGATCTCGCCGCGCTCCTTCAGGTCCAGGGTGACGGCGGCCTTTTCCAGCAGCGCATCGTATTCCGCATTCGACCAGCGCGGATAGTTGAACGGCACGTCGCTGGTCAGCAGGAACAGGAAGTTCTGCGGGTCGTTGTAATCGCCGATCCAGCCGGCGCGGGCGATATCGAAGGGGCCATCCTCGCGCAGATAGTTGAAATAGCTGGCACCCTCGACCTCGTTCAACTCGGCGTTGATGCCGATATTGGACAGGGCATCCGCCACCGCCGCCATGGTGTTCTTGTTGTTCTCTGAGGTGTTGTAGCGCAGCTCGACCGTCAGGCTGCCTTCCGCCACGCCGGCCTCGGCCAGCAATTCGCGGGCCCGGTCCTCGCGGTCGAGGATGTCCTCCTCGGCATAGGGCAGCATCGGCGGGTTATCGACATAGTTCATGATGCCCGGCGGCACCAGCGAATAGCCCGGCAGCATGGTATCCTGCCAGACCTCCTGCGCGATGAAGTCGCGGTCGATCACCAGCGAGATCGCCTCGCGCACGCGGACATCCTTCAGCGGGCTGCCCTCGGCGCCCTTCACCGGCAGGTAATAGGTGCCCAGATAGGGCGCGACGCGCAGCGCATCGGCCAGGTTTTCCTTGACATAGCTCATCTGTTCGCCGGGCACGTCGGAACAGATCTCGACCTCGCCGGCCTCGAAGCGGCGCATGCAGGCGGCGCGGTCCTCGAAGGGGATCCATTCCACGCGGTCGATGGCCACGTTGTCGTTGTCATAGAAATTCTCGTTGCGCTCCATCACGATCTTGTCGTTGGGCTGGAACGAGACCAGCCGATAGGCGCCGTTGGTGACCAGGGTGCCGGCCTGGGTAAACTTGTCGCCATTGGCCTCGACGCTGGCCTTGTGCAGCGGGAAGCCGGTCTGATGGGTCAGCAGTTCGAGGAAATACGGAGTCGGCGATTCCAGCGTGATCTCCAGCGTGCGGTCGTCGATGACCTTCACGCCCAGCTCCTCCAGCGGCAGGCTGCCGCCGTTGACGGCCTCGGCATTCTTGATCGGATAGAGGACCGAGGCATAGCCGGCGGCCGTGGCCGGGTCCATGATGCGGTGGAAGGCAAAGCTGAAATCCTCGGCCGTCACCGGGTCGCCGTTCGACCATTTTCCATCTTCGCGCAGGGTGAAGGTATAGACCAGCCCGTCATCCGAGATCACCCAGCTTTCCGCCGCGCCCGGAATGGCCTCGCCGGTAGCGCTCTGCGTCACCAGCCCCTCGTAAAGATCCTTCAGGACGCGGCTTTCCGAGACGGTCTGGGTGCGGTGATGGTCCAGCGTGGCCGGGTCGGTGTCGTTGCCACGATGCAGCACGACCTCGGCCGAGGCGGCGCCGACGGAGAGGATCACGGCCGCCGTGGACAGCAGCAGGCGGATGGACATGGTTGGAACTCCCTGGAACGGGGCCGGCTGGGCCGGCCATTTGTAACTATCTGGCAAATTATCGTGATGGGACGGCCAGTCAAATCAATCTCGCCTGCGGCGCGTTGACACGTTGCGGCACAGGCCGGCGGGCGCTTCGGGCTTCATGAGCCTGCAGGCGCGGCGGGCGTCGAGGAACGCGGCGTATGCGAAGGCCACGGCGCGCGGTTCATGCGCGTCCGCGCCCCGGTAACCACGCTGCCTCACGGCATCGACGAGGTTGTTGAACTCGATCACCAGCTCATGGGACTCGGCGGTTTTCGGCAGCAGGCCGGAGACATCGCGCGAAACCGCCGCCTGAACCCCCTCGCGGATCGCCGCTTGCGAGCAGGAGGCAAGCGCGGAATATGCGTTGATCTCGCTCACACTCGCAGCAGCGTCTTGATGGCGAGGCGCTCGTTCATGGCGTGTGGAGACCTGCCGGACCAAATCCGGGTCAAGGCTTGGCCCGCGGCGGATTCGCCGTGTCCAGCAGAGCGGTAGAAGGATTTCGAACAAAGGGGCCTGATCCTGCGCCGCCCTGTCTGGCCGTGGGGGCATGCGGGCATTCCCCACGGCAGCCAGCTGCCCCGCAATCTGCCCGTATCGCTCGGCGCGCTCCAGATCCATCCCAAGGGCCCGCGAAAGCCGTATCGCGGAACCCTGTCCGCCTTGCTCACACAAACTACGAGGCGACAAGTCGCCCACGCATTGCATGATCCCGTCCTTGGGAAAGGGTCGGGGAGAAGCTGTCGGAAGAAGAGATCGATCTGCTATTTAAGGTCATCATCGCCACGTAAGGCGCACACACACCAGGCGGCGGGAAAGAGGGTTGAAAGAAGCGTTCCGCCGTTATGGAGGAGCGCTCCTTCCGCAACGCATCATCGTCGAAGCTGCAGTGTCAGCGCTTGCCGAAGCCTGCGCCGCCTGCGTGGCCGCTTACCCCGCCGCGATCCACGCTCAGCCCAATCCCGGAACTGCCGCCGATGCCGACGCTGATACCGCCGTCATTGTTGCTCCCCGAGCCGGTGCCTCCGCCGCCGACATCGATATTGACACCGCCGGTATTTCCACTCGCGGCGCCTTGGCCGACCCCCAGGTTGACGCCGCCGCTATTTCCGGCCGCGGCGTCGGAGCCGACACCGACATTGACGCCTCCGGCATTATCGGAGCCGGCCCCCGAGCCGAGGCCCGCGCTGATGCCGCCGGAATTGCCGGAGGCTGCGGCGGACCCGACACCCACGCTGACTCCGCCCTCATTGTTCGCGCCACCGCCCGCAACACCCACGCTGACGCCGCTCCCACCGGCATCGACGCTTATGGTGCTGCCGCCCTGTGTTCCGGGTGAGGGTGCCGCCGCGCCGGGCCCGGGGGCCGGCTGTTGTCCCGGCGTACCCGGCGCCGCCGGGGACGGGGCCGCACCAATCGTCTGATCGGCCTTGATCTCGCACCCACCTGCCGTAATGAAAGCGAGGTCCCGTTGGGTCAGGCTTCTCGCCGGCTTGTCGCACGGGTTCGCATAGGCAGCTGCAGACACCGAAACCGGAGTGAGCAGAAAGGCCGCACCCAAAGCCAGTGCTGCGCCGGAAACAATGTGGCTTGGTCTCATTACAATCATGGCCTTTTTCCTCCTCCAGATGGCCGCTCGAATCCGGACTCAACTATCAGGGGTATGAATCGTTCCAGCTTCGCCGGATCGGCAGGTCGGGATCTTTCCGGCCGGGAAGCTGCCAACTGGGCAAACAGAAAGCGCCCGGACCAGCCGGGCGCTGAATACTCATGAAGCAACACTGCCTCAGGCTGACCATGTGCAAAGGAAAGTCAACTGCTTCTGTAGCCATTTTGGCCGCGAAAGCTCCTCTGCCGGCGGTCCGTCCAACAACAGGCAATATGCCCCGCACAATTGTGCATCGCTTTCTTTCCTGGCTGCCTCACCCATTGTCCGGATGATCCAGTGCCGACCTTGCAGGTCGGAACGGTGCCGCTCATGATCTCCGAATCTGCGGCGACGCAAGGCAGGGACCGATCTTCAGAATTCACAACGCGAATCCCCTGCATCACGATATGCTACGTGTTGACCAACGGCAGCGCCCCGCGCCGCGTCCGCCGGCGGCGAACCATCCGCCC
>JBEBVF010000021.1:0-31744 GCA_040392885.1 Paracoccus sp. (in: a-proteobacteria) | reverse complement strand
AGGGATGGCCCGCGAGCAAATCGGAGCTGGTCCGGTTAGAAACACCGCCCCCTTTCGGGGGTGTCTCAGGCAGGGCTGGATCCCTGCGGGGCTGCCCTCAGGCGATCACCCTCCTGACTGTCCCAAACCTTTTCTCCTGTATCACTCTCGACACTGGACCACCTCCTTTCATGCGCCAAATCGCAGGGGCAGGTTCGCACAACCTGCCCTCATGTCAATGCCGGATCCCGGCCGACACGCAACATTTTGCGCACGATCAGGCGGAAAGGCCCAAGGGATGCCAGGGCAAGGGCCATTTTCACCGACCAGTCGGCCAGCGCCAGCGACTGCCACAGCGGCAGTTCCGGCCCCAGGCCCAGCAGCGGCACCGGCGCCGAGGCCCAACCCTCCGGCGTGGCCGGGTCGATGCCGGCAAAGGCGATGGAGAAGAATAGCACCGTATCGAGGATCGAACCCATCAGCGACGAGATCAGCGGCGCCCGCCACCAGGTGCCGTGGCGCAGCCGGTCAAAGACCAGCACGTCCAGCAGCTGCCCGCACAGGAAGGCGGCGCCCGAGGCCAGCGCGATGCGCGGCGTGGTGACGCCGAGGCCGGCGCCGATCAGCGAGCAGACGACGCCGACGGCAAAGCCGGCCAGCACGACGCGGCGGGCATGGGCCACGCCATAGACGCGGTTGGTGACATCGGTGACGAGGAACGAGAGCGGATAGGTCAGCGCGCCCCAGGTCAGCCAGTCGCCCAGCAGGAACTGGACGAGGATGTTGGAGGCGACGACGACGCCCGCCATGGCGAGAACGCCGGGCAGCAGCAGCATGGAAGGTTTCCGTTTTACAAGGTGGCGGAACAACTCGGCCCCCTTTGCCGGGGACAGGGGCGCCTTAGGCCGCAAGGCGGCGCCGGTCAAGCCCGCTCACTCCTCCGTCACCCGGTATTCCACCAGCTCGGTGCGTTGCACGAACAGGAAATTGTCGTCCGAGACCATGGTCAGCCGCAAGCCGATGCCATCGTCCCAGACCGCCAGCCCCTCCAGATTGTCGTATTGCGCCGGGCTGGTGCGCAGCAGTTCGGTGCCGTTTTCCGGGCCGTTCTCGCCCCAGTCGAAGCGGCGCACGCGGCTGGCAAAGCCCAGCAGCCCCTGAAAGGCGCGGTCGAGGACATAGAGCCGGCCATCGGGGCCGAAATCGGCGCCGGTCGGCAGCCAGTTGCCGTCGCGCGGGATGGTCCAGGGCTGGGTCCAGCCCTCGCCCTCCTGCCAGCGCCAGACGGGCGAGGGCGTGTCGGGCCGGCCTGACCGCTCTACGATGGCGATCACGGCGCCGTCGGGGGCGATGGCCAGCGCCTCGAAGCCGCCATTGGCGGGGATGGTCTTGAACGTCTCGGGCGATGCGATGCGATGCGCGGCCTGGTCGGGATCGTCATAGCGGGCGATGCGGTGCAGCCCCTCGAAGCTGACCCAGATGCGCCCCTCCCCATCGATGGCCAGCCCCTCGGAATCGCCCAGCCAGCCGCCGCGCAGGATGTCGCCGCCGCTGTCCTTCAGCCGCGCCCGCCCGGTGACGCTGAGGCCGCGGATCACCCCTTGGTCGTCGCGGGTGATGCTACCCCAACGCAGGGTGCCGCGATCGGACAGCACATGATAGCCCGTGCCGTCCGGGCTGATCTCGATGCCGGAAAAGCCGCCGAAATCCTCGTCGCCGCCGCGCCAGACATAGCTGCCGACATAGCTGACCTCCACCGCCGCGGCGGGGAAGGCCATGCTGCATGCCAGGGCGGTGCCGAGCGCGCGCCCTAGCGCGCGAGACCGATTGCGGCGCATTGCTGGGGCAGTTCGCTGAGCCGATAGGTGCGGGGATGGCGATAGTTCGGGTCCGGCGCCGGCGTCACCTTGGGCGGCGAGATGCGGGCGTCGATCCAGGCCTGCGCCTCGGCGCAGCCGTCGCCGGGCGGCGGCGCGTCCTGGGTCTGGCACAGGCGCGAGCCGGCGGGGCATTTCAGCCGGACATGGAAGTGATAATCATGGCCGCCCAGCGGCCGGATCTTGCGCAGGAAGGCGCGGTCGCCGGTGGCGGTGCGGCACAGCTCGACCTTGGCCACCGGATCGACGAAAACCCGGTCCACCCGCGGGTCCGAGGCCGCGGCGCGCAGGATGGCGGCATGGGCCGGCGACCACAGCCGCGACGGGCCGGTGCCGGCGCTGTTCACCACGCTCTGCGAGGACAGGCTTTCGCGCTGGCCCGGGGTCAGGCGCAGGCTGCGCGGCGGCAGCATCCAGATATCAGCATCCAGCCCGATCTGGTGGCTGGCATGGCCCGAGGCCGCCGGGCCGCCGCGCGGCTGGCCCATGTCGCCGATATAGAGGCCCGGCCAGCCCACCTGCGTCGCGGCGCGCGACAGGCCGACGAGGAAGTTCACCAGATCCGGGTGGCCCCAGTTGCGGTTGCGCGACAGCCGCATCGCCTGCCAGGTCGGCCCGGTTTCCGGCAGCTGCACCGCGCCCGAGATGCAACCCTTTGAATAGAAGCCGACGACGGTGGCGGTGCCGGCGGTGGGGCCGGGCACGGCGCTGAACACGTCCTTGGCCAGCGGATCGGCGGCGGTGGCCGGAATCGCCAGCGCAAGGCAGGCGGCGGCTGCGGTGAGGATGCGGCGGATCACTCGGTTTCTCCCTCTGCTGCGACCCAGCCTAGCAAAAGCAGCGACAGGATGAACATCCCGACCAGCGGAGATATGCCGATTTTTTGGCTGCCGCTGAGGCTGGTGGCGAGGCTGATCGAGGCCGGGGCCAGGAAGGCGGTGGCCTTGCCGGAAAGCGCATAGAGACCAAAGGCTTCCGCCGATCGTTCGGGCGTGGTGTGGCGTACCATCATGGTGCGGCTGGCGGCCTGCAGCGCGCCGCCGGCGCCGCCGATGGTGGCGCCGCACAGATAGAACAGCGCATCGGCGCCGGTCCGCCCGAGCGGCAGCCCGAACAGCGCCTCGCGGTTCAGGCCCAGCACCAGCACGCAGACCGCGATCAGCGCCAGGGTGCACAGCACGATGACCGGCTTGGGTCCGTAGCGGCGGTCGGCGCGGCCGCCGAGCCAGCTGACGAAGGCCGCCGTCACCGCCGAGATCACGCCGAAGATGCCGGACTGGATCACGCTCCAGCCCAGGACGCCGCCGGCGAACACCCCGCCCAGCCCGTAGAGCGCGTTCAGCGCATCGCGCGAGAACATCGAGGAGGCCAGCCAGGCCGCCAGGCTGCGGCGGTGGCGCAGGCTGGCCAGCAGCGCCCCAAGGCCGGCCAGCGTGGCGCCGATGGCAAAGGGGCGGCGCGGCAGGCGCGGCTCGCGCACCCACAGGAAGAACGGGATCATGAACAGCGCATACCAGATCGCGGTCAGCGGCCCGACGAAGCGCGTCCCCTCGCGCGCGGCGCCGTCGAGGCCGAAGGCCGGCGGCCGGCCCAGCAGGGTCAGCCCGGCGGCATTGTCGGCGAACAGGCCCAGCATCACCAGCAGCGACACCACGCCGCCGACATAGCCGAAGGCATAGCCGGCGCCGGAGATATGTCCGATCTCCTCCCGGGGGCCCAGGCCGGGCAGCAGGGCATTGGTGAAGATGGTGGTGAACTCCATGCCGATCAGGCCGATGCCGAACAGCACCAGCGCCTGCACCAGCGCCGGGGATTGCGGCGTCAGCCACCACAGCCCCGCCGCGCCGAGGACATAGAGGGCGGAGAATATCCAGATCCACAGCATGCGCCGGCCGGTATTGTCGGCCACGGCGCCCAGGACCGGCGCCAGCAGGGCGATGATGGTGCCCGCGACCGCCAGCCCGCCCGACCACAGCGCCTGCGCGCGGGCGCCGGCGGCGGCGGGCGCCATGCCGTCGGCGATGAAATGGTTGCGCGCCACCTCGGCGAAATAGATCGAGAACACGAAGGTCAGCAGCAGGGTGGCATAGGGCTGGCTGGCCCAGTCGAAGAACCACCAGCCCCAGATCCGGCGCCGCGCCGCCCTGTCCTGTCCCATCATCCGCCCCCCTTTGGCCACCGGCCGCGACATTGGCGCGGTGGGCGGGGGCTGTAAATGGGTCAGGGCCGCGCCTCGGGCGGCCAGGGGCGGCTGCCTTCGGCCGCGATCCAACCCTCCACCCAGTCGGGCAGCACGGGCGAGGGGCCATGATGGCCCATGGCCGCCGCGACCTCCGGCGGCGGCACGATGCCGTTTGGCCCGGTCACCGCCCAGCGCAGCAGCATCTGGTTGGCGCAGTCCTCGCCCTTCCACAGGCTCTGCTCCAGATACTGGAAGCGCGCGTCCCAGCCCAGCAGGCGCGACAGCATGGTGACGCGCTCGAAGGGCCGGATGCGGCGGCGATAGCGCACCGAGACCCCGGCCACGGCGATGCCCCAGCCCTTGTCGCGCGCCACCTGTGCCATGCCGGTGCGATAGGCCAGCGGGATGCGGCCGATGTCGTAAAGCGTCAGCGTGCGGCCGTTGTTCAGCTCGATCCAGGGGTCGATGTCCCAGGGCAGGCAGCGGATCTGCGAGACATGCGCATCGAACAGCCCCAGCGGCGGCTGCTTGCGGCTGCGCCGGATCGCGCCCCAGAAACGCAGGATGGGATACATGGCAGCCCTCTTGCCGTGGTTTTCCCACGGCTAGGGGGCCGGTCCCGCGCCGTCAACCGTGACCCGGCGGCGATGCGGCAACGGTTGCGCCCGGCCCCGCAACCGCGTAACCGGGGACCGGCAAACCGGGAAGCTGCGATGACCACATTGTACCAGGCGCTGGACCTCATTCTGAACGTGGTGTGGTTCGTGATGATCGCCCATATCATCCTGTCCTGGCTGATCAGCTTTCAGGTGCTGAACATCCGCCAGCCGCTGGTCGGCCAGATCTGGTACGGGCTGTCGAACCTGCTGGAGCCGATCTATGGCCCGGTGCGCCGGCTGCTGCCGCAGACCGGCGGCCTCGACCTCGCGCCGCTGGTCGTGTTCATCATCATCATCATCCTGCGCCAGATGCTCTACAACAACGCGGGCGCGTTCCTCGGTCCCTGATGGCCGGGGACCTGCTGCGCGACATCTTCGGCTTCGACGGGTTCCGCCCCGGCCAGCAGGAGATCGTCGAGGCCGTGGCCGCGGGCCGCAACGTGCTGGCGATCATGCCCACGGGCGGCGGCAAATCGCTGTGTTTCCAATTGCCCGCGCTGATGCGGCCGGGGGTGACGGTGGTGGTCTCGCCGCTGATCGCCCTGATGCGCGACCAGGTGCGAGCGCTGCGCGAGGCCGGGGTGGCGGCGGGCGCGCTGACCTCCGGCAACAGCGAGGAGGAGACCCGCGAGGTCATGGCGGCGCTGGCCGAGGGCACGCTGAAACTCCTCTATATCGCGCCGGAGCGGCTGGCCTCTTCGGCCACGCTGGGGCTGTTGCGCCGGGCCGGGACCACGGCGATCGCGGTGGACGAGGCGCATTGCGTCAGCCAGTGGGGCCATGACTTCCGTCCCGACTATCTGCGCATCGGCGCGCTGCGGGCCGCGCTGGACGTGCCACTTTCGGCCTTTACCGCCACGGCGGATGCCGAGACGCGGGCGGAAATCGTCACCCGCCTGTTCGACGGCCAGCCCCCCGTCACCTTCCTGCGCGGCTTCGATCGGCCGAATATCCATCTGGCCTTCCAGCCCAAGGACAGCCCGCGCAAGCAGATCCTCGGCTTTGCGGCGGCGCGGCGCGGGCAGTCGGGCATCGTCTATTGCGCCACCCGGGCGCGCACCGAGAGCCTTGCCGCCGCGCTGGTCGAATCCGGCCTGCCGGCGATGGCCTATCACGGCGGCATGGAGCCGGAGGCGCGGCGCGAGGCCGAGGCCCGATTCCAGCGCGAGGACGGGCTGATCGTCTGCGCCACGGTGGCCTTCGGCATGGGCATCGACAAGCCGGACATCCGCTGGGTGGCGCATGCCGACCTGCCGAAATCCATCGAGGCCTATTATCAGGAGATCGGCCGGGCGGGCCGCGACGGGGCGCCGGCCGAGACGCTGACCCTCTATGGTCCCGACGACATCCGCCTGCGCCGGGCGCAGATCGACGAAGGCGCCGCCGACGATGCGCGCAAGGATGCCGATCACGGCCGGCTGAACTCGCTGCTGGGTCTGGCCGAGGCCACCGGCTGCCGGCGCCGTGTGCTGCTGGCCTATTTCGGCGAGGCGGCGGGCGATTGCGGAAATTGCGACCTCTGCGCCAGCCCGCCGGAGCTGTTCGACGCCACCCAGCCGGTGCGCATGGCGCTGTCGGCGATGCTGCGCACCGGCGAATGGTTCGGCGCCGGCCATATCACCGATATCCTGCTTGGGCACACGACCGACAAGATTCGCGAGCGCGGCCATGACCGCCTGCCCACTTTTGGCATCGGACGCGAGCTGTCGCGCAGCGCCTGGACGGCGGTGATCCGGCAGATGCTGGGCCGCGACCTGATCCGCCCCGACCCGGCGCGCCACGGCGCCCTGCAGGTGATGGAGCGCGCCCATCCGCTGCTGCGCGGCGAGGAGGCGATCACGCTCCGCCGCGACCTGGTGACGCGCAAGGATACCGCGCCCGCGCCGCGCGCGCTGGTGGCCGAGGAGGATGCGGCGCTGTTCTCTGCGCTGAAAGCGAAACGCCGGGCGATGGCCGAGGCGCAGGGGGTGCCGGCCTATGTGATCTTCCCCGACCGCACCCTGGCCGAGATGGCGGCACGGCGCCCGCAGACGCTGGACGAGATGGCAACCATCGGCGGTGTCGGCGCCAAGAAGCTGCAAAGCTATGGTCAGGCCTTCCTGGACGTGGTGGCGATGGGCCATGCCGAGGTGCTGCACCCCGCCCGCCGCGCCCTGGCCGGGCAGGAGGCCGGGCCGATCATGGACCGGCTGGCCGAGGCGGCGCGGGATCTGGCCCGCGGCACCGACGGCACCGGGAAGCTGATGGATTGCAATGCGCGCATGCTGGCGGCGGTGGCCAAGGCGCGGCCGCATGACCGCGCCGGTCTGGAGCGGCTGATCGGCGAGGCGCGCGCCGAGCGGTTCGGCGCGGCATTTCTGGAGGTTCTGGCGCGGGCGGAGTGAGGGGGGCGGTGCGTGCGAGCACGCACCCTACCGCCCCGCCGTATGGGCCATATCCTGAACCCGCGGAGCCTGCGCTGCCGGACGGAAACGATGCCCGGCCGCACCACGCGCCCCGGCATCGCCTGCATCACCCCTGCAATTCGCGGACCCGGATTTCCCCTTCCTCGCGTGAGCGGATCGCGGCCACCGCGGCGATGGCACCGGCGGCGGTGGTGAAATAGGGGATGCGGTCGCGCAGCGCCACACCGCGGATGTCGCGCGAATCCGAGATCGCCTGCGCGCCGTCCGTGGTGTTCAGCACCAGCGACACCTCGTCGTTCTTCAGCCGGTCGACGATGTTCGGGCGGCCTTCATAGACCTTCTTCACCAACTCGGCCTCGATGCCCTGGCTGGCCAGGAACTCGGCGGTGCCGCGCGTGGCCAGCAGCGAAAAGCCCATCGCCACCAGGTCGCGCATCGCCGCCGCCATCTCGGCGGTCTTGTCGGTGTCGCGCACCGAGACGAACACCCGCCCGCTGTCGGGCAGCCGGTTGCCGGCGCCGAGCTGCGCCTTGAGGAAGGCGCGGGCGAAATTGCGGTCCCAGCCCATGACCTCGCCGGTCGAGCGCATCTCCGGCCCCAGCAGCGTGTCGACGCCGGGGAAGCGGGCAAAGGGCAGCACCGCCTCCTTGACCGAGAACCATGGCGTGATCGGGTCGGCCAGGGTTAGCGGATCGGCATAGGGCAGCGGATCGTCGGGGCCGACGCCTTTCGGATAGGGCGCGCGCAGCGGGAAATTCGCCAGCTTCTCGCCCGCCATCAGCCGCGCCGCGATCGAGGCGATGGCGCTGTCGGTGGCCTTGGCGACGAAGGGCACGGTGCGGCTGGCGCGCGGGTTGACCTCCAGCACGTAGATCTCGCCGTCCTTGATGGCGAATTGCACGTTCATCAGCCCGACCACCCGCAGGGCCAGCGCCATCTCGACCGTCTGGCGCTTCAGCTCGGCGATGATTTCGGGGCTCAGCGTATGCGGCGGCAGCGAGCAGGCCGAGTCGCCGGAATGCACGCCGGCCTCCTCGATATGCTCCATGATGCCGGCGACATGCACGGCCTCGCCATCCGACAGCGCATCCACGTCCACCTCGATGGCGCCGGAAAGATAGCTGTCCAGCAGCACCGGATTGGCGCCGGAGACCTGCACGGCCTCGGCGATATAGCGGCGCAGCTGGGCCTCGTCGCGCACGATCTCCATCGCGCGGCCGCCCAGCACATAGGAGGGTCGAATGACCAGCGGATAGCCGACGCGGGCGGCGATCTCCAGCGCCTCCTCGGCGGAATGGGCGATGCCGTTGACCGGCTGGCGCAGCTCCAGCCGGTGCAGCAGCTTCTGGAAGCGGTCGCGGTCCTCGGCGAGGTCGATGGCGTCGGGGCTGGTGCCGAGGATCGGGATGCCCTCGGCCGCCAGCGCCTGCGCCAGTTTCAGCGGCGTCTGGCCGCCGAACTGGACGATGACGCCGTGCAGGGTGCCGTTCTGCTGCTCGACCCGCAGGATTTCAAGCACATGTTCCAGGGTCAGCGGCTCGAAATACAGCCGGTCCGAGGTGTCGTAATCGGTGCTGACCGTCTCGGGGTTGCAGTTGACCATGATGGTCTCGAACCCGGCATCGGTCAGCGCGAAACAGGCATGGCAGCAGCAATAGTCGAATTCGATCCCCTGGCCGATGCGGTTCGGGCCGCCGCCGAGGATGACCACCTTGCGCCGGTCGGTCGGGCGCGATTCGCATTCGGCCTCGCCCATCGCCGGGGCCTCAAAGGTCGAATACATGTAGGGGGTCTGGGCCTCGAACTCGGCGGCGCAGGTGTCGATGCGCTTGAACACCGGCACCACGCCGGCGGCGCGGCGGCTGCGGCGGATGTCGGCCTCGTCGCGGCCGGTCAGGGTGGCGAGGCGGGCATCGGTGAAGCCCAGCATCTTCAGCCGGCGCAGCCCCTCGGCATCCGCGGGCAAGCCATTGGTCCGGATGGTGTTTTCTGCGTCGACGATCTCGCGGATGCGCGACAGGAACCAGGGATCGAAGCGGGTGACGCGGGCGATATCCGCGTCGGCGAGGCCCTCGCGCATGGCCTGGGCGACGACCCGCAGCCGGTCCGGCGTGGCCCGCGACAGCGCGGCGATGATCGCCGGGCGGCCCTGCTCGGCCAGGCCCTCGATGGCGATCTCGTCGAGGCCGGTCAGGCCGTTCTCCATGCTGGTCAGCGCCTTTTGCAGCGATTCATGGAAGCTGCGGCCGATGGCCATGACCTCGCCCACCGATTTCATGGCGGTGGTCAGCTCGGGCTTGCTGCCGGGGAATTTCTCGAAGGCGAAGCGCGGGATCTTGGTCACCACATAGTCGATGCTCGGCTCGAAACTGGCCGGGGTGACGCGGGTGATGTCGTTTTCCAGCTCGTCCAGCGTATAGCCGACCGCCAGTTTTGCAGCGACCTTGGCGATGGGAAAGCCGGTCGCCTTGGAGGCCAGCGCCGAGGAGCGGCTGACGCGCGGGTTCATCTCGATCACCACCATGCGCCCGTCCTCGGGGTTGATGGCCCATTGCACGTTCGAGCCGCCGGTCTCGACCCCGATCTCGCGCAGCACGGCGATGGAGCCGTGGCGCATGCGCTGGTATTCGCGGTCGGTCAGGGTCAGCGCCGGGGCGACGGTGATGGAATCGCCGGTATGCACGCCCATCGGGTCGACGTTCTCGATCGAGCAGACGATGATGGCGTTGTCGGCGCGGTCGCGCACCACCTCCATCTCGAATTCCTTCCAGCCCAGCAGCGATTCGTCGATCAGCACCTGCGCGACCGGGCTGGCATCGAGGCCGGAGCGGACGATCTCCTCGTAATCGTCGCGGTTATAGGCGATGCCGCCGCCGGTGCCGCCCAGGGTGAAGGCGGGGCGGATGATGGCGGGCAGGCCGATCTGGTCCAGCGCCTCCATCGCCTGGGCGAGGCCCGCGGCGATGTCGGGGCGACCATCGGCGCGCTTGGGGGCGGTGACGATGGTGGCGCGCGGGTTTTCCAGGCCGATGCGCTCCATCGCCTCGCGGAACAGGGCGCGGTCCTCGGCCATCTCGATGGCGCGGCGCTGGGCCCCGATCAGCTCGACCCCGTAACGCTCCAGCGCCCCCGAATCGGCCAGCGCCAGGGCGGTGTTCAGCGCGGTCTGCCCGCCCATGGTCGGCAGCAGGGCATCGGGCCGCTCGCGGGCGATGATCTTCTCGACCACTTCGGGGGTGATCGGCTCGATATAGGTGGCGTCGGCCATGCCGGGATCGGTCATGATCGTGGCGGGGTTGGAGTTCACCAGCACCACCCGGTAACCTTCCTCGCGCAGCGCCTTGCAGGCCTGGGCGCCGGAATAGTCGAATTCGCAGGCCTGGCCGATAATGATCGGTCCCGCCCCGATGATGAGGATGGACTGGATATCATTGCGCTTCGGCATGGCTGTCCCCTTGGGCTGGCAATGCGCGCGCGCCTGGGCCGCGGCGCATAAATCGTCCGGGGTTATAGCGGTGAACCGGCCGGGCGCAAGGCGGCGCGACGGGTTGGCGGCGGCGAGGGCGGATTCTTCTGCGCTCCGGGGCGGGGCGGGGTGGATCGGCCGGGGGGTGGCGGAGGGCAGCTCCTCCCCGGCACGGATATTGCCGGCTGGCCAACATTCGCGCGCAAGGTATCGCCTCGCAAAGGCGCAAAGGCGCAAAGGCGCAAAGGCGCAAGGGCGCAAGGGCGCGGGATTGCTCTGATCCCGGCGATCCGGCGTTGCCGGATCAGGACAGCAACGTCAGCGCATTGGAAAAGCGGTTGCCGCCCAAGCCGCCGCCATCCAGTTGCGAGCGGGCCAGATAGAGGCCGATCGCCCGCTCCATCATCGCCGGCTCGGCCAGCTGCGCCATGTCGGTGATGCCCAGATAGCGCCTGGCCGCGGATTGAAGCGCGGTGACCTGGCTGTCGATCGGCAGCTTGACGAGGTTGGCGCCGGTGCCGAAGGCCGTCTGCACGAATTGCGCCAGCGGCGCCGAGCCCAGCACCTGGTACCATTTCCCGGCCTCGCTGCCGGTCCCCCTGGCGATGGCCGCCAGTTCGCGCTGGGCATGCAGCGCGATGCGCAGGTCGTTGTCGGCCTCGCCCACCCGCAACTCGAACTCGGCCTGGAGATGGGCGGCGCCGATCCGTTCGGCCAGCAGCGGGTCGCTGCGCGTGGCCGGGACGGGTTCGGAAAAGCCGAAACTGCGCGCCAGCTCGGCATAGCGGCTGTCCGACAGCCGGTTGGCCAGGCTTTTCGGGTCGGAGAGATCGCTTTCCAGCACCTTGCGGATGAAGGCGCGGTTGCCGATATCGGCCTCCAGCCCATGCGCCTTCAGCGCCACCGACAGCAGCCGGTAATCCGCCACCAGATCCTCGGCCTTGCTCACCTGGCCGATGGTCTGGCGGAAATGCTCGGCCTCGCGGGCGACCTGCGGGTCGGCGGCGACCCGGGCCTTCTGCTGCTCGGCGGTGCGCGACAGCAGCCGCCAGCCGACATAGCCGCCATCGCCGGTGAAGACGGCGTAGCTCATCCCCCGGCCATCCCCAGCAATCGCGCCTCGCGGCTGATCAGCTGTTTCATGGCGCGCAGCACCTGATAGGCATTGCCCTCCAGCGCGGCATTGCCGGCGATATCGAGGATGCGCCGGCTGTCGGCATCGTCGAAGGCGCGGCTGAGCCGCTCGATTGCGGCCAGCAGGCGCCGGCGGCCCTCGGCCGGGTCGAGATCGCCGGTCAGCATCAGCTGGGCATCGAGGCAGCAGCGGGTGACCGGGGTGCGGGCCTCGTCGGGATGCAGGGCGTCGCGCAGGCGCAAAATATGGGCATTCGGCGTCTTGACCGACAGGCGCGAGCGCCGGTCGCCATTCTCGATCACCGCGCCGTTGATCAGCACGCGCTCGTTCGGACCCAGCTTGAGGATCAGGCCGCTCATCGGGCAACCTCCCCGCGCAGGCCGCGCATGACGGCGAGGTTGATGTCGATCAGCGGCGTGACCCCGGCCTCGCCGGAGGCGGCGCGCAGGCCGTGGCGGACCGAGAACAGTGCCAGCCCGATCAGGTCGCCGCGCAGGCCCGCCGGCAGCTGGTTTCCGGGCGACATCAGGTCGGCCAGCAGGGTGTTCCACAGGCTGGCATTCAGATGCAGCGCCGCCGTCAGTTCCGGCCCGGCCTGGCCGGTCTGGACCCGGCGCAGGGCCGCCGTCGCCCGCGAGAAGGCATCGTATTCCACGTCGCGCGGCGGGCGGATGGCCGAGGAGGATCGAGGCGGCAGGGCATAGGGCGATGCAAAGGCGTTCACTGTCCGGTTCCCGTTCTGGTGGTGGCATGGACCTTGGCGAGGACCGGGGCGCGGCGGACCGCGCCCCGGTCAGATCACTCAGCGAAACAGCGCCAGCAGCGCCTGCGGCGCGCTGTTCGCGATCGACAGCGACTGGACGCCCAGCTGCTGCTGCGTCTGCAGCGCCTTCAGGCGGGCGGACGCTTCCTCCATGTTGGTGTCGACCACCGCGCCGATGGCCGAGACCATCGAATCGGAGAGCTTGGAGATGAAATCCGACTGGATCTCGATCCGCTTGTTGGCGGTGCCGAATTTCGACGCCACGTCGACGGCGGTCTTCAGCGCCGCCTCGGCGGTGTCGAGCGCGGTCTGCAGGTCGCTGGCCGTCAGGGTGGCATCGGAGAGGTCGATGGCATCCAGCGCCGCCAGCCCGCCGGCCAGCGTCAGGTCGGTCCCGGTCAGGTCGATCTCGATCGAGCTGGCGGTCAGGCTGCCGCTGGCCCGGTCGAGCGAGGCCAGCACCTTGAAGCCGTTGACGGTGCCGCCGGTGCCGTCATCCACATCGGTGATGGTGCTGCCGTTCACCAGGTTGATGCCGCTGAACTGCGAGGCGCTGACGGTCTTGGTGATCTGCTTCTTCAGGTCGTTCACGTCCTTCTGGAGCGTGGCGCGATCCTGATTGCCGTCCTGGGCGGAGACGATCTTGCCCTTGATCTGGTCGATCAGCTTGCCGACGGTTTCCGCGGCATTGCGGGCGTTGGTGACCACGCCATTGGCCAGCGACAGGCTGTCCGACACCGCCTTGAAGCCGGCCACGTCGGATTCCATCACCTTGGAGATGGCCCAGACCGCGGCATTGTCCTTGGCGCTGTTGATCGTCTTGCCGGTCGAGATCTCGTTTTGCGTGGTATTGAGCGATTCGTTGATCCCCTTCAGCGTCTGCAGGGCAACCATCGCACCATTGTTGGTCAGAATGCTGGACATGTTTCGTCCTCCTTGTGATCAGGCGTTTTGCACAGTTGGATTGGAACGGCCTTCTGACCAGGGCGGGTGCCCACCGGTTTCGTCCCGGTATTGCCGTTGTGGCAGGCAATGGTTGAGATCTAGCTAATCGGTGCCCGGCCTCCAAATGCCGATTGAATAAAATTGGAACGATTCCTCAGAAGCGCATCGGCCGGCGGCGGTCGGTGCCGGCATGGGCGCGCTGGCCGCGGCTGTCATAGGTGGCGACGCCGGTGGCCAATTCGACCGCACCGGAGAGGCCCTGGCGCGCGGCGGCGACGCCCTGGCGGCCGGCCTCGGCCAGCGCCGCCAGTTCCTCCAGAAGGCCCCGGGCCTGCGCCACCGTGGCCGGATCGTCGGGGGCGGCCAGCTGCTGAAAGCGGGTCATGGCGGCGAGGGCCTCCTCCGGGCGCCCGGCAACCAGCGCCTCGCGCGCGCGGCGCAGCAGGTCGAGGCCGCTCATTTCCCGCCGGTCCCGGTCAGGCGCAGGTCGATTCGCACGGCGAGGAGGCGGGCATATTCCTCGGTCAGGAAGGAGGAGAACTGTTCGGCGCCGATGCCGCCCTCCGCGGCGGCGCCGGATGTCTCGATGCCGGAAGTCTTCAGGATTTCCTGCAGGAACATGGCTTCGATTCGGTCGGAATTCCCGGTGGCGTCGCGCGGAACCGGGGAGGTCGGGAAATCTGGCGGGATCTGCATTCGGAAACTCCTTTCGATCCTGATGACCCATCCGATATCAGACAGCGGTAAAGATTTGGTAATCGTTTCCCGATAAATACCGATTCGAGGAATAGGAGGTCCGGGAATGATCCAGTCGCCCATCCATGCGTTTCCGGCCGCGCTGCGGGCGGTGCCGGCGCAATCCGATGCGCGGCCGCCGGCGCCGGGCGGCGGATTCGAGGATCTGGTCGAGGAGGACCTGGGGGGCGTCGAGGCGGGCGACGACGGGCTGTCCGTGCCCGGGCCGGATGGCGAAATGGAGATCTGCGAGCCGGCAGGGGACACGGGAGGGCCGGCACTGGTGCCGGAACAGGCGCAGATTCCGGCCGGACTGGCTGCGGCGGTGCCGGATCTTGCCGATGGGGCGGAGGAGGGAGAAGCGAGTCATGTTGATGACGCTACTCCAATGCGGCCGCGAACGCTGCCCGGCGCCGCGCCCGCGCAGACGCCGACCATGGACGAATCGGCAACCCCGACCCCCGATCTGCCCCGGGTCGAGCCGGTTGCGAGCCGCACCGGTCCCGAGGAGGCGATGCGCGATACCGGAAAGCCGGCGGCGATTCCCGGCGTTCAGGCCCTGCCTCCGCCCGTGCCGCCTGCACCTGTCGCGGTGGCAGCCCCGCCCCTGCCGGCCCGCACGGCCCCGCCCACTGCCCCCGTGCCGCGCCAGGTGGCCGATGCGGTGGTGCGGATGGCGGGTGAGGTGACCGAGATCACGCTGGCCCCGGCCGAACTCGGCAAGCTGCGGATCACCCTGACGCGCGACCCGCAGGGGTTGGTCGTCCTGCTCAGTGCCGAGCGGCCGGAGGCGCTGGAACTGCTCCGCCGCCACATGGACCTGCTGCGGCAGGAACTGGCGGCGCAGGGCGAGGAGGGCGCGCGGCTGGATTTCACCACGGCCGGGCAGGACGGGGGCTTTGCGCCGCCCGGAGGGCAGGCTGCCGGACCGGGCGTCGCGGCCTTGCCGGGCGCGCAGGCGGATGCGCCGGCCCGCGTCGAAACCGTGATTCGCCCGGCGCTGCCGGGGCGGATCGACATGCGAATCTAGGAGCAACCATGGCCATCACCACGGATTATGCGCTGCGCGACAGCGCCCCCGCCCAGGCCGCGGCCAGGGCATCGAGCGTCGCGAACGGCGATTTCGACACCTTCCTGAAGATGCTGACCACGCAGATCGCCAATCAGGATCCGCTGAACCCGATGGAGGGTTCGGATTTCGCCGTGCAGCTGGCGACCTTTTCCGGGGTCGAGCAGCAGGCCCGCACCAATCAGCTGATCGAGGCGCTGGCCTCGCGGATGGGGGTGTCGGGCCTGTCGCAACTGTCCGGCTGGATCGGCAGGGAGGCACGCTCGACGGCGCCCGCCTGGTTCGGCGAGCGGCCGCTGACGCTGGAGGTGCAGCCCGATGACGGCGCCGACCAGGTGGTGCTGGTGGCGCTGGACAGCCAGGGCCGCACCGTCACCCGCGACGAGATCGGGCCGGGCGCCGGGCAGGTCGACTGGTTCGGGCGCGACGAGACCGGGGCGAAGCTGCCCGATGGCGCCTATGGCTTTGCGGTGGAATCCTGGCGGGAGGGGGTCCTGATCGTCACCCGCCCCGCCCAGGCCTATGCCCGCGTCAGCGAGGCGCGGCTGGTCGCGGGCGAGGCGGTGCTGGTGCTGGAGGGCGGGGCCGAGATTCCCCTTGCCGAGGTTACGGCGCTGCGCGACCCGCCGGGCTGACGCCTGCCGAGGGCCGCGCCCTCAGCCCAGCACCAGGCCGAGGGCAAGGCTCGCCACCACCAGCGCCAGCGCCGACCAGACCGGCATGCCGGCCGGCCGCGGCACTTCCTGCGGCGGTTCGGGCCGCGTCGCCTGCCAGAGCAGCCGGTCGGCCATGTCCGGCATCAGCGGCGCATAGCGGCCGACCACCCGCAGCACCCGGCGCATGTCGCGCGCCACCGCCCGCGGGCCGAGGCTGGTGCGGACGTAATCCTCGACCACCGGCCGGGCGACCTGCCACATGTTGATCTGTGGATCGAGCGAGCGCGCCACCCCCTCGACCACGACCATGGTGCGCTGGAGCAGGATCAGCTCGGTCCGGGTCTGCATGCCGAAACGCTCGGTGACCTCGAACAGATGCGCCAGCAGGTTGGCCATCGAGATGCGGCTGGCATCGGCGCCGAAGATCGGCTCGCCCACCGCGCGCAGGGCGCGGGCGAAGGCGAACTTGTCGCGGTCGCGGGGCACGTAGCCGGCCTCGAAATGCACCTCGGCGACGCGGTGATAGTCGCGCTGGATGAAGCCCAGGATGATCTCGGCATAGACGCGGCGGGTATAGTCGTCGATCTCGCCCATGATGCCGAAATCATAGGCGATCACGTCGCCATTGGCGGCGACCTTCATGTTGCCCTGATGCATGTCGCCGTGGAAGAACCCGTCGCGCAGCGCATGGCGCAGGAACAGCTGCAGGATACGCTGGCCGATGGCGCGGGTGTCGTGGCCGGCGGCCTTCAGCGCCGCCACATCGCCCAGCGGGATGCCCTCGGCCCAGTCGCTGGTCAGCACCCGGCGCGCGGTCAGCGACCAGTGCTGTGCCGGCACCGAGAAGCCGGCATCGCCCTTGATGTTGTCGGCGAATTCCGAGGCCGAGGCGGCCTCCAGCCGCAGGTCCAGCTCGCCCTCGACCACCGATTCGAAATGCGCCACCACGTCGCGCGGGCGTAGCCGGCGGCTGAACGGGGCCAGCATCTCGACCATGCGGGCGCCGAAATGGAAGGCGTCGATGTCGCGGCGGAAGGCGGCGGCGATGTCGGGGCGCAGCACCTTGACCGCCACCTCCTCGCCGGTATCGGCCCGGCGCGCGCGATGCACCTGCGCGATCGAGGCGGCGGCCACCGGTTCGGAGAATTCGGAGAACAGGACCTCGGTCGGCTGGCCCAGCTCGTCCGCGATCATCTGGCGGGCGATCGCGGTCGGGAAGGGCGGCATCCGGTCCTGCAGCATGCGCAACTGCCCGGCCAGCTCCTCCCCGACCACATCGGGGCGGGTGGACAGGATCTGCCCGAACTTGACATAGGCCGGGCCCAGCGCGGTCAGCGCCCGGGTCAGCGGCGGCAGGGCCGGGTCGCCGCGATAGCCCAGCCAGCGGAACGGCCAGCCCATGATCCGGGCCGCGGCCCGCACCCGCGGCGGCGCGTTCATCGCGTCGAGGGCGACGCCCATGGCACCGCTGCGCTCGAAGGTGGCGCCGGTGCGGATCAGGCGCAGCAGGTTATGCGGCCCCCGCATTCAGAGCTTCCATCCCGAATGCAGCGCGGCGATGCCCATCGACAGGTTGCGATACTGCACCCGGTCGAATCCGGCCTCGCGGATCATGGCGGCGAAGGCTTCCTGATCGGGGAAGCGGCGGATGGATTCCACCAGATACTGATAGCTGTCGCGGTCGTTCGCCACCATCTGGCCCAGCGCCGGGATGACGTTGAAGGAATAGCGGTCATAGAGCCATTGCATCATCGGCACCGGCAGCTGGCTGAATTCCAGCACCATCAACCGCCCGCCCGGGCGCAGGACGCGGAAGGCCTCGGCCAGGGCATCGGGGATGCGGGTGACGTTGCGGATGCCGAAGCTGATCGTGTAGCGGTCGAAGCTGGCATCGCGGAAGGGCAGGCGCATGGCATCGCCGGTGACCCAGGACAGGCGCTCCCCCAGCCGGCCGGCCTCGGCACGGTGGCGGCCTTCGACCAGCATGGCCTCGGTCATGTCGCAGACGGTGACCCGCGCCCCCGGCGCCCGGTCGAGGAAACGGAAGGCGATGTCGCCGGTGCCCCCGGCCACGTCCAGCAGGTGCTGGCCATCCCTGGGCGCCAGCCAGTCCATCATCGCCGCCTTCCACAGCCGGTGCACGCCCGCGCTCATCAGGTCGTTCATCACGTCATAGCGCGAGGCCACGCGCGAAAACACGCCATGGACCAGCCCGGCCTTGTCTTCCTCGGCCACGTTGCGATAGCCGAAATGGGTCTGTTTGCCAGTGGGCTCGTCCATCGGTCCTGCCATCTGCCGGTTCGGTCGGCCGGGTATGCCGTCCTTTTTCCGGCGGCACAATGCGACGAAAGGGGGCGAAATGCCAGAACTGCCGGAGGTCGAGACCGTTCGCCGCGGGTTGATGCCGTATCTGGTGGGGGCGCGCATCGACCGGATCGAGGTCCGCCGCCCGGATCTGCGCTGGCCGCTGCCGGCCGATCTGGTGCAGGTGGTGACGGGCGCGCGGGTGACGGGGCTGCGGCGGCGCTCGAAATATCTGCTGGCCGATCTGGACCGCGGGCCGAGCCTGCTGATCCATCTGGGCATGTCCGGGCGGCTGCTGATCGAGGGCGCGCCGCTGGCCGAGTTGCATCGCGATCCGGCGATCCTGCCGCGCCACGACCATGTGGTGCTGTGGACCGATTCCGGCACGCGGATCACCTATAACGACGCCCGGCGTTTCGGCATGATCGACCTGGTGGCGCCGGGGCAGGTGCATCCGCTGCTGGCCGGGCTGGGGCCGGAGCCGGGCAGCTTCCCGGCCGAGGGCGAGGCGGCGGCACCGGTGCCGGAACCCGACCTGGCGGCGGCGTTTGCCGGGCGGCGGGCGCCGGTCAAGGCGCTGCTGCTCGACCAGCGCATCATTGCCGGCCTCGGCAATATCTATGTCAGCGAGGCGCTGCACCGGGCGGGAATCGACCCGCGCCGGGCCGGGGGCGACATTCCGGCGGCGCAGCTGGCCGGGCTGCTGGCCCAGATCCGCGCTGTCCTGTCGGAGGCGATCGCCGCCGGCGGCTCCAGCCTGCGCGACCACCGCCAGGCCAGCGGCGAGCTGGGCTATTTCCAGCACAATTTCCGGGTTTATGGCCGCGAGGGCCAGCCCTGCCCGACACCGGGCTGCCCCGGCACCATCGCCCGCATCACCCAGTCCGGGCGCTCCAGCTTTTTCTGCCCGCTCTGCCAGCGCTGAGCGCCGCTGCTTCCCATTGCCGCGCGATTCTGCTAGCCCGCGCCGCATCCGAATGAACGGGGGCCCGCCATGGCTTACGAAACCATCACGGTCGATCTGGATGACAGCATCGCCCTGATTCGCCTCAACCGACCGGAGGCGATGAACGCGCTGAACCTGCGGCTGGTCGACGAGGTCTGCGACGCGCTGCTGGCCGCGGACGCCAATGATAAGGTGCGCTGCATCATCCTGACCGGCAGCGACAAGGCCTTTGCGGCCGGCGCCGACATCAAGGAAATGGCCGGCAAGTCCTATGTCGACGTGCTGACCGAGGACATGTTCGGCACGGTCAACGCCACCTTTGCGCGGCTGCGCAAGCCGGTGATCGCGGCGGTGGCGGGCTATGCGCTGGGCGGCGGCTGCGAACTGGCGATGGCCTGCGATTTCATCATCTGCGCCGAGAATGCCAAGTTCGGCCAGCCCGAGGTCAATCTGGGCATCATGGCCGGCATCGGCGGCACCCAGCGGCTGACCCGGCTGGTGGGCAAGTCGAAGGCCATGGACATGAACCTGACCGGTCGCTTCATGGATGCGGCCGAGGCCGAGCGCGCCGGGCTGGTCAGCCGGGTGGTGCCGCTGGCGCGGCTGCTGGACGAGGCCCGCGCCGCCGCCGGCAAGATCGCCTCGAAATCGGCGCTGTCGATCACCCTGGCCAAGGAATCGGTCAACCGCGCGCTGGAGGTGCCGCTGGCCGAGGGCCTGCTGTTCGAACGCCGGCTGTTCCATAGCCTGTTCGCCACCGAGGACCAGAAGGAGGGCATGGCCGCCTTTCTGGAAAAGCGCGAGCCGCAGTTCCGCGACCGCTGAGCGGGGCGATTCGGGCTTTCCTTTCGCCCGGTCCTGCCCTATAGGCTCCGGCCTACATGCGCGTGGGCCCGCTTAGGCAAGAATCATGACCGCCCTCCCCGAGGGCGGCGCCATGGGTCTTTTGCGCGACAGAAACGCTGAAAGACCCGATAAGGACCAGATCCATGGCCAATTCCGCCCAGTCCCAGAAGCGCGCCCGCCAGACCGAGCGCCGCACCGAAGTCAACAAGGCCCGCCGCTCGCGCATCCGTACCTTCCTGCGCAAGGTCGAGGAAGCGATCCTCAGCGGCGACGCCAAGGCCGCGCAGGAAGCCCTGCGCGCCGCCCAGCCCGAACTGATGCGCGGCGTGACCCGTGGCGTCGTCCATAAGAACACCGCCGCCCGCAAGATCTCGCGCCTGAGCGCGCGGGTGAAGGCGCTGTCGGCCTGATCGGCCGCCAGACTTGGTTTCAGGCCGGCCCGGCCGCTGCGGCAGACTGCCGCGCATCGGGCAAGACGCGATCGAGATCGGTGAACGGGTGCCCCGCAGGGTGGCGCCCGTTTCGTCGTTGCGTGCAATACCCTGATTTTCCGGGAAAACCGCGGCGGTGATGCCGTTTTGCCGGTGCGGAGGGATTCGATTGCCGATCTCTTCTGTCAAGCAAGAAGATCGGTTGCACCGCGCCGTGACCGGGGGCTAGCTTGGGCCTGCGATTCTTTTCGCCTGGGGGACAAGCGCCCGGCAAGCCGGCCTGCCAGCCGGCAAGGGGCATATGTGCGTCGAACGGCGCGCGATGGATGAATGGGGCGGCTGCCACTGCCTCTCGCATCCCTGTCTGACGCATTGCTCGGCCTTGCCGGGCCGCCTGCGCATCCGCGGGCGGCGGTCCGGGATGGCGTTCTGTGTCCCTTGCGATGGGTCGCGGCCCCGCCGGATTCGGCCGGCGGGGATGGGGGCGGCAAGGGGCGATGAGAGACGTGACGATGACGAATATCTGGGCGCAGGCACGCGCCGATCTGCGCGAAACCATGGGCAAGGATCAGTTCGCGGCCTGGGTCGATCCGCTGCAACTGATGCGGCTGGATGCAGAGGGCGCCTGCTTTGCCGCCCCGACGCGCTTCATGTCCGACTGGGTCGCCCGCCACTATGCCGAGGCCATCCGCGACGGTCTGGCCCGTGCCGGCCATGCCGTGCCGCGCATCCGTTTCGAGGTCGCGCCGCATCCCGAGCCGGCATCCGCCGCCGCCGCTGTCCCGGCCCGTTCCGCCGCCGCGGCCCAGCCGGCGCCGCGCGGTGCGGAGAACCTGGGCGCGCCGCTGGACTCGCGCTATTCCTTCGCCAATTTCGTCGTTGGCAAGCCCAACGAGCTGGCCCATGCCGCCGCCCTGCGCGTGGCCGAGGGCGGGCCGGTGACCTTCAATCCGCTGTTCCTCTATGGCGGCGTCGGCCTGGGCAAGACCCACCTGATGCATGCCATTGCCCGCGAGATCCAGGTCCGCCGTCCCGAGGAAAAGGTGCTCTACCTCTCGGCCGAGCAGTTCATGTACCGTTTCGTACAGGCGCTGCGCGAGCGCACGGTCATGGATTTCAAGGAGATGTTCCGCGCCGTCGGCGTGCTGATGGTCGATGACGTGCAGTTCATCGCCGGCAAGGATTCCACGCAGGAGGAATTCTTCCATACCTTCAACGCGCTGGTCGATCAGGGCAAGCAGATCGTGATTTCCGCCGACCGCGCGCCGGGCGAGATCAAGGACCTGGAGGAGCGCATCCGTTCGCGCCTGTCCAGCGGGCTGGTGGTGGATTTGCACCCGACCGATTACGAATTGCGGCTGGGCATCCTGCAGAACAAGACCGTCGCCTTCCGTGCGCAATATCCGGGCGTGGACATCGCGCCGCAGGTGCTGGAATTCCTTGCACGGCGCATCACCACCAACGTGCGGGTGCTGGAAGGCGCGCTGCAGCGGGTGCTGGCCCATGCCAGCCTGCTGGGGCGGCAGATCGACCTCGACATGGCGCAGCAATGCCTGACCGACATCCTGCGCGCCTCGGACCGCAAGGTGACCATCGAGGAAATCCAGCGCCATGTGGCCGAGCACTATAATATCCGGCTGTCGGATCTGGTGGGGCCGAAGCGGTTGCGCATGGTCGCCCGGCCGCGTCAGGTGGCGATGTATCTGGCCAAGGAGATGACCTCGCGCTCGCTGCCGGAGATCGGGCGCCGCTTTGGCGGCCGCGACCACACCACCATCATGCACGGGGTCAGAAAGATCGAGGAGCTGGCCGCGGCCGACCATCAGCTGGCCGAAGACCTCGACATGCTGCGCCGCTTGCTGCAAGGCTGAGAACCATTGACAGGCGCGCTTGGCAAGCCGGCGGTGCCCGGCTAAACATTCGCCAAACGGACGGGGGTAAGCATGAAGTTCTCGATCGAACGCGCGGATCTGGTCAAGGCGGTCGCTCAGGCGCAATCCGTGGTCGAGCGGCGTAACACCATCCCGATCCTGCTGAATGTGCTGATCGAAGCCACGCCCGAGGGGGTCAGTTTTCGCGCCACCGACCTCGATACCGAGGTGGTGGACCGCGCCACCGCCCAGGTCGAGCGCCCCGGCGCCACCACGGTCAGCGCCGCCCTGCTGAACGAGATCGCCCGCAAACTGCCCGATGGCGCGCTGGTGGCGCTGTCGGATGACCCGGATACCGGGCGGCTGAACGTGCAGGCCGGCCGGGCCAGCTTTACCCTCGCCACACTGCCGCGCGAGGACTTCCCGGTCATGGCCTCCAGCGAATACAGCGCGAATTTCACCGCGCCGGCCCGCGAGCTGCGCCGGCTGTTCGAGAAATCCGCCTTTGCGGTCAGCGTCGAGGAAACCCGCTATTACCTGAACGGCGTCTACCTGCATGTGGCGCAGGGCGAGGATGGCCCGCGGCTGCGGGCGGTGGCGACCGATGGCCACCGGCTGGCCCGCATCGACGCGCCGCTGCCCGAGGGGGCCGCGGAGATGCCCGGGGTGATCGTGCCGCGCAAGACCGTGGCCGAGCTGCGCAAGCTGCTGAGCGACGATGACAGCGACATTGCCGTTTCGGTCAGCGAGACCAAGGTGCGCTTCGCCACCCCCGGCGTCACCCTGACCTCGAAGGTGATCGACGGCACCTTCCCCGATTACACCCGGGTCATTCCCCATGCCAACAGCCGCCGGTTGGAGGTCGATGCCGGCGATTTCGCCCGCGCGGTCGACCGGGTGGCGACGGTCAGCTCCGAACGCTCGCGTGCCGTCAAGCTGAGCCTCGACGAGGACCGGCTGCGGCTCTCCGTCCACGCCCCCGATGCCGGCGCGGCCGAGGACGAGCTGGCGGTGGCCTATGGCGACGACCCGCTGGAGATCGGCTTCAACGCCAAGTATCTCAAGGAAATCGCCGACCAGATCGACCACGAGAACGCGGTGTTCCTATTCAATGGCTCGGGCGATGCGGCGCTGATCCGCGAGGGCGGCGACGCCTCGGCGGTCTATGTCGTGATGCCGATGCGGGTGTGACGCTTTCGCGGCTGACGCTGGCGCAGTTCCGCTCCTGGCCGCGGCTGGCGCTGGATTTCGATGCGCGGCCGGTGGCGCTGCATGGCCCGAACGGCGCCGGCAAGACCAATATCCTCGAAGCCCTGTCGATGCTGGCGCCGGGCCGCGGCCTGCGCGGGGCGGCCGCCGCCGAGCAGGCGCGGCTGAGCGTCGGCGCCGGTTGGCGTATCCGGGCGCGGTTTGCCGGTCATGAGATCGTCACCGGCGCGCCGCCCGGCGGTTCGCGCTCGGTCATGCTGGACGACAAGCCGGTCTCGCAGACCGTCCTGGGCCGGCTGGTGCGGGTGATCTGGCTGGTGCCGGCGATGGACCGGCTGTTTTCCGATGCGCCCGAGGTGCGGCGGCGGTTCCTCGACCGGCTGACGCTGAGCTTTCTGCCCGACCATGCCGAGGCCGCCCAGACCTATGAGCGCGCCATGCGCGAGCGCAACCGGCTGCTGCGCGACCAGGTGGACGATCCCGGCTGGTATCGGGCGCTGGAGGCGCAGATGGGCGAGGCCGGCGCCGCACTGACCGGCAACCGGCTGGCGGCGCTGGCGCGGATCGCCGCGGCGCAGGCCGAGGGTGTGGCCGGGTTTCCGGCGGCGCGCCTGTCGCTGCTGCCCGGCGAGGGTTTTGCCGATGATGCCGACCCCGACAGCATCGCCGCGCGGCTGGCGGCGATGCGGCGGCGCGACCTGGCGGCGGGGCGCAGCCTGACGGGGCCGCATCGCGCCGATCTGGGCGCGGTCTGGGGCCCGCAGGACATGCCGGCGGCGCTGTCCTCGACCGGCGAGCAGAAGGCGCTGCTGCTGTCGCTGATCCTCGCCAATGCCCGGGCGCTGGCCGACCAGCCGGTCCTGCTGCTGCTCGACGAGGTGGCGGCGCATCTGGATGCCGACCGCCGCGCCCGGCTTTACGACGCCATCGCTGCGCTGCCGGCGCAATCCGTGCTGACCGGCACCGGGCCGGAGCTGTTCGCGCCGCTCGCGGGGCGGGGACGGGTGCTGGAGGTGGTGCGGCGCGACGGCGCGTCGGCGCTGATCGAGGCCTGAATTCCCCGAAATCTTGTGGCTTTACCGTGACATTCGCGCCCGTGGCGCCTATAAGATGCCAGCCTGAGGCAGGACAGAAGAACGATGACCGACACGACCGACCGGGCCACGGAATACGGGGCCGATTCCATCAAGGTTCTCAAGGGACTGGAGGCCGTCCGCAAGCGTCCCGGCATGTATATCGGCGACACCGATGACGGGTCCGGCCTGCATCACATGGTCTATGAGGTCGTCGATAACGGCATCGACGAGGCGCTGGCCGGCCATGCCGACTTCGTGCGGGTGGTGATCCATCCGGACAACAGCGTCTCGGTGCGCGACAACGGCCGCGGCATTCCGGTGGATATCCACCCGACCGAGGGCGTCTCGGCGGCCGAGGTCATCATGACCCAGCTGCATGCAGGCGGCAAATTCGACGACAATGCCTACAAGGTCTCGGGCGGGTTGCACGGCGTCGGGGTCTCGGTGGTCAATGCGCTCTCGGACTGGCTGGAGCTGCGCATCTGGCGCCGCGGGCTGGAGCATTTCGTCCGCTTCGAGCATGGCGACGTGACCGAGCATCTGCGTGTCGTCGGCCCGGCCGAGCCGGGCGAGCGCGGCACCGAGGTCCGCTTCATGGCCTCCGAGCGCGAGACCGACGAGGAGGGCCGCACCATCAGCGGCACCTTCTCCTCGCTGGATTACAATTTCCGCACGCTGGAGAACCGGCTGCGCGAACTGGCCTTCCTCAACAGCGGCGTTCACATCATCCTGGAGGACCTGCGCCCGGCCGAGCCGCTGCGCAGCGAATTCCATTTCGATGGCGGCGTGAAGGAATTCGTGCGCTATCTGGACCGCTCGAAGAAGGAGCAACTGATGCCGGAGCCGATCTACATGATCGGCGAAAAGAACGGCATCGGCGTCGAGGTGGCGCTGTGGTGGAACGAGAGCTTCCACGAGACCGTGCTGCCCTTCACCAACAACATTCCGCAGCGCGACGGCGGCACCCATCTGGCCGGCTTTCGCGGTGCGCTGACCCGCGCCATCAACACCTATCGCCAGCAGATGCCCAGCGCCAAGAAGGACAAGGTGGACTTCATCGGCGACGACGCCCGCGAGGGGCTGACCTGCGTGCTGTCGGTCAAGGTGCCTGACCCGAAATTCTCCAGCCAGACCAAGGACAAGCTGGTCTCGTCGGAGGTGCGCCCGGCGGTCGAGAGCATCGTCAACGAAAAGCTGAGCGAGTGGTTCGAGGAGCATCCCCAGCAGGCGCGGCTGGTCATGGACAAGATCATGACCGCCGCCTTGGCCCGCGAGGCCGCCAAGCGGGCGCGAGAGACCGTGCTGAAGCAGGGCGGCAAGAACGACATCGCCAACCTGCCCGGCAAGCTGGCCGATTGTCAGGAAAAGGACCCGGCGCTGGCCGAGCTGTTCATCGTCGAGGGTGACAGCGCCGGCGGCTCGGCCAAGCAGGGCCGGTCGCGCCAGAACCAGGCGGTGCTGCCCTTGCGCGGCAAGATCCTCAATGTCGAGCGGGTGCGGCCCGAGCGCATGCTGGCCTCGGACCAGATCGGCACGCTGGTGACGGCGCTGGGCACCGGCATCGGCCGCGGCGACTATCAGGGAGCGTTCGACCTGTCGAAGCTGCGCTACCACAAGATCGTCATCATGACCGATGCCGATGTGGACGGCGCCCATATCCGCACGCTTCTGCTGACCTTCTTCTACCGGCAGATGCCGGAGCTGATCGAGGCCGGGCACCTCTATATCGCGCAGCCGCCGCTCTACAAGGTCGCGCGCGGCCGCTCGGAGGTCTATCTGAAGGACGAGGCGGCGCTGGAGGACTACCTGATCGACCAGGGCGTCGAAGGTGGTGCGCTACGCTTGGGCGACGGGCAGGTGCTGGCTGGCGCCGACCTGCGCCGGGTGGTGGAACATGCCCGCAATACAAGGCGCATCCTGCGCGCCTTCCCGACCAACTACCCACCGCATATCCTGGAGCAGGCGGCGATCGCCGGTGCCATGCTGCCCGGCCGGGTCGATGCCGATCCCGCCGGCGTGGCCGAGGCGGTGGCGCGGCGGCTGGACCTGATCGCCACGGAATACGAGCGCGGCTGGCAGGGCCGGCCCAGTCAGGATGGCGGCATCCTGCTGTCGCGGGTGCTGCGCGGCGTCGAGGAACAGCGCCTGCTGGACGGCCCGGTGCTGAACAGCGCCGAGAGCCGGCGGCTCTCCAAGATGACCGATCAGCTGCGTGAGGTCTATGGCGTGCCGGCCCGCCTGACCCGCAAGGAGCGTGACATCGCCATCCGCGGTCCGCTGGAACTGCTGGCGGCGATCTTCCTCGAGG
The DNA here is from genome assembly GCA_040392885.1 of Paracoccus sp. (in: a-proteobacteria). GTDB lineage: Bacteria > Pseudomonadota > Alphaproteobacteria > Rhodobacterales > Rhodobacteraceae > Paracoccus. The sequence goes on along the minus strand of JBEBVF010000021.1, from coordinate 4,882 downwards.
GCGAGAAGGGGCTGTCGCTGCAACGCTACAAGGGTCTGGGCGAGATGAACCCGGAGCAGCTCTGGGAAACCACGCTGGACCCGGCGGCGCGCACGCTGTTGCAGGTGCGGGTCGAGGATGTTGCCGAGGCCGACGACCTGTTCACCAAGCTGATGGGCGATGTGGTCGAGCCGCGGCGCGAATTCATCCAGCGCAATGCGCTGAGCGTCGAGAATCTGGATATCTGACGTCCCGGAATCGACGCGCCTCGGTTGATTGGCCGGGGCGCGGCGCAATCCTTGCGATCCTGTTGCAGGATTGACGCGGCTTTTCCGGTCAGGATGCGGGAATATCGTGGTTTTTCATTGAGCGAAAACCACGGAAGCGTTACCCTTTCATGAATATACCAATGGCGCCAGAGGCGCGGATTCCAGCTTTCCGGGAGTAGCCATGTCGAAACTTCATTCCGCCGCTGCCATTGCAGCCTTCGCCGTCGCCGCCCCGGCCGCCTTTGCTGGCGGTTACCAGCCGCCGGTCGTCGAGACCGGCGTGGTCGCCGCCGTGACCGAGGTCTCCTATGGCGACTGGGCCGGCGCCTATGCCGGCGCCACGCTGGGCTATGTCCTCAGCGGGGACGAGCGCGTGGGCTTTTCCGATGCCTCCGACAACTATATCGGCGATGTGGGCAAGGTCGACCTGTCGGGCGTGACCGGCGGTGTCCGCCTCGGCTATCGCGTCCAGCGCGACGCCTGGGTGTTCGGGGTCGAGCTGGGCTATGAGGCGATGGGCGTCGATGGCGATGTCAGCTTCGACAATGCCGTGGGCGACGGCACCATCACCTCGAACGTGGACAATGTGCTGGCGCTGCGCTTCAAGACCGCCCGCGTGATCGACGAGCAGACGCTGTTCTACGGCATCGCCGGCGTCGCCCGCGGCAAGTTCAGCTATGACCTGGCGGGCACCGTGCCCCCGGCCGCCGACACCTCCAAGAGCTACAGCCATTCCGGCTATGTCCTCGGCCTTGGCGTCGAGCGCAAGCTGTCCGAGCGCCTGTCGGTGACCGGCGAATGGGAATATGGCCGCTTCGGCAAGACCGATCTGGACCTGGGCGGCGTCGTCACCCGCGCCACGCCGAAATACAACCAGCTGCGGCTGGGCGTGAACTATCGCTTCTGAGAAACTGGCGTGAAAGCGCGCAAAGGCCGCCCTCCGGGGCGGCCTTTTTCATGGCCGCAATCTTGCCGGTTGCGAAACCGGGGGCGGGCAGGCTAGGAATTTCCCTGCCTAACAGGGGGACTGACATGCGTTACAGCCTGATTGCCGGAACCGCGTTGCTGATGCTGGCGGCCTGCGGGGGCGGCGGCGGTCCGCAGAACATCCAGCTCAGCGACGGCGGCGGCTCCTCCTATGCCCCGCCGCCCCCCGCCGGCCCGCACGAGCTTTCCGCGACCGAGCGCACCGCCGTGCAGACCGCGCTGGCGGCGCAGGTCCGCGGCGCCAGCACCGCCAGCACGGTGGCGGTGCGCGGCGATGACGGGGTGGTGACGGTCTGCGGCACCCTGAATACCGGCGCGCCCTTCATCGGCGTGCTGACCGGCACCTCCGGCACCGCCGGCTTCTCGCCCGCCGGCATCGGCCAGACCGAGCCCGAGGCCCGCGCCGTCCGCAAGATCTGCGCCGAGCGCAAGCTGACCATCTGACCCGGTCACCGCGCCCCTAGCGCGGCTTTCCGGCCGGCCCCCGCGTGCTGCCCAGCGCCAGCGGCCGGTCGGCCAGGATGGTTTCCATGCTGAACAGCCCGGTCACCCGCTCGATGTCCATGTCCTGGATCAGCATCCGGTAGACCCGATCATAGCCCGCCATCGAGCGGGTGACGACCTTTGCCAGATAGTCCCATTCGCCGCCGATGCGGTGGAACTCGGTCACTTCCGGGATCGATTCGACGCGGCTGCGAAAACGCGCCGCCCAGCGGTCGTCGTGATGGCGGGTGCGGATCATCACGAACACGGTCAGGTCGAGGCCGACCGAGGCCGGCGCCACCAGGGCGCGGCTGCCGCGCAGCACCCCGCTTTCGCGCAGCCGGGCCAGCCGCCGCCAGCAGGCGTTCTGCGACAGGCCGACCCGTTCCGCCAGGTCCCGTTGCGAGAGGCTGGCATCCTGCTGGAGGGCGGCCAGAAGGGCGTGGTCGATCTCGTCGATGCGGGCGTCGGCCTCGTCCATGGCCGTTATCAGCTGGCGCCGGCCTCGGCGGCGATCTGCGCGGCCGAGCGGCGGCCGCGCTCCGTCGCGGATTTCAGCTGGCCGCAGGCGGCCATGATGTCCTCGCCGCGCGGGGTGCGGATCGGGCTGGCATAGCCGGCCTTGTGAACGATGTCGGCAAAGGCCTCGATCCGCTCCCAGCTCGACCGCTTGTAGGGCGCGCCCGGCCATTCGTTGAAGGGGATCAGGTTGATCTTGGCCGGGATGCCGGCGATCAGCTTGACCAGCCGGCGCGCATCGGCGTCCGAATCGTTCACCCCGTCCAGCATCACGTATTCAAAGGTGATGCGCTCGCTGTTCGACAGCCGCGGATAGTCGCGCAGCGCCCCCAGCAGCGTCTCGATGTTCCATTTCTTGTTGATCGGCACCAGCCGGTCGCGCACCGCGTCGGTGGTGGCGTGGAAGCTGACCGCCAGCAGGCAGCCGATCTCCTCGGCGGCGCGGGCGATTTCCGGCACCACGCCGGAAGTGGAGAGGGTGATGCGGCGGCGCGAGAGGCTGATGCCCTCGCCATCCATCACCACCTTCATCGCGTCGCGCACGTTCTCGAAATTGTAGAGCGGCTCGCCCATGCCCATCAGCACGACATTGGAGATCAGCCGCGTCTCGTCCTTGGGCGCGCCGGGCTGCGGCCATTCCCCGAGGTCGTCGCGCGCCACCATGACCTGGCCGACGATCTCGCCCGCCGTCAGGTTGCGCACCAGTTTCTGCGTGCCGGTATGGCAGAAGGAGCAGGTCAGCGTGCAGCCGACCTGCGAGGACACGCAGAGGGTGCCGCGATTTTCCTCGGGGATGTAGACCGCCTCGACCTCGTGGCCGCCGGCGATGCGCAGCAGATATTTGCGAGTGCCGTCGGCGCTGACCTGGCGGGTGACCACCTCCGGCAGGGCGATGGTGAAATGCTCGGCCAGCAGGGCGCGATAGTCCTTGGCCAGGTTGGTCATCTGGGCGAAATCGCGCATGCCCCAGTGATAGAGCCATTGCCAGATCTGGCCGGTGCGCATCCTGGCCTGACGCTCGGGCGTGCCGGCCGCGATCAGCGCCTCGCGCAGCCCGTCGCGGGTCAGCCCGACGAGGTTGACCGGCCCGCCTTCCGGCAGCTTGCGCGGAATGGTCAGCAGGTCCTGGGTGATCGGGGCGACGGCGGCGGTCATGGCGGTGGGTCCGGGCAAGAAAGGGGGACGCGCCCCAATATGGGGCGAATCGGGCGAAAACAACAGCCGCGCGGCGGGGAAATTCCCGCCGCGCGGCTGCTGGACAGATGTGGCGCCTGACTTAGCGGCAGGCTTCCTTGGCCTTGTCGGTCGCGGCGGTGACGCCGGACAGCGAGAAGGTGTCGACCGTGCGGGTGCCGCGGGCCGAGCGCCCGGACACCACCGCCTCCGAGCCGCCGCGCAGCGCGGCGATCAGGCGGGCATCGTCGGCGGCCGAGCCGGTCCAGGCATTCTCGCCCTCGGTGAACAGGCTGAAGCTCTGGCCGCCGATGGTCACGTCCACGGTGGAATCGGGCGCGAAGGGATAGCCGCCGGCAAAGCTGACCTCGCCCTGGGCGCCGGGCCGATAGGCGACATAAAGCCGGATATCGCCGCGGCGCACATCGGCGGGCTGGCCGTCACGGGTATTCACGGATTTCTTGGGCGGCGAGACGGCCCAGCATTCCTTGGGGTTGCTGGCGGCGAACACCGTCCAGTCGCCATGGGTGGCGACGACATTCGTGGATTCCTGCGCAAGTGCGGGGGCGGCACATACGGCCATCACGGCAATGGCGCGCAGCGAGGATCGGATCATGCTCTGGTCTCCTGCCAAGTGGCCGTTTGATACGGCTCGTAACGAAATGCCTGCGATGCGCAGCGAACGCAAGGCGGGTCGCTTCTGGCACAAAACGCCAGTTGCGCCCAGCATAATGCAGTCGAGGGGCCGCGAAAAAGCCGCGCCGGCAAATTCTCGCGCATTTGTCAGCGCGAGGCGGGGCCGCCGTGACGCCGGCCGTGCTATGATCGTAGGCAGCGAGAAGGGGATGCCGATGAAACTGGGCTGGTCTGACGTGACGCCGCGGGCGCTCTATCTCAACCGCCGGACGCTGATGGCGGGGGCCGCCGGCGCGGCGGGCCTGGCGGTGCTGCCGGCCCGGGCCGCGCCGGAGCTGGGCGAGCCCAACACCTTCGAGGAGATCACCAACTACAACAATTTCTACGAGTTCGGCACCGGCAAGGAGGACCCGGCCCGCCATGCCGGCCAGCTGGTGACCAGCCCCTGGACGGTGGTGATCGACGGGCTGGTGGACCGCCCCGGCAGCTATGGCGTCGACGAGATCGCGCCGGAAGCCGCCATCGAGGAGCGCATCTACCGGCTGCGCTGCGTGGAGGCCTGGTCGATGGTCATCCCCTGGAACGGCGTGCCGTTGGGCCCGGTGCTGGAGCGCGCCGGCTTCCAGCCCGCGGCGAAGTTCGTGGAGTTCGAGACCCTCTATCGCCCCGAGCAGATGCCGGGCCAGAACACGCGCGTGCTGGAATGGCCCTATCGTGAGGGGCTGCGGCTGGACGAGGCCCTGCATCCGCTGACGCTGCTGGCGACCGGCCTCTATGGCGAGGTGCTGCCCAACCAGAACGGCGCGCCGATCCGGCTGGTGGTGCCGTGGAAATAC
>JBEBVF010000020.1:0-31782 GCA_040392885.1 Paracoccus sp. (in: a-proteobacteria) | reverse complement strand
GGCTGGCTGCTGGGCGAGCTGCACAAGGGCATGCGCGCCATGTTCACCATGATGAACGAGGCCCGCATCGGCGTCGGCCTGCAAGGCTATGCCGTCGCCATCGGCGCCTATCAGAGCGCCGCCGCCTATGCGCGCGAACGGCTGCAGGGCCGCGCCGCCACCGGGGCGAAGAATCCCGAGGGCCCCGCCGACCCGCTGATCGTGCATCCCGACGTGCGCCGGATGCTGATGGACCAGCGCAGCTTCCTGGAGGGGGCCCGCGCGCTGACCTTCTGGGGGGCGCATCTGATCGACCGCAGCCATCTGGCCGGCGACAAGACGGCCGAGGGGCTGGTCTCGCTGCTGACGCCGGTGATCAAGGGCTTCCTGACCGATCGCGGCTTCGACTCCGCCGTGCAGGCCCAGCAGATCTTCGGCGGCCACGGCTATATCGAGGAGACCGGCCTGTCGCAATTCGTCCGCGACGCCCGCATCACCATGATCTACGAGGGCGCCAACGGCGTGCAGGCGCTAGATCTGGTCGGCCGCAAGCTGGCGGCCGAGGGCGGCAAGCCGGTGATGGGCTTCTTCGATCTGGTCAAGGACTTCTGCAAGGAGCAGGGCGACGGCCCGCTGGCGAAGGATTTCGCCGAGCCGCTGAAGGCCGCCTCCAAGGACCTGCAGGCGGCGGCGATGTTCTTCATGGAGCGGGGGATGAAGAATCCCGACGATGCGCTGGCCGGTTCCTATGATTTCATGCACCTGTTCGGCCATGTCGCGCTGGGGCTGGTCTGGGGCCGCATGGCGGTGGCCGCCCAGGCGGCGCTGGATGCCGGCACCGGCGATGCCGGTTTCTACCAGGCCAAGCTGGCGACCGGGCGCTATTACATGGCGCGGCAACTGCCGGCGACGGCGATGCTGCTGGCGCGCATCCGTTCGGGCGCGGCGCCGGTGATGGCGCTGCCGGCCGAGGCGTTCTGAGGGCGGCGGCGGAAACATGCTGGCGGCGGAAGGACATGCAGGGACGCGCCGAACCGGCAGGCAGGCCGGGTGTTGGGTAGCGGGCCGGAGAGTTCCGCCCTACCTGATGAACGAAAGGACTGACACATGAAATTCAAGGCTGCCTTCCTGTCGCTGGCCCTGCTGGCCTCGCCGGCCCTGGCCGAAACCCAGGCCGATCGCGACGCCATCGCCGCCGACATGGACGGCCTGATCGCCGCCATCTCGGCCGGGGATTTCGCCAAGACCTTCGACACCATCCCCCCGAAGCTGCTGGAGGCGATGGCCGGGCAGGCCGGCATGTCGGTCGACGACATGCGCACGGCGGGCGCCGCGGCGGCCTCGGCGATGATGGGCATGGTGAAGATCGAATCCTACGAATACGACATGGATGCCGCGAAATTCGACAAGACCGATGCCCGTGAATACGCGCTGATCCCGACCACCTCGGTCATGGAGACCATGGGTCAGAAGATGAAGACCACCGGCGACACCCTGGCCATGCAGGATGATGGCGAGTGGTATCTGCTGCGCATCGAGGACCCGTCGCAGATCCAGATGCTGCACACGGTCTATCCCGACATGGCCGATGTCGAGATCGCCCCCGGCAAGATCGAACCGGCCCAGTGATCCCCTGTCCGGGGCGGGCCTCGGCCTGCCCCGGACCCCTCGCCTGCCCGGACAGGGCCATCCCTGTCCCGACATGCGACAGACGCCCGACCGGCGATGCAAGATCGAGGAAGCACCATGACCGAAGCCTTCATCTATGACGCCGCCCGCACCCCCCGGGGCAAGGGCCGCCCCGATGGCAGCCTGCACGAGGTCACCGCGGTGGCGCTGTCGGCGCGGCTGCTGGACGCGGTGGCCGCGCGCAACGGGCTGGAGGGCCATGCCGTCGAGGACCTGATCTGGGGCAATGTCACCCAGGTCGGCGAGCAGGGTGGCTGCCTTGCGCGCAGCGTGGTGCTGGCCTCCGGCCTCGACCAGTCGATCCCCGGCCTCGCCGTCAACCGCTTCTGCGCCTCGGGGCTGGAGGCGGTGAACCTCGCCGCCAACCAGGTGCGCGGCGGCGCCGGCGACGGCTATCTCGCCGGCGGGGTCGAGATGATGAGCCGGGTGCCGATGGGCAGCGACGGCGCCGCCATCGCCGTCGATCCCGCCCTGACCTTCGGCACCTGTTTCGTGCCGCAGGGCGTCAGCGCCGACCTGATCGCCACCGAATACGGCTTCACCCGCGAGCAGGCCGACGCGCTGGCGGTGGAATCCCAGCGCCGGGCGGCCCGCGCCTGGGAGGAGGGCCGGTTTGCGAAATCCATCATCCCGGTGCGCGACCAGAACGGGTTGCTGCTGCTGGAGCGCGACGAGCATATGCGCCCCGCCACCACCCGGGAGGATCTGGGCGTGCTGAAGGCCAGCTTCCGCGAGATGGGCGAGGTCATGCCCGGCTTCGACAAGGTGGCGCTGCTGAAATACCCGCATCTGGAGGCGATCCACCACATCCACCATGCCGGCAATTCCTCGGGCATCGTGGACGGGGCGGCGGCGGTACTGGTCGGCAATGCCGAATTCGGCCGCGCCCACGGCCTCAAGCCGCGCGCCCGCATCCGCGCCACCGCCAAGATCGGCACCGATCCCACGATCATGCTGACCGGCCCGGTGCCGGTCACCGAAAAGATCCTGCGCGAATCCGGCATGGCCATCGGCGACATCGACCTGTTCGAGGTCAACGAGGCCTTCGCCTCGGTGGTGCTGCGCTTCATGCAGGCCTTCGACGTGTCGCCGGAGGTGGTCAACGTCAATGGCGGCGCCATCGCCATGGGCCATCCGCTGGGCGCCACCGGCGCCATGCTGATCGGCACCCTGCTGGACGAGTTGGAGCGGCAGGACAAGACCACCGGCCTCGCCACCCTCTGCGTCGCCTCCGGCATGGGCGCGGCCACCATCATCGAGAGGGTGTGATGGCCATCCTGCGCAAGGACAGCGTGCCCGAGACCGATGCCGTGTCCACCTATCCGGCCCCCTATAACCTGGGGCGCGGAAATCTCTCCTATCGCCACCTGACCGAGGCGGGCGGGCTGACGCAGTTCGGCATCGCCCTGGAAACCCTGCATCCCGGCGGGCAGAGCAGCCAGCCGCATTGGGAGGAACACGAGGACGAGTTCCTCTACATGCTTTCGGGCAGCATCACCGTGATCGAGGATGGCAGGCCGACCATCATCGGCCCCGGCGACGCCTGCTGCTGGACGGCCGGCGATCCCGTCGCCCATACACTGCGCAACCATACCGACCGGCCCGCCACCTATCTGATCGCGGGCAGCCGCGACCCGAACAACGTCACCCATTATCCCGGCCTCGACCTGCTGGCGGTGCCCGAGGGCTACGCACATCTGGACGGAACCCCCTATCCCGCGACGGGAGGAACGAAATGACCGATTTCACCATGCACACGGACGCCGACGGCGTCGCCATCATCACCTGGGACGTGCCGGGCAAGTCGATGAACGTGCTGTCGCTGGACGGCGCTGCGACCCTGGGCGGGCTGGTCGAGGACGCGCTGGCCGACCCCGCCGTCAAGGGCATCGTCCTCACCTCCGGCAAGCCGGATTTCGCCGCCGGCATGGATCTCAACGTGCTGGCCCGGATGAAGGACGAGGGCGCGCAGGCGGTGTTCGACGGCATCATGTCGCTGCATGACCTGCTGCGGCGGATCGAGCTGGCCGGGATGGACCCCAAGACCCGGCAGGGCGGCAAGCCCATCGCGGCCGCCCTACCCGGCACCGCGCTGGGCATCGGGCTGGAGCTGCCGCTGGCCACGCATCGCATCTTTGCCGCCGACAACCCGAAGGCCAGGATCGGCCTGCCGGAAATCATGGTCGGCATCTTCCCCGGCGGCGGCGGCACCACACGGCTGGTCAGGAAGCTGGGCGTGCTGGCGGCGGCGCCTCTGCTGCTGGAGGGCAAGCTGAGCGACCCGAAGAAGGCCAGGGCGGCCGGGGTGATCGACGAGGTGGTGGACGATCCCGTCGCCGCCGCCCGCGCCTGGGTGCTGGCGGCCAAGGATGCCGATCTGGTCAAGCCCTGGGACACCAAGGGCTACAAGTTCCCCGGCGGCGCCCCCTATCATCCCGCCGGTTTCATGACCTTTGTCGGCGCCTCGGCAATGGTGCATGGCCGCACCATGGGCGCGCTGCCGGCGCCGCAGGCGCTGCTCTCGGCGGTCTATGAGGGGGCGCTGGTCGATTTCGACACCGCCCTGCGCATCGAGGCGCGCTGGTTCACCCAGGTGCTGATGAACCCGTCGTCCTCGGCGATGATCCGCAGCCTGTTCATCAACAAGGAAGCCCTTGAAAAAGGCGCCAACCGCCCCGCCGTGCCGGATGCCAGGGTGCGCAAGCTGGGCGTGCTGGGCGCCGGCATGATGGGCGCCGGCATCGCCCATGTCGCGGCGCTGGCCGGGATCGAGGTGGTGCTGATCGACGCCAGCCAGGAGGCGGCGGAGCGCGGCAAGGCCCATTCCGGCGACCTGCTGGACAAGGCCGTCTCGCGCCGCAAGATGACCGAGGAGAAGCGCGCCGAGGTTCTGGCCCGCATCAGCCCGACCACCGATTACGGGCAGCTTTCCGGCTGCGATCTGGTGGTCGAGGCGGTGTTCGAGGATGTCGCCGTCAAGGCCGAGGTCACCCGCAAGGCCGTGGCCGCCCTGCCCGAGACGGCGATCTTCGCCACCAACACCTCGACCCTGCCGATCTCGACCCTGGCCGAGGCCAGCCCGCGCCCGGCGCAGTTCATCGGCATCCATTTCTTCTCGCCGGTGGACAAGATGCTGCTGGTCGAGATCATCAAGGGCCGCGAGACCGGGCCGGAGGCGGTCGCCAAGGCGCTGGATTTCGTGCGCCAGATCCGCAAGACCCCGATCGTGGTCAACGATGCGCGCTTCTTCTACGCCAACCGCCTGATCATTCCCTATATCAACGAGGGCATCCGCATGCTGGCCGAGGGCGTCAGCCCGGCGCTGATCGAGAATGCGGCCAAGATGCTGGGCTTTCCGCTGGGGCCGCTGCAACTGGTGGACGAGACCTCGCTGGACCTCGGCGTGCGCATCGCCAAGGCCACCCGTGCCGCGATGGGCGATGCCTATCCCGACGGCGCGGTGGACGAGGTGCTGTTCTGGATGGTGGACAAGGGCCGCGCCGGCCGCAAGGCCAAGGCGGGGTTCTATGACTACGACGCCGAGGGCAAGCGGCTGGGCCTCTGGGGCGGGCTGTCGGACCGCTTCCCGCATGCAGAGGGGCAGCCCTCGCTGACCGAGGTGCAGCAGCGGCTGATCCTGGTGCAGGCGCTGGAAGGCGTGCGGGCGCTGGAACAGGGCGTGCTGGAGGATATCCGCGAAGGCGATGTCGGCGCCATCCTCGGCTGGGGCTTTGCGCCCTGGTCGGGCGGGCCGTTCAGCTGGATGGACATCATGGGGGCCGACCGGGTGGTGGCGATCGCCGACGATTTCGCCCCCCGCTTCGGCCCGCGCTTCGAGGCGCCGGCGCTGCTGCGCGATCTGGCCGCGAAGGGCGAAGGTTTCTATGCCCGTTTCGCCCCGGCAAAAGCCGCCTGACGGCGCGGCGGCGGCTCAGTTGCGGGGCGGGCGGGGCCGGTAGGCCGGCAGCCGCCAGCCCCAGAGCAGCGCGCCGGCGCGCAGCAGCAGGGTCAGCGCGGCGCAGGACCACAGCGCCGCGGTCACCGGCAGCCCCGCCTGCACCGCCAGCACCGCCGCCAGCGAGCCGCCAAAACCCGCGGTCAGGTAAAGCTCGCGCCCCTTCAGGACCAGCGGCACCTCATTCGCGACCACGTCGCGCATGAGGCCGCCCAGGGTGCCGGTCAGCATGCCGGCGATGGTCGCCACGATCGGACCGAAGCCCCCGGCCAGCGCCACGCCGACCCCGGCCGGCACCGCGATGGACAGCGCCAGCGCATCCAGCCACAGCAGCACCTTGTAGCGGCTTTCCAGCAGATGCGCGGTCCAGAACACCACGAAGGCGGCGCCGGCGGCGACCAGGATCACATTGGGCTGCGTCACCCAGAACACCGCCCCGCGCCCCAGCACCAGATCGCGGATGGTGCCGCCGCCCACCGCGGTCAGCGAGGCCATGAACACGAACCCCACCAGGTCGAGCTGCGCGCGGCTGGCCACCAGCGCCCCGGTCAGCGCAAAGACCAGCGCCGAGGCATAGTCCAGCACCCAGATCTGCCCCGGCACCAGCATCTCAGGCCCCGCTTGCGCTGGGCAGCTTGAAGGGCGCCATGCCGGCACGGGCCAGCTCGTCGGCACGCTCGTTCTCGGCATGGCCGGCATGGCCCTTGATCCAGCGCCAGGTCACGTCATGGCGGGCGGCGGCGGCGTCCAGCCGCTGCCACAGGTCGGCATTCTTCACCGGCTTGCGGTCGGCGGTGCGCCAGCCATTGCGCTTCCAGCCGTGAATCCATGCCGTCACGCCGTTCTTCACATAGGCGCTGTCGGTGGTGATGGTGATGGCGGTGCCGCGGCTCAGCGCCTCCAGCGCCGCGATGGCCGCCATCAGCTCCATGCGGTTGTTGGTGGTGTCGGCCTCGCCGCCCTGCAACTCGCGGCTCTTGACCACGCGCGGCCCGTCCATGGCGCGCAGCAGCACGCCCCAGCCGCCGGGGCCGGGATTGCCGCTGCAGGCGCCGTCGGTCCATGCGAAAAGCTGGGTCATGGTCGGGTCCTTCTGCCTGTGCCGAGCCCGCCGGATAGCCCAGCCCGCCGCCGGCGGCAATCAGGCCACACGGCGCCCGCCGACCCAGGTCTCGCGCAAGATGGCCAGCGGACCGCGGCGGGCAAAGCGGATCAGGTCGGCGCGCAGCCCCGGCTCCAGAAGCCCGCGATCCGCCAGGCCCGCCGCCTGCGCCGGGTTGGCGGTCACGCAGGCCAGCGCCTGCGGCAGATCGTCCCACAGCTCCGCCAGCCGCATGGCCCCCGAAAGCAGCGAGGCCGGGACGTAATCGCTCGACAGCACGTCGAGCAGCCCGGCCTCGGCCAGTTCAGTCGCGGCGATATTGCCGGAATGCGAGCCGCCGCGGATCAGGTTCGGGGCGCCGGCCATGGTGGCGATGCCATGCGCCCGGCAAGCGCGGGCGGCCGCGAAGGTGGTCGGGAATTCGGCGATGCGCACGCCATGCGCGGCCGAGGCGGCGACCTCCGCCTCGGTGGTGTCGTCATGGCTGGCCAGCACCGCGCCCAGCCGGTCGGCAGCGGCGAGGATCGCCGCCTCGTGCCCCGCGCCATGGCGCGCGCGCACCTGCATCATCATGGCGATATGCGCCTCCAGCGCCGCCTCATCGACGCCATCGCGGGTGGTGAACCAGCGCGCATATTGGCGCGGGTCGCGGAACTGCCGCTGGCCGGGCGTGTGGTCCATGATGGAGACCAGCCGCACCCGGTCCTGCCTTGTGAAGCCGGCCAGCTCCGCGGCCAGAGTTTCCGAGCAGATTTCGGCCCGCAGATGCAGCAGGTGGTTGATGCGCAGCGCGTCGCTGTCGGCCAGCGCGTTGATGCGGCTGGCGACCTCGCGGGCATAGGCGCCGTAATGCGCCTGCCGAGTGATCGACCCCACCCGCAGCGCGTCGAAGACCGTGGTGATGCCGCAGCCGGCCAGCACCGCGTCATGGGCGAGGATGGCCTGGTCATGCGGCCATTCCACCCCCGGACGCGGCAGCAGGTGATGTTCCAGATTGTCGGTATGCAACTCGACCAGGCCGGGCGACAGCAGGTCGCCGTCCCAGTCCAGCGCCCCGGCCGGCGCCGGCCCCTCGAAGACCTCGGCGATGTGCCCGTCCTCGACCACCAGCCCGCCCTGCACCACCCGGTCTGGCAGCACCAGCGCGGCATTGCCGATCACCAGCGCCGGCATGGCACCTCCGTCCCGGCCGGCGCGGCGGCGGGGCCGGGCGCCTGGCCCGGCCGGTTATGGGCGGCGCGGCTCAGCGTTTCGCCGCCTCGCCCTGGGCGCGCACCTCCGACAGCGTCGCGCCCGAGGTCAGCGCCTCCGGATCCAGCCGCAGCTCGATGATCGACAGCTTGCCCGAGGCCCGCGCCCGCTCGAAGGCGGCGGGGAAGTCGGCGGTATCCTCGACCACCTCGCCATGGCCGTCATAGGCGCGCGCCACCTCGGCCCAGTCCGGGTTGGCGAGCTGCGTGCCCGAGACCCGGCCCGGATAATGCTTTTCCTGATGCATGCGGATGGTGCCATACTGGCCGTTATTGGCCAGCACCACGATCAGCCCGGCGCCATATTGCTTGGCGGTGGACAGTTCGTTGACGGTCATCTGCAGGCAGCCGTCGCCGGCCATGCAGACCACCACCCGGTCGGGATGGTTGATCTTGGCCGAGACCGCCGCCGGCAGCCCGTAGCCCATCGAGCCCGAGGTCGGCGCCAGCTGGGTGCCCGGCCGCTTGAAGCGGTAATAGCGGTGCAGGAAGCTGGCATAGTTGCCGGCGCCATTGGTGATGATCGCGTCCTCGGGCAGGTTCTCCGACATCCAGCGGACGACCTGCTCCATCTTGACCCGGCCGGGGGTCTCCTTGGGGGTCTGCCAGGCCTCGTAGCGGGCGCGCAGGTCCTTGACCCAGGCGTCCCATTTCCCCGGCGCCGGGCAGGCGCGCGCCGCCAGCGCCGCCACCATGTCGCGCGGGTCGGCGACGATGCCGGGATCGACGCGCCACAGGTGGCCGATCTCGTCGGGATCGGCATGGACCTGCACGATGCGCCGCCCCTGCGCCGCCGGGTTCATCAGCGTGTAGCCGTTGGTCAGGGTGTCCCCCAGCCGCGAGCCGAGCGAGACCACCAGATCGGATTCCTGTAACGCCTTGCCCAGTTGCGGGTTCATGCCGACGCCGAGGTCGCCGACATAGTTCGGGCTGCGGTTGTCGATATGCGCCTGGCGGCGGAAGGGCACCGCCACCGGCAGGCCCCAGCCCTCGGCAAAACGCTGCAGATCCGCGGCCGCCCGGTCGCCCCAGAGGCTGCCGCCCGGCACGATCAGCGGCCGTTCGGCCTTGGCGATGGCCTCGACCACCGCATCCACGGCGACATCGGCCACGCCCGCGATCCGCGGCGCCGAGAGCGGCAGGTCGGCGGCCTCCGAAACGGCGGAGATCATGTCCTCCGGCAGCGCCAGCACGATCGGGCCGGGGCGGCCCGACATGGCCAGCGCAAAGGCGCGGTGCAGATATTCCGGGATGCGGTCGGTCTGGTCGATCTCGGCCACCCATTTGGCGACGGTGCCGAACATGGCGCGGTAATCGACCTCCTGGAAGGCTTCGCGGTCGCGGTCGTCGCGGGCGATCTGGCCGACGAACAGGATCATCGGCGTGCTGTCCTGTTTGGCCACATGCACCCCGGCCGAGGCATTGGTCGCCCCCGGACCGCGGGTGACGAAGCAGATGCCGGGCTGGCCGGTCATCTTGCCATGCGCCTCGGCCATCAGCGAGGCGCCGCCCTCCTGGCGGCAGACGATGTTCTCGATCCCCGAATCGTGCAGCCCGTCCAGCACCGCGAGGAAACTTTCCCCCGGCACGGAAAAGACCCGCTTGACGCCGTGGGCGCGCAGCGCCTCGACCAGGATATCGCCACCATGCCGCATCGGATTCATCCTCTCCTCCCGGCCGCGCGGGCGGCGCCGACCGGTTGTCCAAACCTTTCGGGACCATGCCGCGCACGCGCCGCCCAGACAAGGGGGCTGGACCCGATTCGGCGCCGAATGCCGGGAATTCGCCCCGTCTTGTCGCCGCCCGCCTCCTTGCGCTATCTGGAGGCGGCGGCAGGGTCCGCCTCCAGCACCGACGGGGGAGCATCATGACGTTTCGCGCACGTCACCTTCTGGGGATCGAGCCTCTCGCCCCGGACGAGATCACCGCCGTCCTCGACCTGGCGGAATCCTATGTCGATCTGAACCGCCGCACCGTCAAGCGCGCCGACGCGCTGGAGGGCATGACCCAGATCAACATGTTCTTCGAGAACTCGACCCGCACGCAGTCGAGCTTCGAACTGGCGGGCAAGCGGCTGGGCGCCGACGTGATGACCATGAACGTCGCCGGCTCGTCGATCACCAAGGGCGAGACGCTGATCGACACCGCCATGACGCTGAACGCCATGCGCCCCGACCTGCTGGTGATGCGCCACACGCAATCGGGGGCGGCGAACCTGCTGGCCTCCAAGGTGAATTGCGCGGTGGTCAATGCCGGCGACGGCCAGCACGAACACCCGACCCAGGCGCTGCTGGACGCGCTGACCATCCGCCGCCGCAAGGGCCGGCTGCACCGGCTGACCGTGGCCATCTGCGGCGACATCGCCCATAGCCGGGTGGCGCGGTCGAACCTGATCCTGCTGGGCAAGATGGAAAGCCGCATCCGCCTGGTCGGCCCGCCGACGCTGATCCCGCCCGGCGCGCGCGAGCTGGGCTGCGAGGTCTGCCACGACATGGCCGAGGGGCTGGAGGGCGCCGATGTGGTAATGATGCTGCGCCTGCAAAAGGAGCGCATGGATGGCGGCTTCATCCCGTCCTTGCGCGAATATCACCACCTCTGGGGTCTGGACGCGGCCAAGCTGGCCCGGGCGGCGCCGGATGCCATCGTCATGCATCCCGGCCCGATGAATCGCGGGGTGGAGATCGACGGGGCCATCGCCGACGACATCAACCGCTCCGTCATCCAGGATCAGGTCGAGATGGGGGTGGCGGTGCGCATGGCGGTGATGGACCTGCTGGCCTGCAACCTGCGCAGCGAGCGCGGCCGCGCCGCGATGGAGGGGACCCATGTCTGATCCCCTGCCCCTGCATGGCGCGATGCTGCATTTCACCAATGCCCGCCTGATCGACCCCGAGGCGCTGACCGATACCCAGGGCAGCGTGACCCTGGCCGCCGATGGCACCATCCTTGCCCGCGACGGCGAAGCGCCGGAGGCGGCGCGTATCGTCGATTGCCGCGGCAAATGCCTGGCCCCCGGCATCCACGACTGGGGCGTCAAGATCGGCGAACCGGGCGAGCGGCATCGCGAATCGCTGCGCTCGGCGGCCGAGGCGGCGGCGGCGGGGGGCGTGACCACCATCATCGCCCGCCCCGACACGCTGCCGCCGGTGGATACGCCGGAGGCGCTGGAATATCTCGCCCGCCGCGCCGAGGGGCTGAAGGTGCGCATCCGCCACATGGCGGCGCTGACCAAGGGCCGCGACGGCGCCGAGATGGTCGAGATGGGCTTTTTGCGCGATGCCGGGGCGCTGGCCTTCACCGACGGCGTGCGGGTGACGCGCGACACGCGGCTGCTGGCACGGGCGATGACCTATGCCCGCGGCCTTGGCGCGCTGATCGTCGGCCATCCGCAGGAACCGGGCCTTTCGGCCGGGGCGGTCGCCACCAGCGGCAAGTTCGCCACGCTTTACGGCCTGCCCGCGGTCTCGCCCATGGCCGAGCGCATCGGGCTGGAGCGTGACCTGGCGCTGGTCGAGATGTCCGGCGCGCGCTGGCATGCCGACCAGATCACCACCGGAGGCGCCCTGCCGGCCCTGCGCCGGGCGAAGGCGGCAGGGCTGGATGTCACTGCCGGCACCTCGATCCATCACCTGACGCTGAACGAGTTCGATGTCGAGGATTACCGCAGCTATTTCCGCTTTACCCCGCCTTTGCGCGCCGAGGACGACCGCATGGCCATGGTCGCGGCAGTGGCCGAGGGCGAGATCGACGTGATCGGCAGTTTCCACACCCCGCAGGACGACGAATCCAAGCGCCTACCCTTTGCCGCCGCCGCGCCCGGCGCCGTGGGGCTGGAGACGCTGTTGCCCGCCGCCATGCGGCTCTACCATGACGGCGTGGGGCTGGCGCAGCTCTGGCGGGCGCTGTCGCTGAACCCGGCGCGGCGGCTGGGCCTGCCGGGCGGGCGGCTGGCGCCGGGCGCGCCGGGCGATCTGGTGCTGTTCGATCCCGACGCGCCCTTCGTGCTGGACCGGTTCCGGCTGCGCTCGCGCTCGCACAACACGCCATTCGACGGCTGGCGGATGGAGGGCAAGGTGCTGGGCACCTGGGTCGGCGGCAACCGGGTCTTCGACGCGGCCGACGCGGCGGTGGAGGGGTGAGATGACCGATTTCCTGATCTTCTGGGCCGTCTGCGGCTATATCCTCGGCTCGATCCCCTTCGGGCTGGTCATCACCCGCGCGCTGGGACTGGGCGATCTGCGCCGGATCGGCTCGGGCAATATCGGCGCCACCAATGTGCTGCGCACCGGCAACAAACCGGCCGCCCTGGCCACGCTGCTGCTGGATTCCGGCAAGGGCGCCATCGCGGTGCTGGTCGCCCGTGCCGTGGCCGGCGAGGATGCGGCGCTGGTCGCCGGCGTGGCGGCGTTTCTGGGCCACCTCTATCCGGTCTGGCTGGGTTTCAGAGGCGGCAAGGGGATGGCGACCTTCTTGGGCACCCTTCTGGCCATGTTCTGGCCGCTGGGCATCATCGCTTGCGGAATTTGGCTGATCGTGGCGGTTCTGGGCCGCATGTCGTCGCTGGCCTCGATGATCTCGGCCTCGGCGACGCCGCTTGTGGCGCCGCTGCTCGGCCAGCAGAAGCTGGCCGTCGCCTGTCTGGTCATGGCGGTGCTGATCGTCTGGCGCCACCGCGCCAATATCGCCCGCATCCGTCAGGGCACCGAGCCGAAGATCGGCGGGAAGGGCTGAGCCGTTCCCGCCGGGACGCAATCAGCGTTGCGCCAGCTTTTCCACCGCCTCCGCGGTGCGGCGGGTGTTGTGATAGATGCCGAGGCCCAGATAGGCCATGCCGCCGATCAGCATCAGGTAGATGGAACCGCCGATCAGGATGCCCAGCCCCCGCAGGAATCCACCCTGCGAAAACATAGTGCCCACGCCGCCGATCAAGACCGCCAGCGCGCCCAGGACGATCACCACCGCGATGATCTTTTCCAGCGCATTGATGAAAAAATCGCGCATGCCCCTCTCCTCCTCCTGCCGGTGCTTCAATAGGAATATTCGTCGTAGATCCGGCTCAGGTCACCCTGCCATTCGCCGTGGTATTTCGCCAGCAATTCGTCGGCCGGGGTGCGGCCGGTTTCCAGGCTTTCCTTCAGCGTGTTGAGGAAATGCGTCTCGTCCGGCACCAGCCCGCCGGCGCCGGGCCGCGCCCGCGCCTTCAGCCCGGATTCGGAGATCGCCACCACCTCGCGCGCCAGGTCCAGCATGCGCAGCCCGCCCGCGCCGCCGGCCAGCCCGTCGCGCGCCGCCGACACCCGCAGCGCATCGCGGGTCTCGGCGTCCCAGCCCCGGATCAGGTCGGTGGCCGCATCCAGCGCCGACTGGTCATAGAGCAGCCCGACCCACAGCGCCGGCAGCGCGCAGAGCCGCCGCCACGGGCCACCATCGGCGCCGCGCATCTCGATGAACTTCTTGACCCGCGCCTCGGGAAAGACCGTGGTCATGTGGTCGGCCCAGTCCGAGAGCGTGGGCTTCTCGCCCGGCAGGGCCGGCAGCTCGCCCTTCAGGAAATCGCGGAAACTCTGCCCCAGGGCGTTGATGTACCTGCCGTCGCGATAGACGAAATACATCGGCACATCGAGGACGTAATCCACCCAGGCCTGATAGCCGAAACCCTCGTCGAACACGAAGGGCAGCAGGCCGGTGCGCGCCGCATCCAGATTCTGCCAGATATGGCCGCGCCAGCTCTTCATGCCGTTCGGCTTGCCGTCGAGGAAGGGCGAATTGGCGAACAGCGCCGTCGCCACCGGCTGCAGGGCCAGCGCCACGCGCAGCTTCTGCACCATGTCGGCCTCGGTGGCATAGTCCAGGTTCACCTGCACGGTGCAGGTGCGATACATCATCTGCTTGCCCAGCGTGCCGACGCGATCCATGTAGTCGGTCATCAGCCGGTAGCGCCCCTTGGGCATCATCGGCATCTGCTCCTGCGACCAGATCGGCGCGGCGCCGAGACCGATGAAGCCGGCGCCGATCGACTCGGCCACCGTCTTCACCTCGGCCAGGTGCTGGTTCACCTCGTCGCAGGTCTGGTGGATGGTCTCCAGCGGCGCGCCCGACAGTTCAAGCTGCCCGCCCGGCTCCAGGCTGACATTGGCGCCGTTGCGCTGCAGGCCGATGATGTTGTCCTGCTCGTAGACCGGCTCCCAGCCAAAGCGGTCGCGCAGCCCCTCCAGCATGGCCAGGACCGAGCATTCGCCGCGATAGGGCAGCGGCATGCGGGTCGCATCGACATAGCCGAACTTCTCGTGCTCGGTGCCGATGCGCCAGTCGGCCTTCGGCTTTTCGCCGGCGGCGACATAGCCGGTCAGTTGCGCGGGATCTTCGATCAGGCCACCGCCCTGCTGAGGAATGGACATCACTGGCCTCCGTTCATGGTTCCGGGACGGCTCGCATCACCCGCCCCGCGTGTCAAGACGAAGCACGCATGCCGCCCCGCCGCCACAGCACCTGCATGCCGGGCGCACCGGCGCGCTCGGCCGCGCGGCGGGCATGGGCCAGCGCGCCGAGGTCGATGCCGGGCAGGGTGGCAAAGGCATCGGCCAGCATCTCGGCATCCCAGGCATCGGCAGGGATCAGCAGCGCCTCGTTACCGGCGCTGCGCAGCCGCCAATGCGGGCGGCCGTTGATGACCAGCAGCCGGATCTCCACCAGGTCGCGCACCGCGATCTCGCCGCCCAGATCGCCGGCCGACCAATAGCGCAGCACGCCTTCGGACAGTTCGATCACCCCCGGCCCGTGGCGGGCGGTGGCGCCAAGCTGGCGGCGGCGCCATTCCACCACCGCCAGCCCGGCACCGCTGGCCAGCAGCAGCAGCCCCAGCGGGGTGAGCAGATAGCCGCCCAGCCACATCAGCCACAGCCCTGCCGCCGCCATGGCGGCAGGCAGCAGGAACGGACGCAGCAGCCGGGCAACGGCGGGACGGATCAGCGGGGCCATGGCGCCAGCATCCCCGGCCGCCCGCCTACTGGCAAGGGGTCAGCCGCGGGCGGCGACGAGGGCCGCGGGCAGTTCGGCGGCCAGCACGTCCAGCGCGTCGTCGGGCCCGCAGGAAACCCGGATGCAGCGATCCTGCGGCGCCATGCCGGGCATGCGTACGAACACCCCGCGCGCCAGCAGCTCGGCCACCACGCGCCGGGCGAAGGCGCCGTCGCGCCCGCAATCCATGGTCACGAAATTCGTCGCCGAAACCAGCGGCACCAGACCGTTGTCGCGGGCGATCCCGGCCAGCCGGTCGCGGGCACGGGCGACGGTGGCGCGCATCGCCGCCGCGCCCTCGCGGTCGGCCAGCGCCGCCAGCGCCCCGGCCTGCGCCACCCGGTTCAGGCCGAAATGGTTGCGGATGCGGTCAAAGCCGGCGATCGCCTCCGCCGCGCCGGTGACATAGCCCACCCGCGCCCCGGCCATGCCGTACAGCTTGGAAAAGGTGCGGAACCGCAGGACCGCCGGATTGTCGGTGCCGATGCGGGGCAGCGCCTCCTCGGGCAGGAAATCCGCATAGGCCTCGTCCAGCACCAGCAGGCAGTTTTCCGGCAGCGCCGCCGCCATGGCCTCGATGCGCTCGCGCGGCAACCAGTTGGCCATCGGGTTGTCGGGATTGGCCAGGTAGACCATTTTCGCCCCGACCGCATGGGCGCGGGCTAGCAGCGCCTCGGGGTCCTCGGCATCGTCGCGATAGGGCACGGTGTGCAGCACGCCGCCGAAACCGGCGACGTGATAGTTGAAGGTCGGATAGGCCCCGGCCGAGGTCACCACCGCATCGCCCGGGGCGATGAACAGCCGCACCGTCAGGCCGAGCAGCCCGTCGATGCCCTCGCCCGGCATCACCTCCTCGGGGTGCAGCCCGTGGCGGGCGGCGATGGCGGCGCGCAGGTCGTGGTTGTCGGGATCGCCATAGCACCAGACCTCCTCCAGCGCCGCCTGCATGGCCGCGCGGACCGAGGGCAGCAGGCCGAAACCGTTCTCGTTGGCGCCCAGCCGGGCGCGGATGGCGATGCCGCTGCGCCGGGCCAGGGTCTCGGGTCCGGTGAAGGGCACGGTTGCCGGCAGGCCGGCAGGGATCGGGGCGAAATCGGGCATGTCCATGGCGCCATCAAACCCGATTCCCGCGCCGGGGCAAGCCGCCTCTGGCGTGGCGGCGCGGTTTCTGCTGGAATGCCGAAAACCATCGAGGCAGGGCATGACCACCACACAGCACATCACCCCGGTCCTGCTGGTCGGCGGTTCCGGCACCCGGCTCTGGCCGGTCTCGCGCAAGAGCTATCCCAAGCAGTTCGCGCGGCTGGTCTCCGGCGGCTCGCTGTTCCAGCAATCGGCGCAGCGCATGTCGGGGGGCGATTTCGGCGCGCCGGTGGTGCTGACCAACGGCGATTTCCGCTTCATCGTCACCGAGCAGCTGGCCGAGGTCGCCATCGACCCCCGCGCCGTGTTGATCGAGCCGATGATGCGCAACACCGCCCCGGCGATCCTGGCCGCCGCGCTGTTCCTGGCCGAGGACGACCCGGACACGATGATGCTGGTGGCGCCCTCGGACCATATCATTCCCGATGCGGCGGGTTTCGCGGCGGCGGTGGCGGCGGGGGTGCCGGCGGCGCAGGACGGCGCCATCGTCACCTTCGGCATCACGCCGACGCGGGCGGAAACCGGCTATGGCTATCTGCAACTGGCCGGGCCGGCGGTGCCCGGGCAGCCGGTGGCGCTGACCCGTTTCGTGGAAAAGCCGCAGGCCGAGGCGGCGGCACAGATGCTGGCCGCCGGCAACTACCTGTGGAATGCCGGCATTTTCCTGTTCACCGCGCGCACGATGATCGCCGCCTTCCGCCGCCTCCAGCCCGGCATGTTCGCCGCCGTGGACGAGGCGGTTTCCGATGCGCAGGTGGATCTGGGCTTCCTGCGGCTGGCGCCCGAGCCCTGGGAGGGGCTGGCGGATGTCTCGATCGACTATGCGATCATGGAGAAGGCCGAGGACCTGGTGGCGGTGCCGTTCTCCGGCCACTGGTCGGATCTGGGCGAGTGGAACGCGGTCTGGCGCGAGCTGTTGCCGCGCAACAGCGACGACGGCGTGGTGACCGAGGGCCATGCCACCGCCATCGACTGCACCAATGT
This sequence comes from Paracoccus sp. (in: a-proteobacteria), assembly GCA_040392885.1. GTDB lineage: Bacteria > Pseudomonadota > Alphaproteobacteria > Rhodobacterales > Rhodobacteraceae > Paracoccus. Next base: position 14,663 of record JBEBVF010000020.1, on the reverse strand, counting down.
GCTGCTGAAATCCGAATCGGACGAGGTGGAACTGGTCGGCATCGGCCTGTCGGACGTGATTGCGGTGGCCACGCCGGATGCAGTGCTGGTCGCCGACCGCGCCCGCGCGCAGGAGGTGCGCGAGGCCGTCGCCGCGCTGAAGGCCCGCGGCGCGCGCCAGGCCGAGCGGGCGCTGCGCGACCACCGCCCCTGGGGCTGGTTCGAGACCCTGGCCCTGGGCGAGCGGTTCCAGGTCAAGCGCATCACCGTGCATCCCGGCGGCGCGCTGAGCCTGCAAAGCCATTTCCACCGCGCCGAGCACTGGATCATCGTCTCGGGCACGGCGCGGGTGACGGTGGACGGGGTGGAAACGCTGATGACCGAGAACCAGTCGATCTACATTCCGCTGGGCGCGGTGCATCGGCTGGAAAATCCCGGCAAGGTGCCGATGATGCTGATCGAGGTTCAGACCGGCACCTATCTGGGCGAGGACGACATCATTCGCTACGAGGATGTCTATTCGCGCAATTGAATTACGCAATGCCACGGAATTGCGGCACGAATGCAAACCGGGGACACGAGGCCCCCGGTTCTACCGCGCAAGGCGCGTACCAATTACGCCGACCGCCGCTGGCGATTCAACAGGAAATCAGCACATGCGGACAATCGGTGGACTCGTTGAACGGCGCCTCGCAGCGGATTCCCTCGCTCAGCGCTCGTCCTTGAACAGGTCGGTCAGCTCGCGTTCGGTCTGTTCCTTGGTCCAGCCGTATTTTTCCTGCAGCTTGCCGGCGATCTTGTCGCGTTCGCCATTCATCTGCGTGATCTCATCGTCGGTCAGCTCGCCCCATTTCTTCTTGATGGCGCCTTTGGCCTGATCCCATTTGCCTTCGATGATATCCCAGTTCATGGTCATTCCTTTCACTGATTAACGTTACATTCGGGAAAGGAACGTCAGTCGGGAATGCCGGGTTCCGGCCGCGTTCCCGCCCGGCGGCCATGCGCGAAATTCAGCCGCCGGCCGGCGGAGGGGCGCGCGGAAACCGGCCTCAGGCGACCCGGTCCGGGGCCGGACGGCCATCGAAGAAGGCCAGCAGATTGTCCAGCGCCCGCAGGGCCATGGCGGTGCGCACCTCCTCGGCGGCGGTGCCCAGATGCGGCAGCAGGGTGACGTTTTCCAGCGCGCGCAGCGCCTCGGGCACCTGCGGCTCGCGCGCATAGACATCGAGGCCGGCGCCGCGGATCGTGCCCGCGCGCAGCGCCGCGATCAGCGCCTCCTCGTCCACCACGTCGCCGCGGGCGATGTTGACCAGATAGCCCCCCGGCCCCAGCCGGGCCAGTTCCGCCGCACCGATCATGCCGCGGGTGCCGGCGCCGCCTGGCACGGCGATCACCACGATGTCGGCCGCCTCCAGCACCGCCTCCAGCGAGGGCAGCTGCTGCGCCGGCACATCCAGCGACGACACCGCGGAGCGGTTGTGAAACACCACCCGCATGCCGAAACCGTGATGCGCGCGGCGGGCAATGGCGCGGCCGATACGGCCCATGCCGATCACGCCCAGCACCTTGCCGCCGACATGGGTGCCCAGAAGCTGGGTCGGGTTCCAGCCGGTCCAGCCGCCGGCGCGCAGCAGCCGCTCGCCCTCGCTGGCGCGGCGCGCGGCCATCAGCACCAGCATCATGGCGATGTCGGCGGTGGCTTCGGTCACCACTTCGGGGGTGTTGCTGACCGCCACCCCGGCCGCGGCAGCGGCCTTCACGTCGATATGGTCGTAGCCGGCGCCGAAATTCGCCACGATCCGCGTCCGCAGCCCCGGCCCCGCAAAGGCCGCGGCCGAAAAGCGGTCGCCCAGCGTCGGCAGCACCGCATCATAGGCGCGTAGCGCCGCCGCCGCCCCAGCCTCGGTCAACGGGGTGTTGGTGTCGCGGAAATCCGCCTCGAAGCGGGCGCCGATGGCCTTCGTCGCCGCCGCCGTCATCGGGCGCGTGACCAGCAGTTTCAATGCATCCGCCCCCCGTTCGGCACCTTCAGGTCCGGCGCCAGCAGCACGACGCCGCCGGCCTCGTCCGAGACGCCCAGCACCAGAACCTCGGAGCGGACCGGGCCGATCTGGCGCGGCGGAAAGTTCACCACCGCCATCACCTGCCGCCCGACCAGCGCCTCGGGCGTGTAATGCGCGGTAAGCTGGGCCGAGCTGCGCCGCTCACCGATCTCCGGTCCGAAATCGAGCCAGAGCTTGATGGCCGGCTTGCGCGCCTCCGGAAAGGGTTCGGCGCGGATGATGGTCCCGACGCGGATGTCGACGCGCAGGAAGTCGTCGAAGCTGATCGGCTCGCTCATTGCCCCAACTCGCGCGAGCGGGCGGTGGCGGCGGCCACGGTGCGGGCGATCAGCGGGCGCAGGCCGGTCGCCTCGTCCATCAGCACCGCCAGCCCGGCCTGGGTGGTGCCGTTGGGCGAGGTCACGGCCCGGCGCAGCTCGGCCGGCGGGGTGTCGTCATGCATGGCCAGCGCGCCGGCGCCGGCCACCGTCGCCCGCGCCAGCGCCAGCGCCAGTTCCGGGGCCAGCCCCTCGGCCTCGCCGGCCTCGGCCAGCGCCTCGATCAGGTGAAAGACATAGGCCGGGCCGCTGCCGGACACCCCGGTCACGGCGTCGAGCTGTGCCTCGCTGTCCAGCCGCACGGTCTCGCCCACGGCCGACAGCAGGGTCTCGGCCAGCGCCATCTGTGCCTCGCCGGCGCTGGCATTGCCGATCAGCGCGGTGATGCCCTTGCCGATGGAAGCCGGCGTGTTCGGCATCGAACGCACGATGGCGCAGGGCGGCAGCACCTCCTCGAACCGGGCGATGCGCACCCCGGCGGCGATGGACAGCACCAGCGTGTCGGGGCCGATGGCGCGCACGATCTCGGCCAGCGCCTCGCCCATCATCTGCGGCTTGACCGCGATCACCACCACGGCGGGGTTTTCCGGCGGCGGCCGGTTGATGCCGACGCCCAGTTGCAGCAGCCACTCGCCCGGCTGCGGGTCGATCACCGTCACCGCCGCCGGCGCCAGCCCCTCGGCCAGCCAGCCGCGCAGCATGGCCCCGCCCATGCGCCCCGCGCCGACCAGCACCAGCCCGCGCGCATTCACCTTGTCGAACGCCATCCCTTCCCCCGTCGGCAGCCGAAATCAGGCCCGACCGTAGGCTTCGGCAATGGCGATGTCGAGCGCGTCCGAGGCCGCGCCCTCGCCCCAGGCCGCCAGCTGGAAGGCGGGATAGAAGCGTTCGCAGGCGGCGGTGGCGGTGCCGATCATGTGGTCGATCTGCTCGGGCCCGGCGATCGCCTCGCCGGCCAGCACCAGACCATAGCGCCAGACCATCAGCCTCTGCGCCGGCCAGAAGGTGAAGCCGCCGTCCCAGACCTCGTCATTGACCAGGTTCAGGGTTTCATACAGAACCGGCAGCCGCGCCTCGGGCGCCTCCAGGTCGAAGGTGCAGATCAGCCGCAGCACCGATTCCCGCGCCGACCAGGCGAGCGTCAGCGAATAGCTGCGCCATTGCCCCTCGACCGTCATGGCGATCTGGTCGTCGGCCAGCCGGTCGAAGTCCCAGTCGCGATGCGCCGCGATCGATTCCACGATGTCGATCGGATGGATCTCGCCACTGTCGATGATGAGATCGTGCTGATGCGCCATGGCCCCTGCCCTCACTTCTGCCCGCATGTCGGCGCGCTCTCCGGCACGCCACCCTGTCGCTTGTGGATAACCCCAAGATCGGGGGTTTCGTCGCAGCCTCCCTACCAGATAGCGTGCCCCCTCGGCAGTGGGGTGTAAAGCAAAACTTGGGGACAAGTCGGAAAAGCGGGGGAAAACCGCGCCGGGGCGGCGGCGGTCCCGGCTCAGTCGAGGCCGTCGAGCCAGGGGGTCAGATCCGGCGTCTCCACCTCGATCAGCCACAGGTCAGGGTCGAAGTCGCGCTGGCGGCGGGCGGCCGCGGCCACCTCCGCTGCCGGTCCCTGCGCCACGATCCGCCAGCGCCTTGCATCGGCTTCCAGGTCGTATTCGCGCAGCCACAGGGCCGCCTGCGCGCCCTGCGCGGCGACCAGCGCCACCGCGCCAGCCGTCCCGTCGCCGCGCGCGAGGATATAGAAGGGCACCGCCGCGGCCTCCAGCCGCTGGCGCAGGGCCGCGACCCAGATGCCGGTGGCCAGCCGCGCCTCGGTCACCGGTCAGTCGCCGTCGCGGAAATCGAGGCCCATCTCGCCATAGCGCTCGGCCTCGTCCTGCCAGTTCTCGCGCACCCGCACGGTCAGGAACAGATGGACCTCGCGGCCAAGGAATTCCGACAGTTCCTTGCGGGCGGCCTGGCCGACCTGGCGGATGGCCTCGCCCTTGTGGCCCAGCACGATGCCCTTGTGACCGGGGCGGGCGACATAGATCACCTGCTCGACCCGGGCGGAGCCGTCGCGGCGTTCCTCCCATTTCTCGGTCTCGACGGTCAGCTGATAGGGAATTTCCTCGTGCAGGCGCAGGGTCAGCTTTTCGCGCGTCATCTCGGCGGCGATCATGCGCAGCGGCAGGTCGGCCAGCTGGTCCTCGGGGTAAAGCCACGGGCCGGCGGGCAGCTCCGCCGCCAGCCAGGCGCGCAGGTCGTCGGTGCCATGGCCCTTCTCGGCCGAAACCATGAAGGTCCGCGCAAACGGAAAGGCCTCGTTGAGGGTCTTGGACAGGGCCAGCAGGGTTTCCGCCTTCACCCGGTCGATCTTGTTGATGACCAGCGCCACCGGCGCCTTGCCTCCCCGCTCGCGCAAGCTGTCGACGATCGCCTGCACGCCCTCGGTCAGGCCGCGATGGGCCTCGACCAGCAGCAGCACGATATCGGCATCGGCGGCCCCGCCCCAGGCGGCGGCGACCATGGCCCGGTCCAGACGGCGGCGCGGCCGGAACAGGCCGGGCGTGTCCACGAACACGATCTGCGCCGGTCCCTCGATGGCGATGCCGCGGATGCGGGCACGGGTGGTCTGCACCTTGTGGGTGACAATGGACACCTTGGCCCCGACCATGCGGTTCAGCAGCGTGGATTTGCCGGCATTCGGCTCGCCCAGCAGGGCGACGAAGCCGGCGCGGGTCTCGGATTCGGTCATGGCTGCCCCTCGATCTTGGCCAGCAGCAGCTTTGCCGCCGCCTGCTCGATGGCGCGCTTGGTACCCGCGCCGGTGGCGGTGGCGCTCTGGCCATCGGCCAGCGTCACACGGATGGAGAATACCGGCGCATGGTCGGGGCCCTCGCGCCCGGCGACGGTATAGGTCGGCGGCGGCATGCCCTGGGCCTGCGCCCATTCCTGCAATGCGGTCTTGGCCTCGCGGGCGTTTTCCTCGGCGCGGTCCAGCCGCTCGCCCCAGAGGTCGAGGATCAGCCGCCGCGCCGCCTCCAGCCCGGCATCCAGATAGACGGCGGCGATCACCGCCTCCATCGCATCGGCCAGCAGCGCCTCCTTGCGACGGCCGCCGGTCTTCATCTCCGAGGGGCCCAGCCGCAGCACCGCGCCGAGGTCGATCTGCCGCGCCACCTCGGCGCAGGTCTCGCCGCGCACCAGCGCGTTGAAGCGCGGCGCAAGCTGGCCCTCGGCCGCCTGACGGTCGGCCATGAACAGCGCCTCGGCCATCACCAGGCCCAGCACCCGGTCGCCGAGGAATTCCAGCCGCTGGTTGTCGGGCCGCTGCGTGGTGGCGATGGAGCCGTGGGTCAGCGCCCGCATCAGAAGGTCGGGGCGGGCGAAATCATGCCCCAGCCGCGCCATGAAGGCGCGGATGTCCTCCGACCGTTTCACCGCACCGCCTTGAGGAAGCGGTCGCCCCGCCAGGTCCAGAAGGCCAGCAGCGAGCGCCCGGCCGACGAGAACAGGATGCGGTCGGCACGGCCGATCAGGTATTCGGCGGGGACGAAACCCAGCCCGCCGCGCTCGGCCGGGAACCGCGAATCGGCCGAATTGTCGCGGTTGTCGCCCATGAAGAAATACTGGCCCTCGGGCACGGTGAAGGCGGCGGTGTTGTCGCCCGGCCCGCCGGTCACGATGTCGAGGATGTCATGCGAGACGCCGTTGGGCAGGGTCTCGGTGAAGCGGCGCTTCTCGCAGATGCCGCCGGGCGGCACCGGGTCATTCGAGCAGGCAGGATATTTCTGCTCCGGCCCCTGCGGGGCCTTGGCCTCGGTGAACAGGCCGTCCTCGGCCTGCGGCACCAGCGTGTCGTTGATGAACAACTGGCCGTCCTTCATCTGGATGCGGTCACCGGGCAGGCCGATCAGCCGCTTGATGAAATCGACGCCCTGGGTGGGGTGGCGGAACACCACCACGTCGCCGCGCTCGGGCTCCGAGGACAGGATGCGGCCCGAGAACGGGCACAGGCTGAACGGGCAGCTATGGGCGGAATAGCCATAGGCCATCTTGTTGACGAACAGGAAATCCCCGATCAGCAGGGTGTCCTTCATGCTGCCCGAGGGAATCCAGAAGGGCTGGAAGAACAGCGTGCGGAACACGCCGGCGATGACCAGCGCCCAGAAGACCGTCTTGACGGTTTCCCAGATGCCGCCCGAAGTGGTGGTGGTGGAGGCCATGCCCTGCCCTTTTCGTCCGTCTGTGCCGCCCTTCCGGCGGCCTGCCGCGCCGTCATGGCGCTGCCTTGGGGTCGGAGTCAAGCACCGCCCGGATCTGCGCCTCGGTTCAGATGCGTGCAAGCACGCCCCCTACCCTCGCGCGCCGCCGCAGGGTGCGTGCTTGCACGCGCCTTTGCCCCCTAACGCCGCCGCGCATAGCGCGAGGGGGGCAGCGTCGCGGCGATGTCGCCGGCCGGGCCGGGCAGCGCCTCGATCACCACGAAGGCCTGCGCCCAGGGGTGGTCGTCGGTCAGCGTGACATGGACCAGCGCGTGGTGGCCGGGCGGCGTCATCTCGGCCAGCCGCTCGGCCGCCCAGCCGGTCAGTTCCATCCGCGGCAGGCCGCTGGCCAGGTTCACCACCGCCATGTCGCGCCACGAAATCCCCATTGCCAGCCCGGTGCCCAGCGCCTTCGAGCAGGCCTCCTTGGCCGCCCAGCGTTTCGCCAGCGTCCCGGCCTCGTCCCGGCGGCTGGCCGCCTTGGCCAGTTCGGTCGCGGTGAACACCCGGCTGCGAAATCGGTCGCCATGGCGCGCCAGCACCCCGGCGATGCGGTCGATATTGCACAGGTCGGTGCCGATGCCGAGGATCATCGGCCGCGGGCCGCGTCCATGCGTCGGCGCATCTCGGCGATGGCGGCGGGCAGGCCGGTGAAGATCGCCTCGCCGATCAGGAAATGCCCGATATTCAACTCCTTGATCTGGGGCAGCGCGGCGATGGGGCCGACATTGTCATGGGTCAGGCCGTGGCCGGCATGCACCTCCAGCCCCAGCGAATCCGCCAGCCGCGCCCCCTCGGCCAGCCCGGCCAGTTCGGCATCGCGGACCGCCGCCTCGCCGGCGGCGTCGAGATCGGCATAGGCGCCGGTATGCAACTCAACCACCGCAGCGCCGGTGCGGGCGGCGGCCTCGATCTGCGCCGGCTCGTGGCCGATGAACAGCGACACCCGGCAGCCGGCCTCGCGCAGCGGGGCGATGAAATCGCGCAGCCGCGCCTCGTCCCCGGCCACGTCCAGCCCGCCCTCGGTGGTGCGCTCCTCGCGCTTTTCCGGCACCAGGCAGACGGCATGCGGGCGGTGGCGCAGGGCGATGGCCTGCATCTCGGGCGTCGCCGCCATCTCGAAATTCAGCGGCCGGGTCAGCTGCGCCATCAGCGCCTCGATATCGGCGTCGCGGATATGGCGGCGATCCTCGCGCAGATGCGCGGTGATGCCATCGGCGCCGGCCTGTTCGGCCAGCAGCGCCGCCCGCACCGGGTCGGGCCAGCGCGTGCCGCGCGCATTGCGGACCGTGGCCACATGGTCGATATTGACGCCAAGACGCAGCATGGAAAACCTCCGTCGAAAAACCCGGCTGTGCCGCAGGTTAGCGCGATGCGCCCGCGGGTGCGAGTCGCCATCGCCGCCGCTCCGGCCGCTCCCGCCGCCCGAAAGGCACCGCTATCCTTCCGCGTCGGCCAGCCGCGTCGCCACCGCCCACCAGCCCGACTGCGCAGCCCGGATGCGGGCGCAGGCGGCCTCGGCGGCGGCGGCGGAGGCGAACAGCCCGAAACAGGTGGCACCGCTGCCCGACATGCGCGCGAACCCCGCCCCGGCATGGGTCAGCGCCGCCAGCACCGTGCCGATCACCGGTTGCAGGCGCCGCGCCGGTGCCTCCAGGTCGTTGCGGGTGGCCGCCAGCCAGTCCAGCAGCGCCGGCGCATCGGCAAACCGCGCCGGCAGCGCCGGCAGTGCCGGGCTGTCGCGGTGGTCCAGCGCCGCGAACACCGCCGGGGTCGCCACCGCCAGGCCGGGATTGACCAGCACCAGATGCAGCGCCGGCAGCGCCGGCACCGGGTCCAGCACCTCGCCGATGCCGCGCATCCGCGTCGGCCGCCCGGCCAGGCAGACCGGCACGTCGGCGCCCAGCGCGGCGATGGCGCCCGGCGCCGGCAGCGCCTCGCCGCCGCGGGCAAAGCCGCGCAGCACCGCCGCCGCATCGGCCGAGCCGCCGCCGATGCCCGAGGCGACCGGCAGCACCTTCTCCAGCCCGATGGCCGCCCGCAGATCCAGCAGCCGCGCCGCGCGCAGGCACAGGTTTCCCTCGCCCGGCAGATCGGCGGCAAAGGGCCCGGAAAGCGTGATCCCCTGCCCCGGCGCCAGCGTGATCCGGTCGCCCACCGCGGCAAAGGCCACCAGCGAATCCAGCAGGTGATAGCCATCCGCCCGCCGCCCGGTGACGTGCAGGGCGAGGTTCAGCTTGGCGGGCGCGAATTCCGCCACCGCGGGCCCGGCATAGGCGCGCATCAATCGCCGGCGCCCGCCTCGCCATCCTCCGCGGCCGGGGCCGGCTCCGGTTCCTCGGGCATCAGCGGCCGGCCGGCGGCCTCGTCCTCCAGCACCGCATCCAGGCCGCGGGCCAGCTTGGCGCGGATGCGGTCGGCATCCACGTCCTCGCTGGTCGGCGTGTCGGGCGACAGCAGCGACAGCGCCCGGCGCCACTGGATCTCGGCCTCGCGATGGCGGCCGGCCTTCCAGTAGATGTCGCCCAGATGGTCGTTGATCAGCGGGTCCGAGGCCATGACCGCGGCCGCCTCCTCCATCGGCGCCACCGCCTCGGCATAGCGGCCGGTGCGGAAATAGCCCCAGGCCAGGGAATCGAGGATATAGCCGTCGGGTTGCAGCTGCACCGCCTGCTCGATCATTGCCAGCGCCTCGTCGAGCTTTTCGCCGCGGTCGATCAGGCTATAGCCGAGATAGTTCAGGATCTGCGGGTGGTCGGGGCTCAGCTTCAGCGCCTCGCGCAGATCGGCCTCGGCCAGGTCGAAGCGCCCGGCGCGCTCGCGCGACATGCCGCGGGCATAGAGCGGGAACCACAGCGCGTCATTGCCCTCCATCAGGTCGATGGCGCGGGAATAGGCGTCGGCGGCCTCGGGGAACCGCTCCATCTGCCGCAGGATGTCGCCCTCGGCGATCCAGCCCGAGGCGAGGTCCGGGATGCGCGCGGTCAGCGCCTTCGCCACCTCCAGCGCCTGCTCGTTGCGGCCGGCGCGCGACAGGGTGTCGATGCGGGCGATCTCGGCCACGGGGCGGATGTCGCCCAGCGCGGCCAGCGCGTCATACTGCTCCTCGGCCATGTCGAACTGGCCGGCCTCCTGCAGGATCTGCGCCAGCACCAGCCGGGCCTCGCCCAGATCGGGATCGACCCAGACCGCAAAGCGGGCATGGACCAGCGACAGCGGGTCCGGCTCGACGCTGGAGCCGAGGACGCTGGCGAAGGTCAGGAACAGCTGGGCGATGCCCTGGCGGGCATTGCTCATGGCGGTGAAGGGCACCGGCTCGCCCGATTCCAGCGCGGCTCGCAGGCGGATCACCGCCGGCTCGTCGCCGCCGCCCTGCTGGGCGTCCAGCACCGCGATGGCCTCGTCGCGGCGGTCGAGCTGGGCGAGGATCTCGGCCTTGGCCAGCGTACCGAGGAAATGCTGGCCGGCGCCGTCCTTTTCGATCAGCGCCAGCGCGCCCTCGAAATCGCCGACCATCGCCTTGGCGAGGCCGAGATTGTAATTGACCATGGCCCGCGCGCCGCGGGTGGCGGTCAGCGCCTCGAACTGGGCGATGGCGTCGCTGGCCTTGCCCTCGCCCAGCAATGCCCAGGCCCGCATCATGCCGTCCAGCAGCAGCACGCCGCCGGCATTGTCGCGCGGCTTCTTGCCCAGCGCGTCCAGCAAGGCCGGCCAGTCCTCGTCACGGGCCATGCCGGCGCGGATCACCAGCCGGGCCATGTCGGTGGCATCGCCGCGCGCCTCCAGCGCCCTGGCCTGGGCCAGCGCACCCTCGGTATCGCCGGCGGCGATCTGGGAATAGAGTAGGCTGTCGGCGATCAGCTCGTTATGCGGGTCCTGGGCCAACGCCCGCGCGTAATAGGTGGCGGCGGCGGTGAAATCCGCGTCGGTGGTGGCCTGCCGCGCCGCCAGATAGGGGCCGGCGAGGTCATGCAGCGGCGGCGCGGCATCCAGCTTGAGGCTGGCATCGCGGCCGGTGGCGGCCGGGCCCTCGGCCGCGGTCTGCGGCGGCGTCGGACGCGGCGGCGGCGGCTCCTGCGCCAGGGCGGGCAGCGCGGTCAGCGCCGCCAGCATCAGGGCGAGGCCGCCACGGGCCCGCGGCCGGCGCTGCGTCGCGGCAACAGGGGGTCGGGCCGGGCACCCGGTCTGGCGGAAGGTCGGTTTGCGATCGGTCACGAGGCAGTCCTGCAATGATGCGCGCCGCCTGGCTGGGCGAGGTCGCTTTGCGACAGACTAGCGCCGGGGCGGGACCGGGGCAACGCCATGCGCGCGCCCCGGCGTCCCCGCGCGCGGATGTGTGCGGATGTGTGCGGATGTGAGGGCGCGGTGAGGAAACGGGGGCGCGCAGCCCCCGTTTTTCGCTCACATATTGGGATAGTTCGGCCCGTCGCCGCCCTGCGGCGTGGTCCAGTTGATATTCTGCGACGGGTCCTTGATGTCGCAGGTCTTGCAATGCACGCAGTTCTGGAAGTTGATGACGAAGCGCGGCCCCGCCTCGTCCTCGACCACCTCATAGACCGCGGCCGGACAATAGCGCTGCGCCGGCTCGGCATATTCGGGCAGGTTGACCCGGATCGGGATGGTCGGGTCCTTCAGCTTCAGGTGGCAGGGCTGGCTTTCCTCGTGATTGGTAAAGCTGAAGGCGACGTTGGTCAGCCGGTCGAAGGTCAGCTTGCCATCCGGTTTCGGATAGTCGATCGGCTTGAAGTCCCGGGCCTTGCCGGTGGCGGCGGCATCGGTCTTGCGGTGCTTCCACTCGCCGAGGATATTGACCCCCAGCAGGTTCGCCACCCACATGTCCAGCCCGCCGAGCGCCAGACTGGACCACAGGCCCAGCCGCGACCAGATCGGCTTGACGTTGCGCACCGGCCTGAGATCCCTGGCGATGGGGCCGGAGCGGACGCTGGCCTCGTACTCCACCAGCTCGTCGCCCTCGCGCCCGGCCTTGATGGCGGCGGCGGCGGCCTCGGCCGCGGCGATCCCCGACAGCATGGCGTTGTGGTTGCCCTTGATGCGCGGCACGTTGACCATCCCGGCCGAGCAGCCCAGCAGCACGGCGCCCGGCATGGTCAGTCGGGGCAGCGACTGCCAGCCCCCTTCGCTGATGGCGCGGGCGCCATAGGCGACACGCTTGCCGCCCTCCAGCAGTTCCGCGACCATCGGATGGGTCTTGAATCGCTGGAATTCCTGATAGGGCGACAGATAGGGATTGGCATAGTTCAGGTGGACGACGAAGCCGACCAGAACCTGATTGTTCTCGGCATGATAGATGAAGCTGCCGCCGCCGGCATTCTTGCCCAGCGGCCAGCCCATGGTGTGGGTGACGGTCCCCTCCTTGTGCTTGGCGGGGTCGATCTCCCAGATCTCCTTCATGCCGATGCCGAATTTCTGCGGCTCGTGCCCGGCGGAGAGGTCGAAGCGGGCGATCAGCTGCTTGGCGAGGCTGCCGCGCACGCCCTCGGCGATGAAGACATACTTGCCGCGCAACTCCATCCCCGGCTCATAGTTCGGGCCGGGGGTGCCGTCGGGGTTCTTGCCCATCTCGCCGGCGACGACGCCGGCCACGCGGTCGCCGTCCCAGACCAGTTCGGAGGCGGCCATGCCAGGGAAGATCTCGACCTCCAGCGCCTCGGCCTGCTCGGCCAGCCAGCGGCAGACATTGCCCATGCTGACGATATAGTTGCCGTGGTTGTTCATCAGCGGCGGCATCGGCCAGTTCGGTACCCGCATCTGCCCGGCCGGGCCGAGGATGAGGAAATTGTCGGATTTCACCTCGGTGCGGATCGGGGCGCCACGCTCGCGCCAGTCGGGCAGCAGCGCATCGAGGCCCGAAGGGTCCAGCACCGCACCCGACAGGATATGCGCCCCGACCTCGGAGCCCTTCTCCAGCACCACCACCGACAGCTCGGGGTCGATCTGCTTGAGGCGGATCGCGGCGGCCAGTCCTGACGGCCCCGCCCCGACGATGACGACATCGTAATCCATCGATTCGCGCTGGATGGCGGTATCCTCGGTCATGGCTGGCTCCTTGGCTGTGTCCGCGACGGGCGGCCGTTCTGCGTGGCTTGATCACAAGGACTAACCCGGCGCGCGGGCTGCCGCAATCCGGTCCCATGGCGATTGCATGACAGGGATGGCGCCAGCGACACGGGGTCGCTGCGCGGACCGGGTGAAGGGCCATATGGGGGCGGAGGCGCGGAATTTCCACCCGAGGGCGCCGATTCCCGCCGCCGACTGGCGGGTGGCAAGGACGGCGCGTCCCGTCCGGCCGGTGGACGGATCGCCCGCATCCGGGAGGCCTGCCGGGAAAGACGCTTTCATGCGGATTGCGCCTGACCGTCCCCTTACCCGGATCAACCACCAGCCGATGACCGCGGACATGATCGTTTCAAGGCACTGGCCGTTGAGGAGGATGCGCCCAGGCTGCCGGGGCTCGCACGACCGAACTCGGGCGGAACTGCCACGGCTTGCACCGCGGCAACACGGCCCAACGAAAAGGGCCACCCCTGCCGGCATTCCCGGCACGGATGGCCCCGAAGGCAAGATCGCGGCGTCAGCCGACGGCGACGGCCGCGGCGCTTTCCGGCAGTTCCTCGTCGAACAGGCGCTGATAGAACTCGGCCACGGTCTGGCGCTCCAGCTCGTCGCATTTGTTCAGGAAGGTCAGGCGGAAGGCATAGCCGACATTGTCGAAGATGCGCGCGTTCTGCGCCCAGTTGATCACCGTGCGCGGGCTCATCACCGTGGACAGGTCGCCCTGCATGAAGGCGGTCCGGGTCAGGTCGGCCATCGAGACCATCTTGCCGATGGTCTTGCGGCCCTTCTCGGTGTTGTAGGTCGGGTTCTTCGACAGCACGATCGCCACCTCGGCATCGTGCGACAGATAGTTCAGCGTCGCCACCAGGTTCCAGCGGTCCATCTGCGCCTGGTTGATCTGCTGCACGCCATGATAGAGGCCGGTGGTGTCGCCGAGGCCCACGGTATTGGCGGTGGCGAACAGGCGGAAATACGGGTTCGGCGTGATGATCTCGTTCTGGTCCAGCAGGGTCAGCTTGCCGTCATGCTCCAGCACGCGCTGGATGACGAACATCACATCCGGACGGCCGGCATCGTATTCGTCGAAGACGATGGCGGTCGGGTTGCGCAGCGCCCAGGGCAGGATGCCCTCGTGGAACACCGTCACCTGCTTGCCGTCGACCAGCTTGATCGCGTCCTTGCCGATCAGGTCGATGCGGCTGATATGGCTGTCGAGGTTGACGCGCACGCAGGGCCAGTTCAGCCGCGCCGCCACCTGCTCGATATGCGTCGACTTGCCGGTGCCGTGATAGCCCTGGATCATCACACGGCGGTTGTGGACGAAGCCCGCCAGGATGGCCAGCGTGGTGTCGTGGTCGAACTTGTAGGTCGGGTCCAGCTCGGGCACCCGGTCGGAGCGGCTGGCGAAGGCCTTGACCTTCATGTCGCTGTCGACGCCGAAGACCTCGCGCAGATCGACATCCTCGGTCGGCTTTGCATTCTGATCCAGATCGGCCATGCCCTGCGTCCCCAATTTCATTGCCCCCGTGTGATGGAGCATTCGCCCAGCCAGTGCAAGGGGGCGGGGGCGCATGCGGCGGCGGCCGGGGCCGGCCGGCGCGGCCCCCTCGCCACGCGGATTGCGGGCACCGGCGCCCATGGCAAGGCGGGCGCAGGGTCGACGCCCACCTGCATCGCCGCTTGCGGCGCGGCGTAATATCGGGCAGGCGCGCGGCAACCCCGGCGGCCCCGGCGCGTTGGCTGCGGCAGGATTGCGAAAGGATGCGGTATGAGCGGGCTTCTGGCGCTGCTGGACGATGTGGCGGGGATCGCGAAGGTGGCGGCGGCCTCGGTCGATGACGTGACCGGGATGGCCAAGGTGGCCGCGGCCTCGGTGGACGATGTGGCAGCCCATGCCGCCAAGGCCGGCGCCAAGGCCGCCGGCGCGGTCATCGACGACGCGGCGGTGACGCCGAAATACGTCCACGGCTTCG
>JBEBVF010000019.1:0-32737 GCA_040392885.1 Paracoccus sp. (in: a-proteobacteria) | reverse complement strand
CTGGTCGCGCATGGTGGCGATATTGCCATAGGTCCATTCGCGGGGATGGCCGCCGCGCTCCATCGCGGCGTTTTCCGCCGGCATGCCGAAGGCGTCCCAGCCCATCGGGTGCAGCACGCTGAACCCCTGCGCGCGCTTGTAGCGCGCCACCACGTCGCCCATCGTGTAGTTGCGCACATGGCCCATGTGGATGCGCCCGGACGGATAGGGGAACATCTCCAGCACATAATATTTGGGCCGCTCGTCCCGCACCGCCTTGAAGCTCTGCGCCGCCTCCCAGGCGGCCTGCCAGCGGGGTTCGGATTGCGAGGGGGTATAGGACATGGGCTGGCTCCGCACGGATGGATGCTGGCGGGATACACGCGCCCGCCGCCATGGTCCAGCCGGTGCTGCGAAAACCCGCCCCTGCCGCACCCGGCGGCGCGGCGCCTGTGCCAGCGTGCGCCGCCGCCTTTACAGGCGGCTGTCGCGTTGGCGCAGCTGGCGGGCGCGGGTCAGGATCGCATCCTCGACGGCGCGCACGGTATCGGGCGCCACCGCGACGCCGCCCGGCCCCTCCAGCGCCACCTTGAGCGAGCGCGCATCCATCGCCGGATCGGTCACCCGGATCGTGGCCCGATAGGAACGGCCGCCGCCCGGCGGGGTGCCGTAGCCGGTGACGATCACGCCGGTGAAGGGGTCGACCGACTGGATGGGCAGAAAGTCCAGCACCTCCAGCGAGGCGTTCCACAGATACTTGTTGACCGCCACCTGGCTGTTGGAGCGCCGGGCGCTGCCGAACAGGTCCCAGATGGTCGATTCGGTCTCGCCGCGGCTGTTGACCTCGCGCTCGGCCGGGGCGGGGCGGAACAGCCCGTTGCCGCAGGCCCCGAGCATCAGCACCGCGGTCAGCGCAACGGGAATCAGGGTCGCGCGCGGGCGCAGGGTCTGGCTGTGCGGTCGGCTCATCTGGTCACGTCCCCCATTGTGGCGCCTCGTTCGGCCCGGCGCCGCCTGCCGCGGCTGTCCGGGCGGGTCCGGCGCCTGTCTTCCGTGCTTTAGCGTCAAACCCGCCTGCCCGACAAGCCGGCTCGGCCCGGCGCGCGCCGCCACGGGCGCCGCCCCGCCGGTATCAGGTGTGGCCCTATTGCATCAGGGCTGTGGATTCACCCCCGGCACCCCCGCGCTTTGGTTGCAATACGCGGCTGGCGGGGCGATCTACTGGACATTCCCAAGTTGGTTGCGTCCGACCTGGGCCAAACGAGAGACATGAGGGAAACCAATGAAAAAGTTCCTGATCGCCAGCACCGCGCTTGTGGCCCTGTCGGGCGCCGCTGCTGCTGAAATCACCCTGTCGGGTGACGCCCAGATCGGCCTGAAATACGACAATAAGCTCGTCGGCGACACCGGCTTCGTCAAAGGCTGGAACGTCCAGAGCCGTGCGCGCTTCACCGTGACCATGACCGGCGAAACCGATTCGGGCCTGTCGTTCGGCGCCAAGTTCCGCCCGGGTGCGGGTGGCTATACGGAAAGCCGTGAAGATTTTTCGACCGCCACCACCGTCTGGGCCGAAGGCTCCTATGGCAAGCTGACCGTCGGTGACGTCGACTCGGCCATTGAGCAGGCCGTCGGCGACTTGGTTGAGGTCGGCAACAGCGGTCTCGAGTTCTACAACGAGATCGACTACGTCGCCACCAACGCCTTTGAGGACCACAACAACAAGGGTCTGGTGTATTCGTACAAGTACGGCGATGCCACGTTCTTCGCGTCGTTCGAAGACCAGTACCTCGATGATGATGGCGTGAAGTATAACGGCAACAGCTGGTCGTTGGGCGCCAAGTACACCATGAGCCAGTACACCTTCGGCATCGGCTATTCGTCGGGCGAAGACTTCGGCGCGGGCGACCTGAAGACTTGGGGTCTGTCGGCTGCCGCTGACTTCAACGGCGTGACCGTGAAGGGCCTGTGGGTGCAGGGCAAGGACGACGCGTCCAAGTACAAGCAGTACGGCATCAGCGCCGACTACACCATGGCGAACGGTGTCGGCCTGAAGGGCTTCTACCGCATCAACGACATCACCGCGGTTGCCGGCAAAGAGAAGATCCTGGGCCTCGGCGCGTCCTATGACCTGGGCGGCGGCGCCTCGGTCAACGGTGGTATCGTTCGCATCAACGACGACGAGTTCGATTGGGACCGTACCATCGCCGACTTCGGTGTGAAGTTCTCCTTCTGATCCTTCCGATCGGAATGAAAACCGGAAAGGGTGGGGTTCTCCCCACCCTTTTCTTTTTGTGCGCCGCGCCTTGCCGCCCGCGCCCATGCCCTTGCCCTTGCCCGTGGCCGGCAATCCGCTAGGTTTGCGGACCATGACCAGCACGCCCCGTTCCCATCCCGCCCTCGACGCCATCCGCGCCCGTATCCGCGCTGCCGAGACCGCCGCCGGCCGCGCCCCCGGTTCGGTGACGCTGATCGCCGTCAGCAAGGTCCAGCCCGCCGACCGGGTCGAGGCCGTGCTAGTCGCCGGCCAGCGGGTGTTCGGCGAGAATTACGTGCAGGAGGCGCAGGGCAAATGGCCCGCCTGGCGCGCGGCCTTCCCCGATGTGCAACTGCACATGATCGGCCCCCTGCAAACCAACAAGCTGAACGCGGCGCTGCGCCTGTTCGATGCCATCCACACGCTGGACCGGCCCTCGCTGGCGCAGAAGCTGGCCGGGGCCGTGCAGCGCGGCGCCGCCTGTCCGCAGCTTTTCGTGCAGGTGAATACCGGCCGCGAGCCGCAGAAGGCCGGCGTGCTGCCCGAGGATCTGGACGGTTTCCTGCGCGACTGCCGGGGCATGGACCTGCCGGTTCACGGGCTGATGTGCATCCCGCCCGAGGAGGCGGACCCGGTGCCGCATTTTCGCGCCCTGCGCGGCATGGCCGAGGCCCATGGCCTGCCGGGCCTGTCCATGGGCATGAGCGGCGATTATGAAGCCGCCATCGCCGAGGGCGCCACCCATATCCGTGTCGGCAGCGCCATCTTCGGCGCGCGGAACTATTGAACGCAACGCGAAGGAGGCAGGAATGGATCTGGGAATCAGGGGCAGGCGCGGGCTGGTCTGCGCGGCATCGAAAGGACTGGGGCGGGGCTGCGCCGAGGCGCTGGCCGAGGCCGGCGTCGATCTGGTCATCAACGCCCGCAGCGCCGATGTGCTGGCCCGCACCGCCGACGAGATCGCCGGGAAATACGGGGTCAGCGTCACCCCGGTCGCCGGCGACATCACCACCGAATCCGGCCGCGCCGCCGTGCTGGAGGCCCTGGGCGGGCAGGCCGACATCCTGGTCAACAATGCCGGCGGCCCGCCGCCGGGCAACTGGACCGACTGGACGCGCGAGGATTTCATCAAGGCGCTGGACGCCAACATGCTGTCGGCCATCGCGCTGATGCAGGCGCTGGTGCCCGGCATGATGGAGCGCGGCTGGGGGCGGGTGGTCAATATCACCTCGGGGGCGGTGCGCTCGCCCATTCCGGTGCTGGGGCTGTCGAACACCGCGCGGGCCGGGCTGACCGGCTTTGTCGCCGGCATGTCGCGGCAGGTGGCGCCGCACGGGGTGGTGGTGAACAACCTGCTGCCCGGCATCCATGCCACCGACCGCGCCGACAGCCTGGACGGCGCCGTCGCCAAGGCCGAGGGTATCAGCCTGGACGCCGCCCGCGACAAGCGCGCCGCCGGCATCCCGGCGCGCCGCTATGGCACGGCCGAGGATTTCGGCGCCGCCTGCGCCTTCCTGTGCAGCCAGCAGGCGCAGTTCATCATCGGCCAGAACCTGCTGGTCGACGGCGGGCTGTTCAATTCGACGATGTAAGCCGGTGGGGAGGCCGGGCCGTGGCGCCCGGCCCCTAGCGCCCCGCCAGGATCTGCACCAGCCGGTCGAGCTGGTCGAGATCGCGATAGGCGATCGTCACGCGGCCGCCCTGACCGGCGGCCTCGATACCCACCCGCATGCCGATATGGGCCGACAGATCGGCCTCCAGCGCCCGGGTGTCGGCATCCTTCTGGCTGCGCTGGCGGGCGGGGCGCGGCTGGGCGGCCGCCTTGACCAGCGCCTCGGTATCGCGCACCGAAAGCCCGCGCTCGATCACCCGCCGGGCCAGCGCCACCGGGTCCGGCGCCGTCACCAGCGCCCGGGCATGGCCGGCGGAAAGCTGGCCGTCGCGGACATGGTTCTGCACCGGCTCGGGCAGGGTCAGCAGCCGCAGGTGGTTGGCGACATGGGCGCGGCTCTTGTGCAGCGATTCGGCCAGCTGCTCCTGGGTGTGGTGGAACCGCTCCATCAACTGGCGATAGGCGGCGGCCTCCTCGATGGCGTTCAGGTCGGCGCGCTGGATATTCTCGACGATGGCGACTTCCAGCACCTCGTCATCGGTGAATTCCCGAATGATGACAGGAACTTCGTGCAGCTGCGCCAGTTGCGAGGCCCGCCAGCGCCGCTCGCCCGCGACCAGCTGGTAAAGCCCCGGCTCATCGGGATGGGCGCGCACGATCAGCGGTTGCAGCACGCCGCGGGCGCGGATCGAGGCGGCCAGCTCGTCCAGCGCCTCCTGGGTGAATTGGCGCCGGGGCTGGTCGGGATTGGGCACCACCTGCTCGATCGGCAGGGTGCGGCGGGTGCCGTCGCTGGCGGCCTCGGTCGGGTCCGGGCCCAGATCGGCATCGGCCATCAGCGCGCTCAGGCCACGGCCGAGGCCGCGGCGGTCAGGTTTTGCCATGACGGCCTCCTTTGCGGTGACGGGCGAGGAATTCCTGGGCCAGCGCGCAATAGGCCTCGCTGCCCCGCGAATTGGGGTCATAGCGCAGCACCGACATGCCATGCGAGGGCGCCTCGGACAGGCGCACATTGCGCGGCACCACCGTGGCATAGACCATCGGCCCCAGCGTGGCGCGGGCATCGGCCTCGACCTGGGTGGACAGGCGGTTGCGGCTGTCGGCCATGGTGATGACGATGCCATCGACGCTGAGCGCCGGATTGGCGCCCGAGCGCACCTCGCGCACCGTGGTCAGCAGCTGCGACAGCCCCTCCAGTGCCAGGAATTCGGCCTGCAGGGGCACCAGCACCCGGTCGGCGGCAACCAGCGCGTTCAGCGTCAGCAGGCCCAGCGCCGGCGGGCAGTCGATCAGGGTGATGCAATCCTGCGGCCCGGTGCGCAGCGCCCGGCGCAACAGGTTGAAACGACGCGGGTCCTCGGCAAAGTCGCGCTCGGCCGAGGCCAGGTCCGAGGTGGCGCCGATGATCGACAGCCGGTCCACCGCCGTATCCAGCGCCGCCTCCTCGGGCGAGGCATCGGCGGAAAGCAGGTCATAGCTGGTCAGGCTGCGGGCCTCGGGCGGGATGCCGAGCCCGGTCGAGGCATTGCCCTGCGGGTCGAGGTCGATCAGCCGCACCCGGTGCCCCAGATCGGCCAGCGCCACGGCGAGGTTCATCGCCGTGGTGGTCTTGCCGACGCCGCCCTTCTGGTTGGCGATGGCAATGATCGGCGGGTCAGAGAGGGGCGATTTGGGTGACATGCAGGATCGTCGCCTCTGGGTCCGTGCTGCTGGGCTGCGGCTCGACTTCAAAGCGCCAGGACTGTCTGGCGTCGGTAACCTCCTGCTGCCAGCGGGCGCCCTTCATTAGCCAGGCCGCGCCGCCGGGCGCAAGATGCTGGTGGACATATGACATGAGCCGCGGCAAGGGCGCAAGCGCGCGGGCGCTGACAATGGCGGCCTTTTGCGCGGGGGCGGCCTCGATGCGCTGGGTCAGCACCCGTGTGTCGCGCAGGCCCAGCTCGCGGATCACCGTGGCGAGGAAGGCGGATTTGCGGCGGTCGGATTCGATCAGCGTCACCGGCACGTTGCGCCCCTGGGCGGCGATCGCCACCACCAGCCCCGGAAAGCCGCCGCCGCTGCCGAGGTCGCACCAGCTCTGCCGCTCCGGGTTGGCCCGCGCAAAGAGTTGCAGGCTGTCGGCGATGTGGCGCTGCTCCAGATCCGGGACGGTGCCGGCGGCGATCAGGTTGATCCGCGGCGTCCACTTGCGGACCAGCCGGGCATATTCCGCAAGCAGATCAGCGGTTTCACGTGAAACAGCCATCATGCCGCGCGGCGGGCATGCAGGGTGGCGAGGATCAGCGTCAGCGCCGCCGGGGTCATGCCGTCGATGCGCGCAGCATCCGCCAGCGTCTCGGGCCGCGCCGCCGCCAGCTTGCCGCGCAGCTCTGCCGACAGGCTGGGCAGGGCGGCATAGTCGAAGCCCGGCGGGATGGTGACGCGGCTGTCGCGGGCCAGCGCCTCAGCCTCGCGGGCCTGCCGCTCGGCATAGGGGGCATAGAGGGTGTCGGCGGCCAGATCGGCCAGATGCGTCGGATCATGGGCGGGCAGGTCCAGCAGCGCGCCGATATGGCCGATGCCGATGCCGTCCTGCACCAGCAGTTCCAGCCCACTGCGCCGGGCACCGTCCTGGCGGAAGGGCAGGCCCCTGGCCTCCAGCATCTTCGGGGTGAAGCTGGTGGCGGCCAGCAGGTCGCGCAGCGCCGCGATGCCGGCCAGCTTTTCCTCGAAAGCCTGACGGCGCGCGGGGCCGACGATACCCAGAGAAATTCCGGTCGGGGTCAGCCGGCGGTCGGCATTGTCGGCCCGCAGGCTGAGGCGATATTCGGCGCGCGAAGTGAACATGCGGTAAGGCTCGGCCACGCCGCGGGTGACCAGATCGTCGATCAGCACCCCGATATAGCTATCGCCGCGCCCCGGCCGCCACAGCGCCTCACCGGCCACCTGCCGGGCGGCGTTCAGCCCGGCCACCAGCCCCTGCGCCGCGGCCTCCTCGTAGCCCGTGGTGCCGTTGATCTGCCCGGCCAGGAACAGCCCCGGCAGCGCCTTCAGCGCCAGGTGATGGTCCAGCGCCCGCGGGTCGACATGATCGTATTCCACCGCATAGCCCGGCTGCACGATCCGCGCCCGGGACAGGCCCGCCATGCTGCGCACATAGTCGAGTTGCACCTCCTCCGGCAGCGAGGTCGAGATGCCGTTCGGATAGACCAGGTCGCTGTCCAGCCCCTCGGGCTCCAGGAAGACCTGATGGCTGTCCTTGTCGGCGAAGCGCACCACCTTGTCCTCGATCGAGGGGCAATAGCGCGGGCCGACCCCTTCGATATGCCCGCCATACATGGCGCTGCGCGACAGGTTCTCGCGGATGATGGCATGGGTGCGGGCATTGGTATGGGTGATGCGGCAGGCCACCTGCTCCAGCACCGGGGCGCGGTTCAGGTAGGACAGCATCACCGGTTGCTCGTCGCCCGGCTGCGCCTCCAGATCGTTCCAGTCGATGCTGTCGAGGGCGATGCGCGGCGGCGTGCCGGTCTTCAGCCGCCCCATCGGCAGGCCGAGGCCGCGCAGCTGCCGGGCCAGCAGGCTGGAGGCCGCATCGCCCCAGCGCCCGGCCGGGCGCGACTGGTCGCCGATATGGATCAGCCCGCCGAGGAAGGTGCCGGTGGTCAGCACCACGGCACCGCCGGCCAGCACCTCGCCGCCGGCCAACACCACGCCGGTCACTCGGCCGTCGGTCAGGTCGAGGCCGGTGACCTCGGCCAGCACCACCTCCAGATTGGGGGTGGCGTCGATCACCGCCTGCGTGGCGCGGCGGAACTGCTTGCGGTCGGATTGCAGGCGCGGGCCCTGCACCGCCGGCCCCTTGCGGCGGTTCAGCAGGCGGAACTGGATGCCGGAGGCATCGGCGGTGCGGGCGATGATGCCGTCCAGCGCATCGACCTCGCGCACCAGATGGCCCTTGCCGATGCCGCCCATGGCCGGGTTGCAGGACATGGTGCCGATATCGTCGCGGCGCATGGTCACCAGCGCGGTGCGCGCGCCGAACCGGGCCGCTGCCGAGGCCGCCTCGCAGCCGGCATGGCCGGCGCCGATCACGATCACGTCGAATCGCTTCACCATTTGCCCCTATTTTCCGATGCAGAAGCGCGAGAATACCACATCCAGATAGTCCTCGGCACCCAGCTTGCCAATGAGCCGGTCGAGCGCGGTGGCCGCCTCGCGCAGGCGCTCTGCCAGCAGTTCCGATTGCAGGCCCTGAATGCCCTCCAGCGCCGCCAGGGCGGCCCGCACACAGGCGGCCTGCCGCTGATGGGCGATCAGCCCGGCGCCGGCCACCCGGCCGTGCAGGACCGCTTCCAGCGCCGCCATCATCGCGTCGATACCCGCCCCGGTATGGGCCGAGATGCCGCCGCCCTCATCGGCCTTGGAGCGATAGGCCAGATCGCCCTCGCGCCACAGGTCCGGGTCCACGCGCCCCTCCGGGTCCAGATGGATGCGCAGATCGGCCTCGGCGGCGCGCGAGCGGGCGCGGCTGATGCCGATGGATTCGATCTCGTCCTGCGCCTCGCGCAGCCCGGCGGTGTCGAGGAAGGTCACGGCCATGCCGCCGACCTCGGCATGGAACTCGATCACGTCGCGGGTGGTGCCGGCGATGGGGCTGACGATGGCGACCTCGCGCCCGGCCAGGGCATTCATCAGGCTGGATTTCCCGGCATTGGGCGGGCCGACCACGGCCACGGTGAAACCGGCACGCAACCGTTCCGCCGCCGGATAGCCGCGCAGCGCGGCGCGCAGCGAATCCGTCACCTCGGCTATGCGGTCATGCACCTCGGGCGGCACCTCGTCGGGCACGTCCTCGTCGGCAAAGTCGATGCTGGCCATGACCAGCGCCCCGGCCTCGATCAGCCCGGCGCGCCAGAATGCCACCTGCGCCGCCAGATCACCCTCGGCCACCCGCATGGCCAGCCGGCGCTGGGCCTCGGTCTCGGCCGCCAGCAGGTCGCCCAGGCCCTCAACATCGACCAGCGCCATGCGGCCGTTGACGAAGGCGCGGCGGGTGAACTCGCCAGCCTCGGCCAGCCGAAGCCCGCGCGCGGCCAGCGCCTGCATCACCCGGCGGGCGATGACCGGCGCGCCATGCAGGTGGAATTCGACGACCTCCTCGCCGGTAAAGCTGGCCCCGACGGGGAAATGCAGCACCAGCGCCTGGTCCAGAACCTCGCCGTCGTCGCGCAAACGGCGCAGCCCGGCCTGACGGGGCGGGGGAAGTGTCCCGGCCAGCGCGGCGCCGACCACGGGTGCCAGGGGGCCGCTGATCCTCAGGACCGCTACGCCGCCGCGGCCCGGAGGCGTCGCTTCGGCGTAGATCGTGTCCATCGCCTCAGCCGCCCGCGTTCATCGAATCGAAGAACTCGGCATTGCTCTTGGTCTGCTTCAGCTTGGAGATCAGGAACTCGATGGCATCGGTGGTGCCCATCGGGTTCAGGATGCGGCGCAGCAGGTAGGTCTTTTGCAGGTCCTTGGAATCGACCAGCAATTCCTCTTTCCGGGTGCCGGATTTCAGGATGTCCATGGCCGGGAACACGCGCTTGTCGGCCACCTTGCGGTCCAACACGATCTCGCTGTTGCCGGTGCCCTTGAACTCCTCGAAGATCACCTCGTCCATGCGGCTGCCGGTGTCGATCAGCGCGGTGGCGATGATGGTGAGCGAGCCGCCTTCCTCGATGTTGCGCGCCGCGCCGAAGAAGCGCTTCGGGCGCTGCAGGGCGTTGGCGTCCACGCCGCCGGTCAGCACCTTGCCGGAGGACGGCACGACGGTGTTGTAGGCGCGGCCGAGGCGCGTGATCGAATCGAGCAGGATGACGACGTCGCGGCCATGCTCGACCAGGCGCTTGGCCTTCTCGATGACCATCTCGGCCACCTGGACGTGGCGCGCCGCCGGTTCGTCGAAGGTCGAGGACACGACCTCGCCCTTCACCGAGCGCTGCATGTCTGTCACTTCCTCCGGCCGCTCGTCGATCAGCAGCACGATCAGGTAGCATTCGGGGTGATTGCGCTCGATCGAATGGGCAATGTTCTGAAGCAGAACGGTCTTGCCCGTGCGCGGCGGCGCCACGATCAGCGACCGCTGGCCCTTGCCGATCGGCGCCACCAAGTCGATGATCCGGGCCGAGCGGTCCTTGATGGTCGGGTCCTCGATCTCCATCTTCAGCCGCTCGTCGGGATAGAGCGGGGTCAGGTTGTCGAAGGCGACCTTGTGGCGGGCCTTTTCCGGCGATTCGAAATTGATCGATTCCACCGTGGTCAGGGCGAAATAACGCTCGTTCTCGCCGGGGCCGCGGATCACGCCCGACACGGTATCGCCGGTACGCAGACTGTATTGGCGGATCATGTCGGGGCTGACATAGATGTCGTCCGGGCCGGGCAGATAGTTCGCCTCCGGCGAGCGCAGGAACCCGAAACCGTCCTGCACCACTTCCAGCACGCCATCGCCGCCGATGGTGATGCCTTCCTCGGCATGCTCCTTGAGCAGCGAGAACATCATCTCGCCCTTGCGCATGGTCGAGGCGTTCTCGATCTCCCATTCCTCGGCCATGGCCAGCAGGTCGGCCGGGCTTTTGGCCTTGAGGTCGGACAGGTTAAGGCGCTCGTCGCTCATCTTCTCACCTTGCGCGCGGCACGTCCCTTGCCGGGCGGCGGGCGCAGACATGTCATGGAAAAACCCGGATCGGACGATCGGGTGCCCGCCATCTAGGGGCCGCGGCGGCAAAAGTCAACGATGGGGTTCAGAACCGCACGATCACCGCCGCGACGATCAGGATCATCAGCAGGGTGGGCACCTCGTTCATCAGCCGGTAGCTGCGGCCCTTGCGGCCGCGCCCGGTGGCCAGCGCCCGCATCTCGGCCCCGCAGAGAAAGTGGAAGCCGGTCATCGCCAGCACGCAGGCGGCCTTGACCCAGGCCCAGGCGGCCGACCAGTCCACCACCCCCGGCGTCGCCACCAGGATCAGCCCGCAGATCCAGGCCGCGATCATCGCCGGCATCATGATCAGGCGGTAAAGCTTGTCCTCCATGATGCGAAAGCTGGCCGCCGGCTCGGCGCCGCTGCCGCGTTCGGCGTGATAGACGAACAGCCGCGGCAGATAGAAGATCCCCGCCATCCAGGCGATGACCGCCATGACATGGATCGCCTTGACCCAGGGGTAGAATGCGCCAAGCCAAGCCATCGTGTCGTCCCTTGCCCTCGTCGCTTCTTCTCTAAAGCAAAAGAGAAAGAAAAAAAGATGATGATGTTATTGGGCCTGTGGATGACGGGACAAACCGCTTGACCACGGTTTTGTCCACAGGAATCCGGCTGGGGGCTGGTTGTGGAAATCCATCCCCGTCCGGCGCGAAGCCAAGCTGAATCACGGTCTTGCGGCGGGATTATCCTGTGGACAGTTTTTGGACGGCCGGTTTGCCCACAGCCGGAGCCGGGGCGGCGTCGGAGTTATCCACCTGTGGATGAAGGGGCGGCGTTCGCCTTCGGTTCCCGGGTTTTGCCCACAGGTGCTGGCCGGCGCGATCCTGTCCCCAGCCTTCGCCCCGGATTCGTCGCGGCTTTGCGCACAGGGTTATCCACAGGCCGTTGCCCCTTCCCCGGCCGCGCCGCCTGGGCTAGACCTGCGCCATGAATGACGCGCCCCAACACAAGACCCCGCCGCTGGCGGGGGTGATCGGCTGGCCGATCGCACACAGCCTGTCGCCGCGCCTGCACGGGCACTGGCTGCGCAGCTACGGGCTGGCGGGGCATTATGTCGCGCTGCCGGTGCGGCCCGAGGATCTGGCCCAGGTGCTGCGGGCGCTGCCGCGCTGCGGCTTTGTCGGCGCCAATGTCACCGTGCCGCACAAGGAGGCCGCGCTGGCGCTGGCCGATACGGTCAGTCCGCGCGCCCGGCGCATCGGGGCGGCGAACACGCTGGTCTTCGAGGCCGGGGGCGGCATCAGCGCCGACAATACCGACGGTCACGGTTTCATGGCCAACCTGTTGCAGAACGCGCCCGGCTGGTCGCCCGAGGGTCAGGTGGCGGTGCTGCTCGGCGCCGGCGGTGCGGCGCGGGCGGTGGTGGTGGCGCTGCTGGATGCCGGGGTGGCGGAACTGCGCCTGACCAACCGCACCCGCAGCCGCGCCGAACAGCTGCGCGACGAATTCGGTCCGCGCATCGCGGTGGTGGACTGGGAGCGCATGGGCGAGGCGCTGGACGGGGCCGGGCTGGTGGTCAATGCCACCGCCATGGGCATGACCGGGCAGCCGCCGCTGGCGGTGCCACCGGAGGCGCTGCAACCCGGCATGCTGGTCACCGATCTGGTCTACAGCCCGCTGATCACGCCGCTGCTGGCGACGGCGCAGGCGCGCGGCTGCCGGATCGTCGACGGGCTGGGCATGCTGCTGCACCAGGCGGTGCCGGGCTTTGCCCGCTGGTTCGGGCGCGAGCCGGTGGTAGACGACGCGCTGCGCCGGGCGGTGCTGGCGCCATGATGCCATTCCGGCTGGGGCTGACCGGTTCGATCGGCATGGGCAAATCCGCCACCGCGGCGCTGTTTCGCGCCAAGGGCTGCCCCGTCTGGGATGCCGATGCCGCTGTGCATCGTCTCTATGCACCGGGAGGCGCGCTGGTCGGGCCGGTGGCGGCGCTGTTTCCCGACGCGCTGCGCGAAGGCGGCATCGACCGGGCGGCGCTGAAGGCGGCGCTGGGGGGCGATACCGGCCGGCTGCGGGCGCTGGAGGCGGTGGTGCATCCGGCTACGGCGGCGGACCGAGCCGCCTTTCTGGCCGAGGCCGAGGCAGAGGGTGCCGAGATCGTGGTCTTCGACATTCCGCTGCTGTTCGAGACCGGCGCCGAGGCGCAGATGGACGCGGTGGCGGTGGTCTCGGTCGATGCCGAAACCCAGGCGCGGCGGGTGCTGGCGCGGCCGGGCATGACCTTGGAAACGCTGGATTTCATCCGATCGCGTCAAATGCCGGATGCGCAGAAGCGGGCCCGGGCGCGCTGGGTGATCCCCACCGATACCCCGGAATCGGCCCGCGCCGCCGTCCATGCCATCTGTGCCGAAATCAGGAGCCGGCGCCATGCGTGAGATCGTGTTCGACACCGAAACCACCGGGCTGGAGCCGGAAAAGGGCGACCGTCTGGTCGAACTGGGCGCCATCGAGCTGTTCAACCACCTGCCCACCGGCAATACCTTTCACCGCTACATCAACCCGCAGCGCCCGGTGCCGGCCGAGGTCGTCGCCATTCACGGCCTCGACGACGCCTTCCTGCGCGACAAGCCGGTCTTTGCCGAGATCGTCGAGGAATTCCTGGCCTTCATCGGCCCGGATGCCCGGCTGGTGGCGCATAATGCCAGCTTCGACTTTCGCTTCCTGAATGCCGAGCTGACCCGCACCGGCCACCCGCTGCTGACCCGCGACCGCATCGTCGATTCGCTGGTGCTGGCCCGCGACAAGTTTCCGGGCGCCAACAACACCCTGGACGGACTGTGCCGGCGCTTCGGCATCGACAACTCCAACCGCACCCTGCACGGCGCGCTGCTGGACAGCGAATTGCTGGCCGAGGTCTATCTGGAACTGATCGGCGGCCGCCAGCCGGGCCTGGAACTGGCGCCCGTCGCCGCCGGCCGCAGCGTCACGGGCCAGACGGCCGGCCCTGCGGCGGCCGGAACCGGCGGCACCCGTCTGACCCGCCCGCAGCCACTGGCGCCGCGCCTGACCGAGGCGGAGGCGGAGGCGCATCGTGCCTTCGTCGCCGGGATGGGCGAGGCGGCGGTCTGGTCACGTTACGGCTGACGGGTTGCGGGCCGGGCGATTAGGCGGCACCCTGTCCCCCTGACGGACAGGAGCCCCATGCTGAACCCGCTGAACATCTGGCGCGCCCTGCAACCGCTGTTCGAGCGGATGGACAAGATCCATATGGGCCTGATCGCCGCCGGGGTCGCCTTTTACGCGATGTTCGCGGTGTTTCCGGGTCTGGCGGTGCTGCTGGCGCTGTGGGGGCTGTTCTTTGACCCCTCGGTGATCTCGGCCTATGTCCGGGTCGCCGATGAGTTCATCCCGCCGGGCGCAGTGGGCATCCTGCACAGCCAGCTCGATGCGCTGATGGCGGCGGGGCGGACCTCGCTGGGCTGGACCACCTTCGTGTCGTTCATGATCGCCACCATCTCGGCGCGGGCCGGAGTGGAATCGCTGATGCGCGGGCTGAACGCCATCCACGGCGTGCGCTCGCATTCCACCATCTTCGGTTTCATCCTCGCCTATGTGCTGACGCTGGCCATCGTCGGCGTGGGGCTGCTGGGGCTGGCGACCATCGTCATCGTGCCGCTGGTGCTGAATCTGATCCCGCTGGGCGAGGCCACCGCCCGCGCCATCGCCGCGCTGCCCTGGGTGGGGCTGTTCACCATCGTGCTGATCGGCATCGGCATCGTCTATCGCTATGGTCCCAATGTCCGCCGCCCACGCACGGCGCTGTTCACCTGGGGCTCGCTGCTGGCGACGGTGATGTGGGCGGCGGCCTCGATCGGGTTCTCGGCCTATCTGTCCAGCTTCAACAGCTATAACCGCATCTACGGTTCGATCGGGGCGGTGATCGCGCTGCTGATGTGGTTTTATCTGGCCGGGTTCTCGGTGCTGTTCGGCGCCGTGGTCAATGTCGAGCTGTCGCGCCGCAAGCGGCTGCGGCAGGCCCGCCAGCTGCGCAAGGCCGCGCAGGAGGCCGCCCGCAAGGATGCGGCCGAGGCCGGGGACTCGGCCGCCGAGGGCTGAGCCTGAGCCCCTGCCGCTGGCCCTTTCGGGGAGGGTTCAGACCGCCAGCCCCTCGGTCGAGGTGAAGAACATCGCCTGGCTGATCGCCGAGCGCACCTGATCCTCGGTATAGGGCTTGGAGATCAGGAAGGCCGGCTCCGGCCGCTCGCCGGTCAGCAGGCGCTCGGGGAAGGCGGTGATGAAGATCACCGGCATCTCGCCGATATGGCCGAGGATCTCGTTGATGGCGTCGAGGCCGGAGGAGCCGTCGGCCAGCTGGATGTCGGCCAGCACCAGCGTCGGGCGCACCCGCGCCGCCAGGTCGACGGCGGCGGAATGGGTGCGGGCGATGCCGGTCACGTCATGGCCCATGCTCTGCACGATGCCCTTCAGGTCCATGGCGATGATGGTCTCGTCCTCGATGATCATCACCTTGCCGCGCACGGCCCGGCCCATCTCGTCGAAGGCGATCTGCACCAGCTCCTCGGCCTCGGCGGGGGCGCATTGCATCACCTCGGCGATCTGGTCGTAGCGCAGCTCCTCGATGGTGCGCAGCAGCAGGGCCTCGCGCGAGTTCGGGGTCAGCCCGGCCATGCGTTGCTGCACGCGGCTTTCGCGCAGGCTGGCGCCGTCCTCGGCCACCGGTTGGCCGCTGGACTGCCAGATGGCGTGGAAGGTGCGGAACAGCGCCACCCGCATGTCGTTGCCGGCGGCCATCTGGCGGTCGGCCAGGATTGCCTCCAGCACTGCGGCCGCGTAGGTATCGCCCTCGGCCTGGCTGCCGGTGAGGGCGCGGGCATAACGCCGCAGGAACGGCAATTCTCGGCCGATGGCCGTGGCGAGTTCAGCAGACATGGCAATCCTTACGCATCGGCAATTTGCCGGGTTTATGGAACCCGGCCCTTTGCATATATGTTGCCCTGACAAGAGACAAGTAACGGGACGGCCCTGCCATGACACCCAGGCGTGAAGACCGGCGCAAGAAGGCCATCGAGCAGCAGATCGACGAAAACTTGCGCCGCGTCTATGAGCAGGTGACCGAGGCGGAGATCCCCGATCGGTTCCTCGACCTGCTGGAAAAGCTGAAACGGCAGGAGTGACCGCATGACCGTCAGCAATTCCACCTCCCGCCAGGCCGGCGCCGCCAGCGCCGACCCGCGGGATGAACTGGTCAGCCACCTGCCGGCCCTGCGCGCCTTTGCGCTGTCGCTGACCCGCGAGGGGGCCTCGGCCGACGATCTGGTGCAGGACACCATCGTCAAGGCTTGGACCAACATGGACAAGTTCCAGCCCGGCACCAATCTGCGTGCCTGGCTGTTCACCATCCTGCGCAACACCTTCTATTCCGATCGCCGCAAGACACGGCGCGAGGTTTCGGACAGCGACGGCATCCATGCCGCCCGCCAGGCCACCCGGCCCGAGCATGACGGGCGGCTGGCGCTGAACGATTTCCGCGCCGCCTTCGAGCAGCTTCCCGACGAGCAGCGCGAGGCGCTGATCCTGGTCGGGGCCTATGGCTTCTCCTACGAGGAGGCCGCTGGCATGACCGAGGTCGCGGTCGGCACCGTGAAATCGCGGGCCAATCGCGGCCGCCGCCGACTGGCCGAGCTGCTGCATCTGGAAGACGGCGAGGAACTGGAACTGACCGATCGCACCACGCTGGCGGTCATGGCCGGCAACCAGCCGGTGCAACGCTAGGCCGATGATCGGGCCCCTGCGCGAGCGGCTGGCCTTTACCCGGGGCCTCGGCTTCCGGCTGGCGACGCTGCTGTCGCTGGCGATCCTGCCGATCGGGCTGATCTCGCTGGTGCAGACGCTGGGCCTGTCGCGCGAGGCCAGCCGCACCGCCGAGCAGGCGCTGCTGGGCCGCACCGCCACCGCCGCCGCCGGCGAGCGGGCGATCCTGCAGACCGCCTTCGGCACCGCCGATGCGCTGGGCCCGGCGGTGCTGGAGACGCAATCGGCGGGTTCCGTGCGCAACTGCATGGACATGATGACCAGCTTTGTGGCCCGCAGCGCCATCTATGCCTTTGCGGGCTTCATCGACCTGAACGGCCAGTCCAACTGCAATTCCTCGGGCGATCCGCAGGACATGCGCGGCTCGGCCGGTTATCGGCTGTTCCTCGACCGGCCCGGCACCCATATCTATGCCACCACCCATGGCCTGGTGTCGGGCGAGTCGGTGGTGGTAATCCTGCAACCCGTCTACAGCGATGCCAGCCTGATGGGCTATGTCGCGGTCTCGGTCTCGCATGATCTGCTGCGCTCGACCCATGCGGCGAATTTCGAGCAGGGCGAGGACAAGCTGCTGACCTTCTCCGGCAGCGGCGAGGTGCTGTCCTATTATACCGCCGACCATTCCGAGGGCGAATCGCTGCTGCCGGCCGATATCAGCCTGGCGGAACTGGCCCGCGGCCAGCAGACCACCTTCCACGCGCTCAGCAGTGACGGGCAGGAGCGGGTGTTCTCGGTGGTGCCGATCGTGCCCGGGCTGGCCTATGCGCTGGGCAGCTATACGCCGGGCGATTCCGGCATCGCCGGTTTCAAGCTGGCCAATATCAGCGCCATCCTGTTCACGCTGGCGCTGTTCTTCGTGTCGCTGACCGTGGCCTATTTCGCCGTCGACCACCTGGTGCTGCGCCATGTGCGCGAGCTGCGCGGCCAGATGCGCCATTTCGCCGTTGGCGACCGCACGCAATTGCCGCGGGTGATCCGCGAGGCGCCGACCGAGATCGCCGATGTCAGCCAGACCTTTCACAACATGGCCCGCATCCTGATCCGCGACGAGGAGCAGATGGAGAACGCGGTCGCCGAAAAGACCGTGCTGCTGAAGGAGGTCCATCACCGGGTCAAGAACAACCTCCAGCTCATCGCCTCGATCATCAACATGCAGAGCCGGCTGCTGGCCGACCCCGATGCGAAATCGGTGCTGCGCTCGGTGCAGGACCGGGTGGCCTCGCTGGCGACGATCTACCGCAACCTCTATCAGGCCGAGCATCTGGATGCGGTCGAGGCCGGGCGGCTGATCGCCGATATCGTCAACCAGATGATGGTGGCCTCCGACACCGCCTCCTCGCGGCTGCGGGTGGAGACCGACCTGATGCCGCTGACCCTCCAGCCCGATCAGGCGGTGCCGCTGTCGCTGCTGGCCACCGAGGCCTTCAACAATGCCATCAAATATTCCGGCATTCCGATGGGTTCGGACAGCGCTTGGGCGCGTGTCAGCCTGCGCCCGGATGGTGACGATCATCACGTCATGCTGGAGATCGCCAATTCGCTGGGCCCGGAGGATGCCGCCGCGCTGGACAATGGCGACAGCACCGGCCTCGGCAGCCAGCTGATCGAGGCTTTTGCCATGCAGCTGGAGGGCGAGGCCGAGGTGCTGCGCGACGACAGCAGCTATCGCCTGCGCGTGCGTTTCCAGATCGGCGAGTCGGCGGCGCATGAGATCACCGATGCGCGGGTGCTGCTGACCTCGGCGCCGCGGCCCGGCGCCCAGCATTAGTGTTTCACGTGAAACAGCGCCGCGCGCGGCGGCTCAGGCGGCGGCCGGCGGGTCGGGCCGGGTCAGGATATAGGCCGCCGCCAGCAGGCACACGCCCACCTGCGCGCCCAGCGCCCAAGGCGGGGCGCCCAGCCACCAGGCGGTGAGGCAACCCCCGGTCATGGCCAGGGTGGCGAAATACTTGGCCCGGCGCGGGATGGCGTTATAGCGCAGCCAGTCGCGCAAGGGCGGGCCCACATAGCGATTGGCGAGGATGCGCCGTGACAGCCGCGGCGAGGATTGCGAGAACGCCCAGAAAGCCACGATCAGGAAGGGCACCGTCGGCATGATCGGCAGCAGCACGCCGATGGCCCCCAGGGCCAGCGACACCCAGCCGATCACCAGATAGACCCGTTTTCCGATCTCGCGCATGCCTCGTCCCGTCCTGCCGATCCGCCCTAGCTGGGCCATCCGGCGCGGTTTCGCAAGCGCGGGCGGGCGCGATCACGCGGGGTTGCGGCGAAAGGCGCCGGTTCAGGCGGTGATGCGCCGCAGCACCGCATTCAGCAGCGGCAGGCCGGCATCGCTGGCCGCCAGCCGCCCCGGCGACAGTTCGATCAGGCCCAGCCCGGCCAGTTCTGCCAGGCCCTGCGGGTCCAGCACCGCGGCATCCATCGCCGCCAGCCGCGCCGGTGAGATGCCTTCGCGCAGGCGCAGCCCCATCAGCAGATATTCCAGCGCCCGGTCGCGGCGGCTCTGGACCTCCTGCACGGCATCGCCGCTGCCGTCGCGCTCCACGCGCTCCAGCCACAGGCCGGGGGCGCGATGGGCCTCGGTGGCCAGCCGCGTCTCGCCCAGGCTCAACCGGCCATGGGCACCGGGGCCGATGGCTGCCCAGTCACCCTGCCGCCAGTAAAGCAGGTTGTGCCGGCTCTCGGCGCCCGGGCGGGCGTGGTTGGAGATTTCGTAGTTCAGCATCCCGGCGGCGGCGCAGACCGCCTGGGTCTCCTCCCACAGGTCGGCGGCGAGATCCTCGTCCGGCAGCCCCTTCAGCCCGCCCTTGGCGTGGCGGGCGCCGAAGGCGGTGCCCGGTTCGATGGTTAGCTGGTAGAGTGACAGGTGATCGACCGCCATCGCCAGCGCCTCGCGCAGTTCGGCCGCCCAGTCGGCGCGGCTCTGCTCCTGGCGGGCATAGATCAGGTCGAAGCTGACGCGGGGAAAGGCGGCGCGGGCGATGTCGAAGGCCGCGCGGGCCTCGGCCGCCGTATGCATCCGGCCCAGCCGGCGCAGGTCGGTATCGTTCAGCGCCTGCACCCCCATCGACAGCCGGTTGACCCCGGCCTGCGCGTAACCGGCAAAGCGCCCGGCCTCGACGCTGGTCGGATTGGCCTCCAGCGTGATCTCGATGTCATTGGCCAGCGGCCAGTGGCTGCGCGCGGCCTCGATCACCCCGGCCACGGTCTCGGGGTCCATCAGCGACGGCGTGCCGCCGCCAAAGAAGATGCTGTTCAGCACCCGCCCCGGCACCAGCGCGGCGATGCGGGCTAGTTCGACCCGATAGGCCGCCAGCCAGCGAGTCTGGTCGATGCTGGCCGAGACATGGCTGTTGAAATCGCAATAGGGGCATTTGGCGGCGCAGAAGGGCCAGTGGACATAAAGGCCAAAGCCCCCGGCGCGCCAGTCGTCGGTCAGGGCGGTGTGCTGGCTCACGCCGCCCTCATGGCGGTGGCTTCGATCTCGACCAGCATTTCCGGGCGGATCAGGCCGGCAACCACCATGGTCGCCGCCGGCGGCGCCGCGCCCAGCCAGCGGGCCAGCACCGGCGCGATCTCGTCCACCAGCGCGGCGTCGGTGATGGTGTATTGCACCCGCACGATTTCGGCCATCGAGAACCCGGCCTCGCTCAGCGCGCGTTCGATGGTGGCGAAGGCGTTCTCCGCCTGCGCGGCCGCACCCTCCGGCATGACCATCCGCGCATAGTCGTAGCCGGTCGTGCCCGAGACAAAGCACCAGTCGCCATTCACCACTGCCCGGCAATAGCCCATGGCGGATTCGAATGGCGATCCTGTCGAGATCCTACGCAAAAAGCGCCTCCAGCTGGTGGAAGGCGTCGGCGCGGTGGCTGACGCGGTTCTTTTCCTCGGCGGTCATCTCGGCATAGGTGCGGGTCTCGCCATCGGGGACGAAGATCGGGTCATAGCCGTGCCCCTGCACCCCGCGCGGTGGCCAGACCAGCCGGCCCTCGGCGCGGCCCTCGAAGATCTCCTCATGACCGTCCGGCCAGACCAGCAGGAAGGTGGCGCGGAACTGGGCCTTGCGCGGCTCGGGCACGGCCCGCGCCTCCAGCTCCTGCCAGGTCCGGGTCATCGCCTGCATGAAATCGCGCCCGGTGGGCGTTTCGGCCCAGTCGGCGGTGTGCACGCCCGGCGCGCCATCGAGCCCGTCGACGCAGATGCCGCTGTCATCGGCCAGCGCCGGCAGGCCGGTGGCCTCCATGGCGGCGCGGGCCTTGATGCGGGCATTGCCGATAAAGCTCTCCTCGGTCTCGGCCGGCTCGGGCAGGCCATGCTCGGCGGCGCTGACCAGGGTGATGCCATGCGGGGCGAACAGCGCCCGCATCTCCTCCAGCTTGCCGGCATTGTGGGTGGCGACCAGCAGCACCTTGTCGGTAAAGCGCCTCATGCCAGCGCCGCCTTCTGCACCGCGACCAGCCCCTGTGCCCCGGCCTCGGCCAGGTCCAGCAGCTTGCCCATCTCCTCGCGCGAGAAGGTGGCGCCCTCGGCCGACATCTGCACCTCGATCAGCTTGCCGGCGCCGGTGAGGATGAAATTGCCGTCGGTGCCGGCAATGCTGTCCTCGGCATAGTCCAGATCCAGCACCGGCTGGCCGGCGTAGATGCCGCAGGACACCGCCGCCACATGGTCGAGGATCGGGTCGGAGGTCACCATCTTGGCGGCGATCAGCTGGTTGACCGCCAGCCGCAGCGCCACCCAGCCGCCGGTGATCGCGGCGCAGCGGGTGCCGCCATCGGCATTGATCACGTCGCAATCCACGGTGATCTGGCGCTCGCCCAGGGCGCGGCGGTCGATGCCGGCGCGCAGGGCGCGGCCGATCAGGCGCTGGATTTCCACCGTGCGGCCGCCCTGCTTGCCGCTGGCGGCCTCGCGCTTGGTGCGGCTGCCGGTGGCGCGGGGCAGCATGCCGTATTCGGCCGTCACCCAGCCCTGGCCCGAGCCCTTCAGGAAGGGCGGCGGCCGGTCCTCGATGCTGGCCGAGCACAGCACCTCGGTGCCGCCCATGCGGATCAGGCACGAGCCTTCGGCATGGCGCATCACGCCGGTTTCGATTGAAACGGGGCGCAATTCGCCTAGGTTACGGCCAGAGGGGCGCATGGGCCTGTCCTTTCATTCTTGGTCAGGGCCAGATACCGCCCGCCCGCACCAAACCGCAAGACGCATGAGCAGAATGAACCCGATCGACGACCTGACCGAACGCTCGCGCGAGGTGTTCCGCCGCGTGGTGGACGCCTATCTGTCCACCGGCGAGCCGGTGGGCTCGCGCAGCCTGACGGAACGGATGTCGCAGAAGGTCAGCGCCGCCACCGTGCGCGCCGCCATGCATGACCTGGAGCGCATGGGCCTGCTGGACGCGCCGCATGTCAGCGCCGGGCGGGTGCCGACGCAGATGGGGCTGCGGCTGTTCGTCGATGCGCTGATGGAGACCGGCCCCATGGCCGAGAACGAGCGCGCGGCGATGGAGCAGATGGTGGCCGAGGGCCAGCCGGGCATGATGCTGGACCGGGTGGGCACCATGCTGTCGAAGCTGACGCAGGGCGCCTCGGTGGTGCTGATGCCCAAGGCCGAGGCGCCGATCCGCCATATCGAATTCGTCAGCCTGTCGGCCGAGCGCGCGCTGGTCATCCTGGTCTTCGACGACGGAAGGGTGGAAAACCGCCTGTTCACCCCCCCGCCCGGCCAGACGCCGATCTCTATGCGCGAGGCCGGCAATTTCCTGTCGGCGCAGGCCGAGGGGCGGACGCTTTCGGAACTGCGCAGCCTGATCGGCAGCCAGATCGACCTGCGCCGGGCCGAGTTGGACGCGCTGGCGGCCGAGTTGGTGGCCTCGGGGCTGGCGCTGTGGGACCGCGGCGAGGACGAGCCGCGGCTGATCGTGCGCGGCCGCGCCAACCTGCTGGCCGACGAGGCCGCCGATATCGAGCGGGTGCGGCGCCTGTTCGAGGATCTGGAGCGCCAGCGCGACATTGCGGAATTCCTCAGCCTGGCCGAGGGTGGCGAGGGCGTGCGCATCTATATCGGCGCCGAGAACAAGCTTTTTTCGCTTTCGGGTTCCTCTTTGGTGGTTTCGCCCTATATGAACGCTGACCGCAAGATCGTGGGCGCCGTGGGCGTGATCGGGCCGACCAGGCTCAATTACGGCCGCATCGTCCCGATCGTCGATTTCACCGCCCAGCTGGTCGGACGCGCCCTGTCCGGCCGGCAGCCCTGATTGAGCAGACCGAGGCAGAACATGACCGATACCCGTCCCGAGGCCGAAGCCGAGGCCGATCCCCGCACCGAGCCGCTGCTGGACGATCCGCTGGCCGATCCCGCCGAGGAGATCGCCCGGCTGGAGGGCGAGCGCGACGACATGCGCGACCGCTGGATGCGGGCGCTGGCCGATGCGGAAAACACCCGCAAGCGGGCCGAGCGTGAACGCCGCGATGCCGAGCATTACGGCAGCACCCGTCTGGCACGCGACCTGCTGCCGGTGCATGACGCGCTGAGCCGGGCGCTGGACGCCGCCGGCGAGGAGGCCCGCGCCGCCCTGCCGGGCCTGGTCGAAGGCATCGAGCTGACCCAGCGCGAGCTGAACAACATCTTTGCCAAGCACGGCATCACCATCATCGAGCCGGTGCCGGGCGATCGCTTTGACCCCAACCAGCACGAGGCGATGTTCGAGGCCCCCGTCCCCGGCACCACCGCGGGCGAGATCATCCAGGTGATGAATCGCGGCTTCATGCTGCATGATCGCCTGCTGCGCGCGGCGCAGGTCGGGGTCAGCTCGACCCCGGCCAGCTGAGGCTGCGCAGGTTTCACGACGAAAGGACACAAGGCATGACCCTCGATCCGCGCCCGCATTGGCTGGATGACGATGACGACGACGATGATGACGACGACGAGCCGCGCGAGAACGGCCGGAAGTCCGAGGGCCTCGGCCTGCCGGAATCCGCCGCCATCGACCGGCTCTATTTCCGCTCGCGCACGGTGATCGTCGCCGGGGCGATCAACGACAAGCTGGCGCAGCGCACCGTCGCGCATCTGCTGGCGCTGGCCGAGGAATCGGACGCACCGATCAACATGCTGATCTCGTCGCCCGGGGGCCATGTCGAATCCGGCGACATGATCCATGACGTGATCCGCTTCATCCGGCCGCGGGTGCGCACCATCGGCTCAGGCTGGGTGGCCTCGGCCGGGGCGCTGATCTTTGTCGGTGCCGACAAGGCCGACCGCTATTGCCTGCCGAACACCCGCTTCCTGATCCACCAGCCTTCTGGCGGCATCGGCGGCACCTCGTCCGACATGATGATCCAGGCCGAGCAGGTACGGCTGATGCGCGAGCGGCTGAACCAGATCTTTGCCGACGCCACCGGCCAGAGCATCGAGCGCATCGAGGCCGACACCCAGCGCGATTTCTGGCTGAACACCCAGGAGGCGCTGGATTACGGCCTGCTGGGCCAAGTGATCCGCAGCGTCGATGAGCTGAAATGAAAAAAGGGGGCCGCGAGGCTCCCTTTCCTTTCCCGATCTCCCTGATTGCAAGGGGCCTACAGCCCCTCGCCCTCGTCGGCGCCGATCATCAGGTTGAGGTTCTGCACCGCCGCGCCCGAGGCGCCCTTGCCCAGATTGTCCAGCACCGCGATGGCCACGGCCCGGCCGCCGGCGGCATCGCCATGCACCGACAGCGCCATGCGGTTGCTACCGTTCAGCGCCGTGGGCACCACGCGGCCGCCATAATCCGCCGCCGGCACCACCTCGACAAAGCGGGCGCCGGCGTAATGGGCGCGCCAGCAGTCCTCGACCTGCGCCAGCGTCAGGCCCAGCCGGTCGAGGTCCAGCGGTACCTGCACCGCCATGCCCTGGGCGAAATTGCCCACCGCCGGCGAAAAGATCGGCCGCTGGGTCAGCCCGGTGCGGGCCATGATCTCCGGCACATGCTTGTGCTGCTGGCTCAGCCCGTAGACAAAGAAATCCGGGGCCGCGCCGCTCTCATATTCGCCGATCAGCGCCTTGCCGCCGCCGCTATAGCCGCTGACCGCATTGATGCTGACCGAGGCATCGGCCGGCAGCAGCCCCGCCTGCACCAGCGGCGCCAGCAGGGCGATGCTGCCGGTGGAATAGCAGCCGGGATTGCTGACCCGGTTCGAGGCCGCGATCCGCGCCCGCCCGTCCGGGGTCAACTCCGGAAAGCCGAAATCCCAGCCCGGCGCCGTGCGATGCGCGGTGGAGGCGTCGATAATGCGCACCGCCATGCCCTCGGCCAGCGCCACCGCCTCGCGGGCGGCCTCGTCGGGCAGGCACAGGATGGCGATGTCGGCGCTGGCAAAAGCCTCGCGCCGGGCCTCGGGGTCCTTGCGGCGTGCCTCGTCCACGCGCAGCAGTTCGATGTCGCGGCGCGGGGCCAGGCGCTCGCGGATCTGCAGGCCGGTGGTGCCCGCCTCGCCGTCGATGAAGACCTTGCTCGCCATTCCCTTGCCCTCCGTGAGTTGCTGCACCCTGCCATAACGCCGCGTCACGGCCGGCACAACGCGCCCGTGTTAACGGATTCTCAACATTTCTCTAGGGCGGATCGTGAAGCGGCGCTATGTGCTGGGATGTGGACCCCCCGTGGATGCTTCGCCATGTTGATGCTGGCCGGCCTGTTTGGAGCGTTGATGATGTCGCTGGGAGGGGGCCTCCTGGAGACCGAGGCCGCGCATGCCGGCGGCGGTGACGGCGACGAGGACGGGGACGATCTGCCCTTCCCCGAGGACGAGGCCTCGTCCCATCAGGACGGCTTGTTCCTGCAGGCCGGCGATGGCGGCGAGACGCTGTGGGGCGGGGTCGGCAATGATGTGCTGGTCGGCGCCGCCGGGCAGGATGACCTCTCCGGCGGCCTCGGCGCCGACTGGATCGAGGGCGGCGCCGGCAACGACTGGCTCTCTGGCGATGATGGCTTCGAGACCGGGCCGGGCGGCGACGATACGCTGATCGGCGGTGCCGGGGATGATCATCTGGCCGGCAATGGCGGCGATGACCGGCTCCATGGCGGTTCCGGCGACGACCAGCTGTTCGGCGGCCAGGGCAACGACTGGCTCGCCGGGGGTGAGGGCGACGACTGGCTGTTCGGCGGCGACGGTGACGATGTACTGATCGCTGGTCCAGGCCATGACCAGCTGTTCGGCGACCGTGGCAACGACGTGCTGATCGGCAATGCCGGACCGGAAAC
The DNA here is from genome assembly GCA_040392885.1 of Paracoccus sp. (in: a-proteobacteria). Classification (GTDB taxonomy): domain Bacteria; phylum Pseudomonadota; class Alphaproteobacteria; order Rhodobacterales; family Rhodobacteraceae; genus Paracoccus. Next base: position 7,167 of record JBEBVF010000019.1, on the reverse strand, counting down.
CGCCATCCTGAACGGCGGCGAGGGCGACGACATCCTGCGCTTCGGCGCCGGCGACTGGGCGCATGGCGGGGCCGGGTCGGACCAGTTCGAGGCTTTCTCCGGCGGCTCCGGAATGGAGCTGCACGATTTCGATCCCATCGACGACCTGATCCGCGTGGTGATGCCCACCGGGGCGGAGGCGCCGGACATCGCCATCGACATCGTGGACGGGCGCGACGCGATGCTGCTGGTTAATGGCGTCGCCATGCTGAAGATCCTCGACGGTGCCGGTCTCACCCCGGCTGACATCCAGGTGGATTTCCGCGACCCGCCCTTCGATGTTTCACGTGAAACATTGCCGCCGACCCGGCCCTGAACGCCGGCACCGCCCGCATCAAAGGGCTTTCCTTTTCAGGCGAATCTGCCTATAGGCAGCCGATCCACCGCAGGGTGGAGCCTCCATGGGCGCGTGCTGGACGACATCCCGGCCGCTGCCATTTCCAGAACCGATGACACAGGAGCCCCCGATGTCGATCACCGTCGAAGAAAAGAACAAGCTCATCAAGGACTACGGCACCAAGGCCGGCGATACCGGCAGCCCGGAGGTGCAGGTTGCGATCCTGTCCTCGCGCATTGCCACCCTGACCGAGCATTTCAAGACCCATCGCAAGGACAACCATTCGCGGCGCGGTCTGCTGATGATGGTCGCGCAGCGCCGCAAGCTGCTGGACTATCTCAAGCGCAAGGATGTGGCCCGCTATCAGGACCTGATCGCCCGCCTGGGCCTGCGCCGCTGACCATGACGCGCCCCGCTTGCGGGGCGCGTTTTTTATGAACCGACGGCAGCCCGGCAACGGGGCCGGGCACCGATCTACGGGTGGCAGAGGGTCTGCCGCCAGCAAGGATGCACGATGTTTGATGAAGTGAAGAAATCGATTCAGTGGGGTCAGGAAACCCTGACCCTGGAGACCGGCAAGGTGGCCCGCCAGGCCGATGGCAGCGTCATCGCCACCCTGGGCGAGACCTCGGTCATGGCCAACGTGACCTTCGCGCGCGAGCCGAAGCCGGGTCAGGACTTTTTTCCGCTGACTGTCCATTATCAGGAAAAAACCTACGCCGCGGGCAAGATTCCCGGCGGGTTCTTCAAGCGTGAAGGCCGCCCGACCGAAAAGGAAACCCTGACCGCGCGCCTGATCGACCGCCCGATCCGCCCGCTGTTCATTCCCGGCTTCAAGAACGAAGTGCTGGTGATGTGCACGGTGCTGTCGCATGACCTGGTCAACGACCCCGACATCGTGGCGATGATCGCCGCCTCGGCGGCGCTGACCATTTCCGGCGTGCCGTTCCGCGGCCCGATCGCCGCCGCCCGCGTCGGCTTTGCCCATGGCGAATATGTCCTGAACCCCGAGGTTCAGGACATGGACAACCTGCGCAACAACCCCGAGCAGCGCCTCGACCTGGTCGTCGCCGGCACCCGCGACGCGGTGATGATGGTGGAATCGGAGGCCTATGAGCTGACCGAGGCCGAGATGCTGGGCGCGGTCAAGTTCGGCCACGAGGCCATGCAGCCGGTGATCGACCTGATCATCGACCTGGCCGAAGCCGCCGCCAAGGAGCCCTTCGACTTCCAGGCGGCCGATTATTCGGCGCTCTACGAGCGGGTGAAATCGCTGGGCGAGACCGCCATGCGCGCCGCCTATGCCATCCGCGACAAGGGCGAGCGCCACAATGCCATCGAGGCCGCCAAAGCCACGGTGAAGGCCGGCCTGACCGAGGACGAGCTGGCCGATGCCAATCTCGGCTCGGCCTTCAAGAAGCTGGAATCGGGCATCCTGCGCGGCGACATCATCCGCGGCGGCGCCCGTATCGACGGCCGCGACAACCGCACCGTGCGCCCGATCGACGTGGAAGTCGGCATCCTGCCGCGCACCCACGGCTCGGCGCTGTTCACCCGCGGCGAGACCCAGGCGCTGGCCGTGACCACCCTGGGCACCGGCGATGACGAGCAGATCATCGACGCGCTGCACGGCAATTTCCGCTCGAACTTCCTGCTGCATTACAACTTCCCGCCCTATTCGGTCGGCGAGGTTGGCCGCGTGGGTTCGCCGGGCCGCCGCGAGATCGGCCATGGCAAGCTGGCCTGGCGCGCGCTGCAGGCGGTGCTGCCGGCGCAGACCGACTTCCCCTATACCATCCGCGTGGTGTCGGAGATCACGGAATCGAACGGCTCCTCCTCGATGGCTTCGGTCTGCGGCGGTTCGCTGTCGATGATGGATGCCGGCGTGCCGCTGAAGGCGCCGGTCGCCGGCGTCGCCATGGGCCTGATCCTCGAAGAGGACGGGCAATGGGCGGTGCTGACCGACATCCTGGGCGACGAGGATCACCTCGGCGACATGGACTTCAAGGTTGCCGGCACGGCCGAGGGCATCACCTCGCTGCAGATGGACATCAAGGTCGCCGGCATCACCCCGGAGATCATGGAACAGGCGCTGGCCCAGGCCAAGGAAGGTCGCCTGCACATCCTGAGCGAGATGGGCAAGGCGCTGAAGGAAGGCCGTCGCGAGTTCAGCGCCCATGCGCCGCGCATCGAGACCATGACCATCCCCACCGACAAGATCCGCGAAGTGATCGGCTCGGGCGGCAAGGTCATCCGCGAGATCGTCGAGATCTCGGGCGCCAAGGTCGACATCAACGATGATGGTGTCATCAAGATTGCCTCGGCCAATGCCGATTCGATCAAGAAGGCCTATGACATGATCTATTCGATCGTGGCCGAGCCGGAGGAAGGCAAGATCTATACCGGCAAGGTGGTCAAGCTGGTCGATTTCGGCGCCTTCGTGAACTTCTTCGGCAAGCGCGACGGGCTGGTGCATGTCAGCCAGATCACCAACCGCCGCCTGGGCCACCCCTCTGAGGCGCTGACCGAGGGCCAGGAGGTCAAGGTCAAGCTGCTGGGCTTTGACGATCGCGGCAAGGTCAAGCTGGGCATGAAGATGGTCGACCAGGAGACCGGCGAGGAAATCGTCGAGAAGAAGGGCGAGCCGCAGGGCGAGTGAGCCACGGCGGCTCCGACCTTCTCGAATATCGTTGCCCCCGGCTCGTGAGGCCGGGGGTAACCCGATCCAGAACCTGAACAACTGCATCAATCCCTCCTTGAACGCGGGGAATCGTTTGCGCACCCATTTCTTCCGCAATATCGAGAACTATCTCTCCGCGAGATTGCCCATCGGAACATATTGCCAGGTCGTGAATGTGAGGAATGCGGTTCGGGGCAAGAAACATCGCATAAGCCCGGCCGGCGGCGAAGACCCGGCCCTGCATATTGCCGATGACGGCAGCGACCGCATCCATATCTGCCGGATGGGCCGACATAATCGCTACAAGCGCGGCGTTGTCGCCGGGGTGGAGCGGCTGGCGCGCGATTACTCGCTGAACCTGCTCTCCGACTTGCGGGATGGAGTCTTCATCGACTGCGGCGCCAATGTCGGCGAACTCGGAATCTGGGCGCGGCAGCGCGGTTTCCGATATATCGCCTTCGAGCCCGAGGCGCTGGAGGCGCGCTGCGTGGATCTGAACAATTTCGGCGGGCAAGCACGGTGCATTCGCAAGGCGCTGTGGAAAGAGGAAACCGAGCTTCGATTCTACAACCGGGCCGACAAGGCCGACAGCTCGGTCTTCGGCGGCACCGGCGAGGAGCCCTCCATCGTCTTGCCGGCCACCACCCTCGATGCGGCCGTCGACCTGTCGGAGGTCAGCGGCCCGGTGATCTTCAAGCTGGAGGCCGAAGGCGCCGAGCCCGAGGTGCTGGAGGGCGCCACCCGTTCGCTGTCGCGGATCGACTGGATCGCGGTCGATTGCGGTTTCGAGCGTGGGCCGGATAACGCCCATACCTTCGTCGAAACCAACACCTTCCTGCAAGATCACGGTTTCCGTCTTGTGGCGGCAGAATTTACCAAGATTACGGCTCTTTATCGCCGTATGGTCTGAAGAAGATGAGCAGGTTGCCAGGATGTCCCGTTTGACCGATGCCCCTCTCCGCGTGATTCACTTCCACTTCGGCAAAGAGGGGGGTGCGGAGCGGTTCTTCGTCAAACTGGCGCAGGCACTGGACCGCAGAGGGGTCGAGCAGCGCTTCGTCATCCGGCCCGGGCGTAGCTGGGACGGCGAGATTGCACCGCTGGGGCCGGTGATCCGCAACAATTTCTCGGTGCTGTCGCCCGCAACGCCACTGCTCCATTTGCAGGCGGAGTGGTGGGTCAGGCGCTGGCGCCCGCATGCGGTGATGGCGTGGATGCCGCGGGCCGGGCGGCTGATGCATCGCTGGCCGGGCGTGGTCAAGCTGGCCCGGATGGGCGATTTTCCCGCCAATCTCAAGCATTTCGGCAATTGCGACGTCCTGGTCGGCAATGTTCCGGGCATTGCCCGGCGCTGTGCCGAACTCGGCTGGAAGCGGCCCGCGGTCACCATCACCAATTTCACGCCGCAGGTGACGGTGCATCCGGTGCCGCGGGCCCGGCACGAGACCCCGCACGATGCGTTTCTGGTCGCCGCCGGCGGCCGCTTCCAGCCCCGCAAGGCGCTGGACACCGCAATCCGCGCCATTGCCCGCATTCCGGGCGCCTGGCTGTGGCTGATCGGCGACGGCCGGCTGCGCGGCGAATACGAGGCGCTGGCCTCGCAACTCGGCATCGCCAACCGCGTGCGCTTCATCGGCTGGGTTGCCGAGCCGGTGCACCATATCGCCGCGGCCGACGCGTTCCTGATGCCCTCGCGGCACGAGCCGCTGGGCAATATCCTGCTCGAGGCCTGGCAGGCCGGTGTGCCATCGGTCTCGACGCGCACCGACGGGCCGAACTGGTATATGCGCGACGGAATCGACGGTCTGATGGCCGATATCGACGACGATGCCCAGATCGCCGCGGCGCTGGTCCGGCTGCGCGACGATCCGGCCGCAGCGCGCGGCTATGCCCGGAATGCCCGGCAGCGCCTTGACGAGTTCATGTCCGAGGAGGCCATCTGTAACGATTATCTGCGGCTGTTCCGGGGGGATCTCGACCTCGCCGGCGGTGCCGCGCCGGTATCTGCGAAGGCCTGACCATGACCCTGCCCGTTTCCGCCTTCATCATCTGCCAGAACGAAGAGCGGGTGATCGAGAACTGCATCCGCAGCGTCGCCTTCTGTGCCGAGATCATTGTGGTCGATTCCGGCTCGACGGATGGCACCCTCGCCCTCCTGCACCGGCTGCGCGAGGAAGGGCTGCCGCTGAAGATCCTGCACGAGGACTGGCGCGGCTTTGGCGCGCAGAAGCAGTTCGCGCTGGAGCAGTGCACGCAGGACTGGTGCCTGAGCATCGACAGCGACGAGCGGGTCAGCGAGGCTCTGGCGACGATCCTCCCCGGCCTGCTGGCGCAGCCCGGGGTGAACGGCTGGAAGATCACCCGCTACGACTACATCAACGGTTATGGCTATGTGCCGCCCTCGGCGCATGAGCGCTATCACAACCGGCTGTTCCGGCGCGGCACCGGGCGCTTCAACACCACCGATCTGGTGCATGAGGGCATCGTCATCGACGGCGAGGTGCGCAAGGCCCGGCCGGGGGGGCTGCTGCATTTCAGCCCTCTGCCCCTGCACGAGCAGATGCTGAAGGAAAACAAGTATTCCACGCTGAAGGCCCAGATGGCCCGGCAGCGCGGCCGGCCGGCGCGGCCCTGGAAGATGCTGGTCAGCCCGCCGATCTTCTTCCTGCGCTGGTATCTGCGCCATGGCATGTGGCGCTGCGGCTGGCCGGGCTTCATCCATTGCGCCAAGGGCGCGATCTATTCGTTCCTGACCGAGGCCAAGCGCTACGAGAACGAGGCCGTGGAGCGGGTGCCGGTGGTCGAGCCCACCGACCCCAGGGGATATTAGGCGCCCGCCAGCGGGGCGCCTGCCGGCTCAGGCCGGGTCTTTCGCATAGCGCAGATAGGGCAGCTTCTTGTCCAGCGCGCCATAGCGGGCCTCGGCGGCGGCATCGTCCAGCGAGGTGGCGACGATCACGTCCTCGCCGGGGTTCCAGTTCGCCGGGGTGGCCAGCGGAACGCCGTCGGTCTTCTGCACCGCGTCCAGCGCCCGCAGGATCTCGGCGAAATTGCGGCCCACCGACATCGGATAGACCATGCTCAGCCGGATCTTCTTGTCGGGGCCGATGATGAACACCGCCCGCACGGTGGCGGAATTGGCCGGGGTGCGGCCCTCCTCGGGAATGGTCGCATCCTCGGGCAGCATGTTGTAGAGCTTGGCGACCGTCAGCGAGGTGTCGTCGATGATGGCGAAATTCGCCGGAACGCCGCCGACGGCCTCGATGTCACGCTTCCATTTCTTGTGGTCCTCGGCGCTGTCCACCGAGATGCCGATCACCTTGGTGTTGCGCTTTTCCCATTCCGGGGCGAGGCGGGCGACGGCGCCGAACTCGGTGGTGCAGACCGGGGTGAAGTCCCGGGGATGGCTGAACAGGATGGCATAGCTGCCGTCCAGCCAGTCATGGAACCGGATCGGACCGTCGGAGGTCTCGGCGGTGAAGTCGGGCGCGACCGAGTTGATGCGCAGTGACATGATCTGTCCTTTCGAATACGTTTGGCGCGGGAGCCGCAGCATAGGCCGCATGGCCGCGAAGAAAAGGCCCAAAAACGCCGGAAATGCCGGCGATTCGGCAGCGGCATCCGCCGCGGCCCGCGGATCGGGGTTGTGTTTCCGCGCGGCAATGACAAGTTATGCAGCCAGGAACCGCCGTACAGGAGGAAGCGATGGCCGATCTGCTCGACAAGCGTAAGTTCTATATCAACGGGGCATGGGTGGACCCGGTCAAGCCGAACGATCTGGACGTTCTGGACCCGACCACCGAGGAAGCGGTGGCGGTGATTTCGCTGGGCGGTCAGGCCGATACCAATGCCGCCGTGGCCGCCGCCAAGGCCGCGCAGCCCGGCTGGGCCGCCACGCCGCCGGCCGAGCGCCTGCGGCTGGTGGAGAAGCTGCTGGAGATCTACAACCGCCGCGCCGCCGACATGGCCAAGGCCATCACCACCGAGATGGGCGCCCCCGCCGACATGGCGCTGGCGCAGCAGGTGGGCGCCGGCAGCTATCACATTCAGGTGTTCATCGACGCCTTCCGGGATTTCCAGTTCGTGCGGCCGCTGGACGATCACAAGACCC
>JBEBVF010000018.1:0-33439 GCA_040392885.1 Paracoccus sp. (in: a-proteobacteria) | reverse complement strand
CACCGGGAACGCGGCGCTGCCGCCCGGCCGCAGGCGGGCACCCTTGCAGGAAGCGGGGATGATACGCGAAGATGGGCCGCGCGGCCCTCAGGCCACCCGCGCCACCACGAAATCCGCCAGCCCATCCAGCATGTCGCGCAAGTCGCCCTCGGGCAGGGCCGCCAGTTGTTCCTTGGCCCGCGCCGACCAGGCCAGCGCATCGCGGCGCGCGGCCTCCAGCGCGCCGCGGCGGGTGAGGATGGCCAGCGCCTCCTCCAGATCGCCCTCGCGCTGGTCGCCGGCCTCGATCACCCGGCGCCAGAAGCCGCGCTCGGCCGCGTCGGCCGCCGCCACCGCCTTGATCACCGGCAGGGTCAGCTTGCGCTCGCGGAAATCGTCGCCGGTGTTCTTGCCGATCACGCCGCTGGCGCCGCCATAGTCCAGCAGGTCGTCGACGATCTGGAAGGCGATGCCCAGCGCGTCGCCATAGCCGAACAGCGCCTTCTGCTGCGCCGGCGTGGCCCGGGCGACGACGCCGCCGGCCTCGGTGGCGGCGGAAAACAGCGCCGCCGTCTTGCCGCGCACGATGGTGATATAGGTGGCCTCGTCGGTGGCCAGATTCTGCGCGGCGGTCAGTTGCAGCACCTCGCCCTCGGCGATGGTGGCGGCGGCATCGGCGAGGATGTTCAGCACGGTGATGCTGCCGGTGCCGACCATCAGCTGGAAGCTGCGGGCGAACAGATAGTCGCCGACCAGCACCGAGGTCTTGTTGTCCCACAGCAGGTTGGCCGTCGGCCGCCCGCGGCGCTGGCGGCTTTCATCGACCACGTCGTCATGCAGCAGGGTGGCGGTGTGGATGAACTCGACCGCCGTGGCCAGCAGATGCGCGTGATGCGGGTCGAGCGCGCCCTCCGGCCCCGCCACCAGCCGCGCCGCGGCCAGCGTCAGCAGCGGCCGCACCCGCTTGCCGCCGGCCTCGATCAGATGCGCGGCAACCTCGGGGATGCGCGGGGCGTGGCGCGAGGCCATGCGCGACCGGATCAGCGCATCCACCTGCGCCATGTCGGCCGCCAGCGCGGCGGTCAGGCGGTCGAGCGCGGAGGCAGCGGTTTTTGCGGGACGGGCGGCGGCGGTCTGGGACATGACGGCTCCGGGCGCGGTAGCAAGGGTCTGGCCCGGCCATGCCACGCCATCCCCGGCGTTGCAATGCTTTGCCGGGCAAGCGGAGGCATCGGAAGGGGATTCCGACGCAATGCCGCAGCCCCGGCAGACCCGCGGCCCGTCATGGGGAGCCGGCGCGGTTGGCGCAGCTCACGCCCCCGCCGATGGGGGAAACGGCCGCAGTTCCCGACACGAAACCCGGCCGCCACCGTGGCTCAAGAACCGGACGGCCGCCGCCCTAGCCACGCTATCGACAGGGTTGCCGGGCTTCGCTAGGCAGGGGCCATGACGGACCTGGGCGATCTGCGCCACGATGGCTTTCTGGACGGGCGGTTGCAGCTGTGGCAGCCGGCGCGCGGCTATCGCTCGGGCGCGGATGCGGTGCTGCTGGCGGCGGCCTGCCCGGCCCGGCCCGGCGACAGGGTGCTGGAGCTGGGCTGCGGCGCCGGGGTGGCCAGCCTGTGCCTGGCCTGGCGGGTGCCGGGGATCGTAGCGGCGGGGCTGGAGCTGCAACCCGGCTATGCCGCGCTGGCCCGCCGCAACGCCGCGGAAAACCGCCTGGAGCTGGAGGTGGTCGAGGGCGACATCGCCGCCATGCCGGCCGTCCTGCGCGCCCGCAGCTTTGACGCCGTCATCGCCAACCCGCCCTATTTCCGCGATGCCACGCCCCCGCCCGAGGCCGGCCGCGGCCTGGCGCGGCACGAAAGCCTGCCCCTGGCGGCCTGGCTCGACGCCGGGCTGCGGCGGCTGCGGCCGGGGGGCAGCCTGACGGTGATCCAGCGCGCCGAGCGGCTGGACGAGATCCTCGCCGCGCTGGCAGGCCGGGCCGGCGCCATCCGCGTGCTGCCCGTGGCCGGGCGGCCGGAACGCGAGGCCAGCCGGGTCATCGTCACCGCCGGCAAGGGTGCCCGCGCGCCGCTGCGCCTGCTGGCGCCGCTGGTCATGCATGACGGTGCCGCCCATGCAACCGATGGCAGCGACGACAGCGCCGAGGCCGTTGCAATCTTGCGCGAGGGCCGGCCGATCCGGCACGGACGTAACGAAAGGGCGTGACAATATGACATGACCATGATGGACTGACCCCATCGGGATCAAATCAGGAGGACCCAGATGAGTGTCGCCTCGCATATCGAGGAGCTGCGCCGGAAACATCAGGCCCTGTCCGATCAGGTCGAGACCGCCCAGCGATCCCCCGGCGTTCCCGCCGAGGAGATCACCCGGCTGAAGCGCGAAAAACTCCGCCTCAAGGATGAAATCGACCGTCTGTCGAATTGAGGTCCGATGCGCGTGACGATGCAGAAGCTGACACCGAACTGTCGCAACCGCCGGATCACGGCGGCCGCGTCGTCGCGCGACCACTAGACGCTTGCGCCGTCCCCGAAGCGGGGACGGTTCTTATTTTAACCGGTGCCACAAGCCGGCGGAATCACGGGGAGACAGCCTTGTTCGATCCTTTGAAACTCTGGGGCGACCTGACGCGAATCGGCATCGAATCGCAGATGGTCATCGGATTGCGCACCGCGGGCATGATCGGCCTGATCGACTGTCCAAAGGGCGAGACCACCCGCATGTTCGTGGAAAAGCAGCATGCCGCCATGGCCTCGATCCGCGGGGCAACGCGGGCGGCGATGCGCGGGCATGACGCCGGCCGCATCATCGACGCGGCCCTGCGCCCCTATGGCCACCGCACCTATGCCAATGCCCGCCGCCTGATGCGCGCCGCGATGCACTGAACCCCGGCCCCGCGCCCGCGCGGGCGCCGCAGGACGGAAAAGGGGGCCGCGCGGGCCCCCTTCTGCATGGCTCGATGCGGATTGCCGCGGATCAGAGCAGCTTGCCCATCGCCACCGCGGTATCCGACATGCGGTTCGAGAAGCCCCATTCGTTGTCATACCAGGTCAGGATGCGGCACAGGCGGCCCTCCATCACCTTGGTCTGGTCCATGTGGAAGATCGAGCTGCGCGGGTCGTGGTTGAAATCGCAGGAGACCAGCTTTTCCTCGGTATAGCCGAGGATGCCCTTCAGCGGACCGTCGGCGGCGGCGCGGATGGCGCCGTTGATCTCCTCGACCGAGGTGTCGCGGGCGGCCTCGAAGGTCAGGTCCACGACCGAGACGTTCGGCGTCGGCACCCGGATCGACACGCCGTCCAGCTTGCCCTTCAGTTCCGGCAGCACCAGGCCCACCGCCTTGGCGGCGCCGGTCGAGGTCGGGATCATCGACAGCGCCGCGGCGCGGGCGCGATAGAGGTCCTTGTGCATCGTATCCAGCGTCGGCTGGTCGCCGGTATAGGCGTGGATGGTGGTCATGAAGCCGCGGGCAATGCCGATGCTGTCGTTCAGCACCTTGGCCACCGGCGACAGGCAGTTGGTGGTGCAGGAGGCGTTCGAGACCACGATGTCGGCGCCGGTCAGCGTGTCGTGGTTGACCCCGTAGACGATGGTCTTGTCGGCATTGTCGCCGGGGGCCGAGATCAGCACCCGCTTGGCGCCGGTGGACAGGTGCGGCTGCACCTTCTCCTTGCTGGTGAACAGCCCGGTGCATTCCATGATGATGTCGACATCGCCCCAGGGCAGTTCGGCCGGGTTGCGGATGGCGGTGACCTTGATCGGGCCGCGGCCCACGTCGATCGTGTCGCCGGCGACCGTCACCGTGGCCGGAAAGCGGCCATGCACCGAATCATAGCGCAGCAGATGCGCGTTGGTCTCGACCGGGCCGAGGTCGTTGATCGCCACGACCTCGATATCGGTGCGGCCCGATTCGATGATTGCGCGCAGAACGTTGCGCCCGATGCGGCCAAATCCGTTGATCGCGACTTTCACAGCCATATCCGTCTCCACTCGGCAGGGGGTGTGAGGCTGCCATAGACCAAGGCACCGGGCTTGGGAATGCCGGTGGCGCTAACGCCCGGCCGGGCCGACGCAAATGTCAACGCCAGAAGCTGACCCATTCGATGAAGCGCACGAAGGTCCGCGCCAGTTGCAGCGCGAACCCCTGATGCAGCACCAGCGCATCCAGCAGGAAAAAGCCGAGGATCAGCGCCAGCAGGGCGATGGCGACACTGTTGGTCACGCCTGCCTCCGTCGTCGGTCCCGGCTCAGACCAGCCCGGCATGGGCCAGCGCCGCGTCGATGCGGGCGGCGGTGCCGGGGGTGACGCCGACCAGCGGCAGCCGCACCCGCGCCTCGCACAGGCCCAGCCGCGACATGGCGTATTTCACCCCGGCCACGCCCGGCTCGATGAAGATCGCCTCATGCAGCGGCATCAGCCGGTCCTGATAGTCCAGCGCCCGGGCGTAGTCGCCGGCCAGCGTCGCCGCCTGGAACTCGGCGCACAGGCGCGGCGCCACATTGGCGGTGACGCTGATGCAGCCGACGCCGCCCTGCGCGTTGAAGCCGAGCGCGGTGGCATCCTCGCCCGAGAGCTGGATGAAGTCCTTGCCGCAGGCGATGCGCTGCTGGCTGACGCGGTCGAGGCGGCCGGTGGCGTCCTTGACGCCGACGATGCGCGGCAGCCGGGCCAGCTCGCCCATGGTCTCCGGCGTCATGTCCACCACCGAGCGGCCGGGAATGTTGTAGATGATGATCGGCAGGTCCGAGGCATCGTGCAGCGCGGTGAAATGCGCGATCATACCGGCTTGGGTGGGCTTGTTGTAATAGGGGGTCACCACCAGGGCGGCATCGGCGCCGACCTCCTGCGCGTGGCGGATCAGGCCGATGCCCTCGCGGGTGCTGTTCGAGCCGGCGCCGGCGATCACCGGCACCCGGCCGGCGCTGGTGCGCACCACCTCCTCGATGACGCGGCGATGTTCGTCATGGCTCAGCGTCGGGCTTTCCCCGGTGGTGCCGACCGGGACCAGGCCATGGCTGCCCTCGCCGATATGCCACTCGACAAGCTGTTTCAGCTTGCCCCAGTCCACCTCGCCGTCGGCGGTGAAGGGCGTGACGAGGGCGGGCATAGAACCCTTGAACATGGGGATGGCTCCTGAGGGGTTTTGCCCCCCATAAACCCGGCCGGCGCGGTTGCCAAGCTGGGGCTTGCGCGGATGTGACTGGACCTCGGCGCCGCCCCGCCCCAGATTGGCGCCGATGCAGGCGGTTCACAGGTTCCTTTGCGCAATGCTGGCCGGCGCCTGGCTGGCCGTATCCCCGGCCATGGCCGAGGATGCCGGGGCGCTGTCGCGGGCGCTGGCGGCGGTGGCGGCCGGCGACTGGCCCCGTGCCGGGGCCGAGGCCGCCGCCTCCGGCCCGCTGGCCGAGGACATCGTGGCCTGGCACCGGCTGCGCGCCGGGCGCGGCGAGCTGGCCGAGTTCCTGGATTTCGCCAGCCGCCATCCCGACTGGCCGGGCATGCCGCTGCTGCTGGAAAAGGCCGAGGGCGCGATTGCCACCACCACCCCCGCCGCGGTGATCCGCGACTGGTTCGCCGCGCATCCGCCGCTGACCGGCAAGGGCGCGCTAGGCTGGCTGGCGGCGCTGCCCGCACCGGAGGCGGCGGCTCAGGCGCGCATCCTCTGGGCCGCCGGCCTGCCCCTGTCCGAGGAACAGGAAGCCTTGTTCCTCAACGATTTTGTCGATGACCTGACCGAGGCCGACCACGAATCCCGCACGCTGGCGCTGCTGGTGAAGGGCGAGGCCGAGGCCGCGCGCCGGGTGATCCCGCGCACGGGGCTGGACTTTGCCCGGCTGGCCAGTCTGCGCGCCGACATCCAGACCGACCGCCCCGGCTGGCAGAGCCGCTTTCGCGCCCTGCATGCGCCGGAGGCCGATGACGCGGCGCTGGCCTATGACCGTTTCCGCGCCCTGGTCCGCGCCAAGGACCGCAATGCCGCCCGCGCCCTGATGCTGGACCGGTCCCGCTCGGCCGCCGCGCTGGGCGACGCGACCCTCTGGGCGGGGATGCGCGCCGATTACGCGCGGCTGGCGCTGCGCGAGGGCGACCCGCGCCTCGCGCGCCGGCTGGCCGAGGGCCACCATCTGCAACCCGCCGACAGACTCTGGCCCGACCTGACCTTCCTCGCCGGCTATGCGGCCCTGAAATCCGGCGACCCGGCGGCGGCATTGGCACATTTCCGCCGGCTGGGCGATCACACGCGCGGGCTGCTGTCGCAATCGCGCGCGCTCTACTGGCAGGCCCGCGCGCAACAGGCCGCCGGCGATGCCGAAGCCACCGCCACCATGACCCGCGCCGCCGCGCATCAGGCCAGCTTCTACGGCCAGCTCGCCGCCGAGAGCCTGGGCCTGCCGATGGATACCGCCTTCCTGCCCGAGGGCGAGCCGGCGCAGACCCTGCCCGACTGGCGCGACACGCCGCTGCGCGAGGACCACCGCTTCCAGGCGGCGATCTGGCTGCAACTGGCCGGGGCCGAGGATCTGGCGGCACGCTTCCTCAACCACATAGCCGAGACGGCCGAGCCCGAGGATATCGGCCGCATGGCCCGGCTGATGACCGAATTCGGCCAGACCCATGCCGCGCTGCGCCTGGCCAAGACCGCTGCGGCCAAGGGCGTCACCTACCCGGATGCCCTTTATCCGCTGCCGGGCATCGACCATCCCGGCTTTGCGGTGCCGGAGGAGCTGATCCTCGCCATCGCCCGGCAGGAGAGCGAGTTCAATCCCCGCGCCGGCTCGCATGTGGGCGCGCGGGGGCTGATGCAGGTGATGCCGCAGACCGCGCAGGACATCGCCCGCCAGACCGGCATGGATTACGACCTCGGCCTGCTCTCGTCGGATGGCAGCGTGAATGCCCGCTTCGGCGCCTATTACCTGCGCCAGCTGCGCGACCGTTTCGGGCCGTCGGTGGCGCTGACCGCGGCGGGCTACAATGCCGGGCCGGGGCGGGCCGGGCAATGGCTCGACCTGCTCGGCGAAATCCGCGGCGAGGTCGATCCGGTGGACTGGGTCGAGATGATCCCCTTCGACGAGACCCGCAATTATGTCATGCGCGTGGCCGAGGCGCTGGCAATCTATCGCGCCCGGCTGTCGGGGGCGCCGGTCGCCTTCACGCTGCGCGACGACCTGTCGGGGGGCGGCGTGCTGCCGCCACCGCCGGGACCGCGCCAGACCATCCCCTTCACCCTGACTCGCGCCGATTCGCCGGTGCGCAAGGGAATGCTGCCCGGCACCCTGCCCGACCCGGTGGTGGGTCCCCGCTGATCGCACGGCGCCGGCCTCATAGGTCCGCCATCCCCCGTCCGGTCGGCACGGCGACACCGCTTATCCTCGGCCGGGACGACAAAGAGGCCACGCCATCGGGGGGTAGCCAATGAAAGCACAACGGAGCCGTGCAGGCTTGTCCCTGTCCGCCAAGGGGCGACATGAGGGCAAGCAACCCCGGCAACACCACCCGCCGGCGCACCCCACGAAAGCCCGTCATGACCACGCAGACTTATCCACGCCCGGAGACCCCCAGGAGTCGGAGGGGGTGGGTAAGTCGGGCAACTCGCGCCAAGTCCGAAGGATAAGGACCGGGAGAGGCCGTCGACGCCCATCCGGGGGCAGCCGCCACCGTGCAAGGCAAGGATCCATCGACGAAAAGACAGCGCGGCCATGTCGGCTTGTCGCTGCCCTGGCAAGCGATTCCGGCCAAACCACGCCGCAGGCGACCCGGCGAAAGCCCGCCGCGACCACGCAGACTTGTCCATGCCCGGAGACCCAAGGGAGTCGAAGGGGGTGGGCAAGTCGGGCAATCCGCGCCGGTGCCTTTCCCCGCCGGCCGCGATCCCTTAGGCTGGCCGCGATCAAAGGGGGTGCGGATGAAACTCGCCAGCTTCAACATCAACGGGGTGCGCGCGCGCGTCCATGCCCTCGACGCCTGGCTGGAGGTGGCCGAGCCGGACCTGGTGGTGTTGCAGGAGATCAAGACCGAGGATGCCGGCTTCCCCCGCCAGCATTACGAGGACAAGGGCTGGACCATCGCCACCCATGGCCAGAAGGGCTTCAACGGCGTGGCGATCCTGTCGCGGCTGCCGCTGGAGGACGTGACCACCGGCCTGCCCGGCGACGACACCGACGAGCAGGCCCGCTGGATCGAGGCCACGGTGGTCGGCGACGCCCATGCCGTGCGGGTCTGCGGGCTCTACCTGCCCAACGGCAATCCGGCGCCGGGGCCGAAATACGACTACAAGCTGGCCTGGATGCAGCGGCTGGCGGCACGGGCACAGGCGCTGCGGGCGCTGGAAATGCCGGTGGTGATGCTGGGCGACTACAACGTGATCCCCGAACCGCGCGACGCCGCCAACCCGCAGAACTGGGTCGAGGATGCGCTGTTCCTGCCCGAGAGCCGCGCCGCCCTGCGCCGCATCGCCTGGACCGGCTGGACCGACGCTCTGCGCATCCGCGATCCGCACGGCACCCGCGGGCCGTTCACCTTCTGGGACTATCAGCGCCAGTCCTGGGCGCGCGACAACGGCATCCGCATCGACCATCTGCTGCTGTCGCCGCAGGCCGCCGACCTGCTGCGCGAAGCGGGCGTGGATCGCGAGGCCCGGGCGGGCGACAAGCCCTCCGACCATGTTCCGGTCTGGGTCGATCTGGCCGCCTGAGCCGTTCCCGCGCGAACCGGCTCCGCGAGGCGCGGGCTGGCGAAAAGCGCCCATGCCCCGGCCGCCGTGAGCCACTCCGTTTGGGCACTCCCCGTGATGGCCGCACCGCGGTAAGGCGCGGGGCTGGCTTCTGACCCCTGCCGGCAACACCGCTCCGCCACCGGGCAGAAACCACGCCCCCCCCGGGGCGCCCCGCCAGGGACGCAACCCCGCCCGGAGCGGGCCGCACGACAACCGCCGCGCCCCCGCAAACCGGCACCGCCGCAGCCCGTGCCGGCGCCAGCGAAGGCCGGCGGGGCCGGGGCGGGCCTCGACGGCCCGCAGCGGACCTTCCGCCACGGGTCCCCACGCCCGATTGACGCCCCCTCGCCCGCGCGCTAGCAGCCGCGGCATGGCACGCGCTCCGCTTCTGCAACTCACCGACATCGCGCTCAGCTTCGGCGGCGCGCCGATCTTCGACAGCCTCAACGCCACCGTGCAGGAGGGCGACCGCATCGCCCTGGTCGGCCGCAACGGCTCCGGCAAGTCCACGCTGATGCGGCTGATGGCCGGGCTGGTCGAGCCCGATCGCGGCGAGATCGTCCTGCCCGCCGGCATCCGCGCCGCCTATATGGAGCAGGACCCCGACCTGTCGGGCTTTGCCACGCTGGGCGATTTCGCCGCCGCAGCCCTGCCCGAGGGCGAGGCCTATCGCGTCGAGATGGCCGCCGAGGGGCTGGGCTTCGACCCCGCCCGCCCCGTCGCCACCGCCTCGGGGGGCGAGCGCCGCCGCGCCGCGCTGGCCCGGCTGATGGCCGAGGCGCCGGAGCTGATGCTGCTGGACGAACCGACCAACCATCTCGACATCCAGGCGATCCAGTGGCTGGAGGAGCAGCTGGCCGCCACCCGCGCCGCCTTCGTGGTCATCAGCCACGACCGCGCCTTCCTGCGCCGTCTGACCCGCGCCACCCTCTGGCTGGACCGGGGCGAGCTGCGCCGCCAGGATCGCGGCTTCGAAGGTTTCGAGGACTGGCGCGAATCGGTCTGGGCCGCCGAGGACGAGGCCCGCCACAAGCTGGACCGCCGGATCAAGGCCGAGGGCCGCTGGGCCGTCGAGGGCATCAGCGCGCGGCGCAAGCGCAATCAGGGCCGGCTGCGCGCGCTCCAGACCATGCGCGCCGACCGCGCCGCGCAGATCCGCCGGCAGGGCACGGCGGCGCTGGCGCTGGACAGCGCCCCGCAATCCGGCCGCCGGGTGATCGAGGCCAGGGGGATTTCCAAGACCTTCGGCACCCGCACCATCCTGCGCCCCTTCGACCTGCGGGTGATGCGCGGCGACCGCGTGGCCTTCGTCGGCCCCAACGGCGCCGGAAAAACCACGCTGATCAAGCTGCTGACCGGCGAGATGGCGCCGGATACCGGCAGCGTCACCCTGGGCAAGAACATCGAGATGGCGGTGTTCGACCAGAACCGCGCCGGCATCGACGAGACCGTGACCCTTTGGGAGGCCATGACCGGCGACCCGGAGATGCGGGTCTCCGGCCGCGCCGATCAGGTGATGGTGCGCGGCACCCCCCGGCATGTGGTCGGCTATCTCAAGGATTTCCTGTTCGACGAATCGCAGGCCCGGGCGCCGGTCTCCAGCCTCTCGGGCGGCGAAAAGGCCCGGCTGCTGCTGGCGCGGATCATGGCGCGGCAGTCGAACCTGCTGGTGCTGGACGAGCCCACCAACGACCTCGACATCGAGACGCTGGACCTGCTGCAGGAGGTGCTGGGCGAGTATGACGGCACCGTGCTGCTGGTCAGCCACGACCGCGATTTCATCGACCGGGTGGCCACGACCACCGTGGCGATGGAGGGCGACGGCCGCGCGGTGATCTATGCCGGCGGCTGGAGCGACTATCGCGCCCAGCGCGGCGAGGATGCGCCGCCGGCCCCGGCCCCGCGCGCCGCAACCGCCGCCGCGACCCGCACCGCCGGGCCGGAGGCGCGCCCGGCCGCGGCGTCCAAAAGGCCCGGCCTGACCTTTACCGAGCGCCACCGGCTGGAGGCCCTGCCCGCCGAGATCGCCCGGCTGGAGGCCGAGATCGCCAGGCTGAACGACTATCTCGCCGATCCCGACCTGTTCACCGCCGCGCCGGTGAAATTCGCCAAGGCCAGCGAGGCACTGGCCGAGCGCCAGACGGCGCTTTCCGCCGCCGAGGACGAGTGGCTGGCGTTGGAGGAAAAGGCCGCCGAGACGCCCTGACGCTTGACGAAGCGGCCCGAATCCGCCATATCCCCCCGGAGCCGACCGGGCCTTCGTCCGGGCGGTGGCTATTTTCGTGACGATCGCCCGGGGACGGGCGCGCTGCCTGAAGGCGGGGAAATCCCGGAACACCCGGCAACGGGGGCCGCAAGGCGCGACCAGACAAGGATGATGCGACATGTTCGCAGTGCTGAAAACCGGCGGCAAGCAATACCGCGTTCAGGCCGGCGACCTCCTGCGGGTCGAAAAGCTGAATGCCGAGGCGGGCGAGACCGTCCAGTTCAACGATATCCTGATGGTCGGCACGACCATCGGGGCGCCGCTGGTTGCCGGTGCCGGCGTGCAGGCCGAAGTGATCGACCAGATCAAGGCCGACAAGGTGATCACCTATGTCAAGCGCCGCCGCAAGCATTCCAGCCAGCGCACCCGCGGCCATCGCCAGCAGCTGACCCTGCTGCGCGTCACCGACGTGCTGGCGAATGGCGCCGACAAGTCGGGCGTCAAAGCCGCCGTGGGCGCCAACACCAAGGTCGAGGCCCCGGTCGAGACCAAGAAACGCAAGGCTCCGGCGAAGAAGGCCGAAGCCGAATCGAAGGAGGCCTGATCCATGGCACACAAGAAGGCAGGCGGTTCGTCCCGCAACGGCCGCGATTCCGCCGGTCGCCGCCTTGGCGTCAAGCTGTATGGCGGTCAGGCCGCCGAGGCCGGCAACATCATCGTGCGTCAGCGCGGCACCACCTGGTGGGCCGGCGCCAATGTCGGCATGGGCAAGGACCACACCCTGTTCGCGCTGACCGACGGCACCGTAAGCTTCCGCAAGGGCCTCAAGGGCCGCACTTACATTTCGGTCACCCCGGCCGATGCAGCGGCCGCCGAGTAAGCCCGGCTTCACACTTCGGTGTTAGACAAGGGGGGATCGGCGAAAGCCGGTCCCCTTCGTTCATCCGGCATTCCCCCGCCCGGACCCGCACCATGGGAGGTTACCCGCGTTGACTTCGCCCCGGACCGCCACCGCTACCGCCACCGTCCTGCCGCCCGCCACCCAGCCGGTGATCCGGGCCGAGCGAATCATCCTGCGGCCGCTGCGCGCCTCGGATGCCGGGCTGATCGCGCATTACACCGCCGACCGCCGCGTGGCCGAGGGCACCCGCGCCATCCCGCATCCGCTGCCGCCCGGCGCGACCGAGGCCTATGTCGCCCGTGCCATGGCCGAGGACCGCACCGAGGATGTCTGGGCGATCGACGGCAGCGCCGTGAACCTGTCGGAGGTGCTGGGCGTGGTCTCGCTGACCCGCATGGCGCCGGACCAGTCCGAGCTGGGCTTCTGGGTCGGTGCCGGCTTCTGGAACACCGGCTTCGCCACCGAGGCGGTGGCGGCCCTGGTCGGCGCCAATCCGCACGGCTCGCGCACCCTGTTCGCCGAGGCGTTCCAGGACAATCCCGGCTCGGCCCGGGTGCTGACCAATTGCGGCTTCGACTATCTGGGCGATGCGGAAAGCTGGTCGGTGGCCCGCGGCGCGCGGGTGCCGACCTGGACTTATCTGCGCCGGATGGTGTGAGGGGGCGGGCGGAAAGCCCGCTCACGCCTCCGGCCGATCCGCGTTTCCGGTCATGAGCGGGGCAAGGTTCCGTTCCGGCACCCAGCCGGACGCCCCGTCCTTCGACCGGCAATAGGCCCAGCCATGGGTGACTTTCTCGACGGTGAGGATATCCCCGGCCAGACAGGTAAGTTCGGCTGCCGTGTAATCCTCTCTCGCCACCGGCCCCGTCGGGCCTCGGGCGACAAGACTGTCCGGTATCCAGCCCTCAGGCCCGGCGGCGGACTTGGCCCAGAGCCATATGTGGCCGTCCCAATTTTCCTGCCTGCCGGTCAGGTGGAGGGCCTCTCCCGCCGCAAGACGGATCGGGTCGGCATAGGTTGCCCGCCAATCCTCGACGACCCGATGCGTCATGATCCCCGACGGGCCCCCTTACCGCCGCAGCGTCACCGTGTTCTGCATGGCGGTGACCTGCACCTGCGTCACCCCGGCCATGGCGACATGGCTCAGCGGCAGGGCGACGGTGATCGAATCGACGCGGGGATCGGCGGGGGTGCGGGCCTCGACGCTGCCGGCCAGCGGCGGGTTGCCGACCAGGCGCAGCCGCAGCACGCCATCCTCGTCGGGCTGATAGCGGCCCTCGGGCTGCGGGGTTTCCGTCACCAGCTCCACGTCCCACCAGCCCTTGGTGGGCGCATTCGCCACCACCACCAGCAGCCGGCCCTCGGAGATCTGCTCGAACCGGGCCGAGGCGATGGCGGGCAGCAGCGCCCGGCGCTCGTCGGCGGCGGTGGGATAGCCGTCCTTGGGCTCCAGCGAGGCCGGGGCGCGGCTGGCCGGGCTGAACCAGCCGCTGAAACGGTTGCAGCCGCCCAGCACCGCCGTGCACAGGATGAGCGTGGTCAGTATCCTCAGCATCGCATGGTCCCCGCGCGGCCTTCGTGTTGCGCCTTTCGTGATAGGGCATCGCAGGCGCCGGATAAAGCCCGGGATTTTGACGCGGGCGGCCGGCTGCGCTAGGACAGCGGCAAGTGACAGGAGGCCATCATGGCACAGCCCGCCTTTGAAGACATCGCCGACACCTTCGCCTTTCTCGACGACTGGGAGGAGCGCTATCGCCATGTCATCGAACTGGGCAAGGCGATGCCGCCGATGGACCCGGCCCTGCAGATCCCGGCAAACAAGGTCGAGGGCTGCACCAGCCAGGTCTGGCTGTATCCCCGCATCAAGGGCCAGGGCCCGCAGGCCGAGTTCGACTTCATCGGCGATTCGGACGCGCTGATCGTGCGCGGGCTGGTGGCGGTGGTGCATGCGCTCTATGCCGGGCTGCCGGCGGCGGCGGTGGCGCAGGTCGACCCCCAGGCCGAGCTGGCGCGGCTGGGGCTGGAGGCGCATCTGTCCAAGCAGCGCTCGAACGGGCTGCGGGCCATGGTGGCGCGGGTGCAGGCGCTGGCGGCCAATGCCTGAGAGCGCAGGAACGCGCATGGCGCGCAAGATCATCATCGACACCGATCCGGGGCAGGACGATGCCGTGGCGATCCTGCTGGCGCTGGCCTCGCCCGAGCTGGAGGTGCTGGGCATCACCTGCGTCGCCGGCAACGTGCCGCTGCCGCTGACCAGCCGCAATGCCCGCATCATCTGCGAACTGGCCGGGCGCCGCGACCTGCCGGTGCATGCCGGTTGCGATGCGCCGCTGGCCCGCAGGCTGGTCACGGCCGAGAATGTGCATGGCAAGTCCGGCCTCGACGGCATCGAGCTGCCGGAGCCGACCCTGCCGCTGGCCGCCGGCCACGCCGTCGATTTTCTCATCGACACCCTGCGGCGCGAGCCGGCGGGAACGGTGACGCTGGTGCCCATCGGGCCGCTGACCAATATCGCCACCGCCTTCCGGCGCGCGCCCGACATCGTGGCGCGCGTACAGCAGATCGTGCTGATGGGCGGCGGCCATTTCGAGGGCGGCAACATCACCCCGATGGCCGAGTTCAATATCTATGTCGACCCGGAGGCCGCCGCCGAGGTGCTGGGCTGCGGCGCCGATGTGGTCATGCTGCCGCTGGACGTGACCCATGAGGCGCTGACCGACCGCGCCTGGCTGGACAGCCTGCGCGGCCAGAACACCCGGCTGGGCACAGCCGTCGCCGCCTGGACCGATTTCTTCGAGCGCTATGACCGCGCCCGCTATGGCCAGGACGGCGCGCCGCTGCACGATCCCTGCACCATCGCCTGGCTGCTGGCGCCGGAACTGTTCACCGGCCGCCGCATCAATGTCGAGGTCGAGCTGGAGAGTCGGCTGAGCCTCGGCGCCACCGTGGCCGACTGGTGGGGCGCCACCGACCGGCCGCGCAACGTGCATTACATCCGCCATGTCCGCCGCGATGCGCTGTTCGCGATGATGGCCGAGCGGCTGGCGCGGCTGGGCCGCGCGGCCGGCTAGGCCGCCGCGCGCCTCCGGGCGGCAGGCGCCGTCAGGGGGTCGCCGGTTGCGGCGCCGGCGCGGGCGCGTCGCCGGCCTCGCCGGTTTCCGGCGCAGTTTCCGGTGCGGTAGCGGGGGGCTTGCCCAGGTTGGGCGCGCGCGGCGCCTCGCCGGCGGGCGCGGCCGGACCGGCGCCGATTTCGGCGTCGATGCGCTCGATCAGCGTCTCGGTCACGTCCACCGCATCGGCCGAGATGAACACCATCCGCTGGTCGAGGATCACCATCGCCCCGCGCTCGCCCATTACATCGGCAAAGATCGGCACCGAGACCGCGAAGAAGTTCTGCCGCTCGGCATCGGCCATGTCGTTGAGGTTGCGTACCACCGCCTGACGCTCGGCCCGCACCGCTTGGGCATGGGCGTCGAAGGCGTCGGCCCGCTTGCGGAACTCGTCCGGCGGCAGGGTGGCGCGCAGCGCGGTCAACTCGTCCTCCTGCGCGGCCAGCTCGTCATAGATGCGGTCGTTCTCGGCCGCGAGTTCGCGCGACAGCCGCTCCAGATCCGCCTGCACCCGCCGTCCCCAGGCCGAGCCGGCATAGAGGGCGCCCTCGTTGATGGTCAGCACCGGGCTGCTCAGCGCCGCGCCGCTGGCGGACGGAACGACGGTGCCATTGGTTTCCGCGGCGGTGGCCGGGCCATCCGGTGCCGCATCGGCCGCGGGATCGGGCATGGCAGAGGCACCGGCCTGCGCGGAGCCTTCGCCCGCCGTGGCCGGCCGCGGCAGGGCGGAGTCATCCGCCGCGGCGGGCGCTTCGGCAGCCGCCGCGGGCAGCGGGATGCCGGCCGGCTGGTCGCCGGAAGGGCCGGGGGCGGTGGGGGGCGCCGGCGTGTCCTGCGCCGTGGCCGGCCAGGGCTGCGCCGCCATCAGCAGGGCGGCGACACAGGCGGCACGGCAGGCAAGGCGCATCACATCCCCCCTGGCGGCCCGGTCAGAACCGGGTCGAGATGGTCATGTCGAAGGGCTGCGTCTCGTCATAAGGCTCCTTGCGCAGCGCCTTGGTGAAGTTGAAGCGCAGCGGCCCGATCGGCGTATCCCAGAACAGCGAGGCACCGACCGAGGCGCGGATCTTCATGCCGTCATCGACCTCGACACCCTCGGCGCCGACCTTGTTGTCCAGCCCCCAGACCGAGCCGACATCGGCGAACAGGCCGCCGAGGATGCCGTATTCCTCTGGCAGGCCCAGCGGGAACTGCGCCTCGGCGCGGGCAACCCAGTAATAGTTGCCGCCCAGGGCATCGCGGTTCGGCGCCTCCAGGTCGCGCGGGCCATAGCCCGAGGTCTCGAAGCCGCGCACATAGCTGCCGTTGTAGCGGTCGATATAGCGGCTGATCTCGCCATCGCGCATGTGGATGGCGCCGGCCTCCAGCTCGGCCAGCAGCCGGACCTCCTCACGCCAGGCGCGGCTTTCGACGCCGGCATAAAGGCTGGTGGTAATCGAATGCACATCGCCGCCGACACCGGCGAAATCCTGACCGAAGCGGAATTTCCAGGCGGTGCGCGGGTCGATACGCTCGCGCCGGCTGTCATAGCTGTATTCGTAGCCGATGGCCGAGCTGACCAGCTTGCCCATCCCGGCTTCCTTCACCAGAATCGGCGAGGAGCCGATGGTGGGGCAATCATCGTCGGGGATCGGCGGGTCCTGCTCGCCGCAGCTCGGATCGGGGCCGATCTCCGTCACATCCGTCATCGCCGAGCGCGTCAGCCGATAGCGCAGCGAGATGCGGCCATTGGGCGAGGTCGGAAAGTCGATCGCCGTCAGCAGGCCGGCGGTGTCGGTATTGAACTTGACGTTGTCCTGCGTCGTGCGCCGCTTCCAGATCGACAGGCGGGCGCCGAGGTCGCGGCCGAGGAAGGCCGGCTCGACGAAATCGAACGAGGCGCTGCGCGAGGATTTCGCCGTGACCACCGAAAGGCCGATGGTCTGGCCGCGGCCGAGGAAGTTCTCCTCGGTCAGGCCGATATTCACCCCGATCCCGGCGCTGACGCCATAGCTGGCGCCGAAGGACAGGGTGCCGGTCGGTTGTTCCTCGACGTTCACGTCGACGATCACCTGCTGCTCGCTGCTGCCCTGGCGGCTTTCGACCGTGGCATCGGCGAAATAGCCCAGCGCGCGGATGCGCTCGGCGGCGTTGCGGATCTCGCGCGGGTTGAAGGGGTCGCCTTCGACGGTGCGGAACTGGCGCCGGATCACCTGGTCCAGCGTGGTGGTGTTACCCTCGATGTCGATACGCTCGACAAAGACGCGCGGGCCGCGCACCAGCGCCAGCACCAGATCCAGCGTGCCCGAGGCCGGGTTGCGGGTGATGCGCGGCTCGACCGCAATGAAGTCGAGGCCCTGCGCGGTCGCCAGCCCCTCCATGCGCCCGATCGAGGCATCGACGATCTGCGGGTTGTAGACCTGGCCGGGCCGCACCCGGTTCTGGGCGCGGAAGGCCTCGACATCAAGGCCGGTCACCTCGCTGACCACATCGACGCGACCGAAGGTATAGCGGGGGCCCTCGTAGATGTTGAAGGTGACGTAGAAGGCATCGCGTTCGCGCGCCACCTCGGGCGCCACGGCCTGCACCCGGAAATCGGCATAGCCGCGCGAGCGGTAGAAATCGGTCAGCAGCTTCTCGTCCAGCGGCAGCCGGTCGGGGCTGAACGTGTCGGCCGAGATGAAGGCGCGCAGCAGCCCGGCCTGCTTGGTCTGCAGCACCTGGCGCAGCCGGCGGTCGGAGAAGGCGCGGTTGCCGGTAAAGCCGATGCGCTCGATTTCCGTGACCGAGCCTTCCTGGATCTCGAAGACCAGATCGACGCGGTTGCCGTCACGGCGGATGATGCGCGGGGTGACCCGCGCCGCCAGACGGCCGTCCACCGCATAGGCCTGGGCAATGGCGCGGGCATCGGCCTCGGCCTTGGCGGGCGAATAGACATGGCGCGACTGGGACTGGATCATCTCGGCCAGCCGGTCGTCCTTCAGGCGGCGGTTGCCCTCGAAGTTGATGATGTTGATGGTGGGATATTCGACCACCTTGATGACCAGCGTATTGCCCTGCGGGATCAGCTCGACGCTGTCGAACAGCCCGGCATTCTGCAACCGCTGCTGCGCGTCGTTCAGCTGCCCGGCCGACACGTCCTGCCCGCGCGCGATATTGGCGTAGGAGAGGATGGTGGCGGGCTCGATCCGCTGGCTGCCCTCGATCGTGACCTGGGTAAAGACATAGGCCGCGGCCGGGGCCGGCATCAGCGCCAGCGGGCTGGCCGTGGTCAGGGCGGCGGCAAGGGCAAAGGCCCCACGGCGAAAGTTCTTGCGCATGTTCTGTCCCTCAATCGCCTCAAGACCCCGCGCGGGCGCGCGGCGCATGTTTTTTTCGTGATCTACCTTGCCGGCGGGGGGGCTGTCAAAAGCCACGGCCCGTCTATCGGCAAGAAATGTCGTTCGTGAGGCCGAAAATCATCAAAGCCACCACCAGAACCAGCCCGATCGTGGTCAACCAGCCGCGGATGCGCTCGGGCGGGGGGCGGCGGGTGACGGCCTCCCAGGCATAGAAAGCCAGGTGCCCGCCATCGAGGACCGGGATCGGCAGCAAGTTCAGGAAGCCGATGGCGGCCGAGAGGATGCCGATCCAGCGCAGGAAGGGGATGAAGCCCTGCTCGGCGATCTGGCCGGTGCTTTCGGCGATGGAGATGGCGCCGCCGAGGTTGCAGCGCGAGATCTCGCGCGTGATCATGGCGCGGATGCCGGAGAGCGACGAGGCGATCACCCCCCAGGTGTCGCCCACCCCCACCGCCAGCGCCTCGCCGATCCCGATCGGGCGCAGGGCGGGCTCGAACGGGCCGCCGCCATTGACGCCGATCAGCCAGCGCTGCGTGAAGCCGCCCTCGGCCAGCGGCAGGTCCTGCTGACGTGCGGTGATGGCGGCGGTGGTCTCGCCCCGGCCCTCGCGCCACCAGGTGAAGTCGAGCGGCGTGCCGGCGGCCTGCGTCACCGCCTCGCTGATGGCGCCAAAGCGCCAGACCGGGCGCCCGTCCAGTTTCGTGATCACATCGCCGGGGCGCAGGCCGGCGCCGGCGGCCGGGCTGCGGGGCGCGACGCCAGCGACCAGCGGCGGCTGCGGCGATGGGCCGGGCACCGCGATCACCTCGCCGCCGCGGCGCACCTGCCATTCATGGGTCGGGGTGTCGGGGGTCACGGCCGCGGCCTCGCCCAGATCGCGCCAGCCGGTGACGGGATGGCCGTCCACGGCCAGCACCGTATCGCCGGGTTGAAGCTGGTTCTCGACCCCCGGCGGGGTGGGCAGCAGGCGGCCGACGGTGACGGTTTCCGTCGCCGCGCCCTGCCACAGCACCAGCCCGCCGAAGACCAGCGCCGACAGTACGAAATTGAACACCGGCCCGGCGGCGACGGTGGCCGTGCGCGCCCAGAGCGGCGCCCCCTCCAGCGTCTGCCGCGCCAGTCGCGGATCGACCGCCCGCCCCGGACCGGCGCTGGCCGCATCGGCATCGCCGAGAAAGCGGACATAGCCGCCCAGCGGCAACGCCGCGATCTGCCAGACGGTGCCGCGGCGGTCGGTGCGGCTGGCGATCACCGGGCCGAAGCCGATCGAGAACACCTCGGCGCGGATGCCGGACCAGCGGCCGACGATGTAATGGCCGAATTCGTGGATGGTGACGATGATGCCCAGCGCCACCACGAAGGCGGCCAGCGTCCACAGCGTCGCACCGGCGCCGTTCAGAAGCCCCTCGATCATGCCGCCCCCCGCCGGTCGCGCCAGGCACGGGCCAGCCGCCTGCCCTCGCCGTCCCAATGTCGCACCTGATCCAGATCACCCGGCGCCACGCCGAAGCCGGGCCGGGCGGCGGCCGCGTCCAGCGCCGCCTCGACCGCCTCGGCCATCTGCAGAAAGCGCAGCCGGCCGGCGATGAAATCGTCCAGCGCCTGCTCCTTGGCGGCGTTCAGCACCGCCCCGGCGGCGCCACCGGCCGCCAGCACCTCGCGCGCCAGCCGCAGCGCCGGCCAGCGGGTCTCGTCGGGCGCGCGGAAGGTCAGGCTGCCCTGCGCCGCCAGATCCAGCGCCGCCACCGGCAGCGGCGCGCGCGCCGGCCAGTTCAGCGCATAGCCGATGGCATGGCGCATGTCCGGCGCGCCCAGATGCGCCAGCACGCCACCATCGACATGCGCCACCAGCGCATGCACGATGCTTTCGGGGTGGATCAGCACCCGGATCTGGGCGGGCGCGAGGCCGAAGAAGGCCTGCGCCTCGATCACCTCCAGCGCCTTGTTGAACATCGAGGCCGAGTCGATGGTGATGCGCTGGCCCATCGCCCAGTTGGGATGGGTGCTGGCCTCGGCCACGCTGGCCTGCGCCAGCCGCTCGACCGGCCAGTCGCGAAAGGCCCCGCCCGAGGCGGTGATGGTGACTTGGGCAACGCTGTCCAGCCGCTCCTGGCCCAGTGCCTGGAAAATGGCAGAATGCTCGCTGTCCACCGGCAGGATGCGGGCGCCGTGGCGCGCGGCGGTGGCCATGACCAGATCGCCGGCGGCGACCAGCGATTCCTTGTTGGCCAGCGCCAGCGTGGCGCCCTGTTCCAGCGCCGCCAGCCCCGGCGCCAGCCCGGCGGCGCCGACGATCGCCGACAGCACCCAATCGGCGGGCCGGGCGGCGGCCTCGACCAGCGCCTGCGGGCCGGCCGCGGCCTCGGTCCGGCTGCCTGCCAGCGCGGCGCGCAATTCGGGCAGCAGCTCGGGCCAGGCGGTGACGGCCAGTTCGGCCTCCAGCGCACGCGCCATCTGCGCCAGCCGGGCGATGTTGCGGCCGCCGGTCAGCGCCACAACGCGATGCCCGCCCCGCGCCCGGTCGCGGCGCAGCAGGTCGAATGCGCTTTCGCCCACCGAGCCGGTGGCGCCGAGGACCGAAATGGCGCGCATCACCAGCCCCCCTGCCCCGCCCAGCCGACCGCCAGCAGCGCCGAGACCGCCAGCACCGCGCCCGACAGCGCGTCGAAGCGGTCCATGAAGCCGCCATGGCCGGGGATCAGGTTCGAGCTGTCCTTGACCCCGGCCCGGCGCTTGAGCCAGCTTTCCGCGATGTCGCCCATCTGCCCGGCCAGGCAGATCGGCACCCCGGCCAGCGCCAGCCACAGCGGCGCGTGGCCGGTGGCGAGGCCGAAGCCGAGGCCCCAGACAACCGCACCCAGCCAGCCGGCGACGGTGCCCGACCAGGTTTTCTTGGGCGAGATGCGCGGCCAGAATTTCGGCCCGCCGATCAGCCGGCCGGCAAAATAGCCCAGCGTGTCGGAGAGGATGACGATACCGGCGACCCAGACCAGGAACAGCGTCCCCATGTCCTCGCGCAGCACGATCAGTTGATAGGCCACCAGCGGAATCGCCAGCCCGAACAGGGCGAAGGCAAGGCGGTGGCCGGGCGCGGTGCCCTTCAGCCCGGCCAGCATCGGCAGCGCCAGCAGCAGGGGCGCGGCGGGCACGGCCCAGATCGAGGCGGCAAAGACGCAGGCCGCCGCCAGCCCGCCCAGCGCCGTCAGCCGCGGGCCGGGCCGGCCGGTCATCCGCGCCAGTTCCCAGAAGGTGACGCCGCCCAGCGCCGCCGCCATCAGCCCCAGCCAAGGCTGCGGCGCCAGCAGCAGCGCCGCGCCCAGCGCCAGCAGCACGGCCGCAGAGGCCAGGCGCTGCGTCAGGTCAGCCCAGCGGCCGCCCCCCGCCACGGGGCCCCGACTGCCATCCGGCCCCGCCACGGCTGCTCACACCCCGCCGAAGCGGCGCTGGCGCTGGCCGAAACGGTCGAGGATCTCGGCCAGATGCGCGGGCGTGAAATCCGGCCACAGGGTCGGCGTGAACTCGTATTCCGCATAGGCCGCCTGCCAGGGCAGGAAGTTCGAGACCCGGGCCTCGCCGGAGGTGCGGATCACCAGATCCGGGTCGGGCAGGCCGGCGGTGTCGAGGCAGTCGCTGAAATCGGCCTCGGAGGGCTCGGCCGCCAGGTCGCCGCGGCGGATGCGGGCGGCCATGGCCTGCGCGGCGCGCAGGATCTCGTCGCGGCCGCCGTAATTGATGGCGATGGTGAAGTTCAGGCGGCTGTTGCCGGCGGTGCGAGCCTCGATGCCGCTCATCAGCCGCTGCAGCTTGCGATCCAGCCGCTCTCGCCCGCCGATGAAGCGCAGGCGCACACCTTCAGCGGACATGGCATCGGCCTCGCGCTCGATATAGCGGGCAAAGATCTTCATCAGGCCCAGCACTTCCTCGGTCGAGCGCTTCCAGTTCTCGGTCGAGAAGGCATAGACGGTCAGCCACTCCACCCCCAGATCGGGGCAGACGCGGGCGATTTCCTTGACGCGCTCGGCGCCCTTGCGGTGGCCGACCAGGCGCGGCCAGCCGCGCTCGACCGCCCAGCGGCCATTGCCGTCCATGATGATGGCGACATGGCGCGGCCGGGTGCCGCCGCCGCTGACGGGCGGGGCGGCCGGGCCGAGATCGAGGGCGGGATGCACCATCTCAGACCTGCATGATTTCGGCTTGCTTGGCCTCCAGCGCCTTGTCGATCTCGGCGATGAAGCGGTCGGTCAGCGCCTGCACCTCGGATTCCCAGAACTTCTGGTCGTCCTCGGCCATGCCGGCGGCCTTGGCCTTCTTGACCTGGTCCATGCCGTCGCGGCGCACATTGCGCACGGCGACGCGGGCGCTTTCGGCATATTGCGAGGCGACCTTGGTCAGTTCGCGCCGGCGCTCCTCGTTCAACTCCGGGATCGGCAGCATGATGATGGTGCCGTTGGTCTGCGGGTTGATGCCGAGGCCGGATTCGCGGATGGCCTTCTCGACCTTTCCGACCATCGACTTGTCCCAGATGTTCAGCGTGACCATGCGCGGCTCGGGCACGTTGACGGTGCCGAGCTGGTTGATCGGCGTCGGCTGGCCATAGGCCTCGACGGTGATCGGATCGACCATCGAGGCCGAGGCACGGCCGGTCCGCAGGCTGGAAAACTCATGCCGCAGCGAATCCATCGCGCCTTTCATCCGGCGCTCCAGATCGTCGGTGTCGATTTCTATGTCGTCTGCCATCGGTCTGCCTCATCTTCTTGCCTGCGCCGCTTGTAGCGCCAAGCGCCGGGACTGGCAAAGCGATTTCATGGCAGGGCGGGCGCGGCGGCAAGACCCCGCGCGGAGCGGTTGCACAGCCGCCACCCGCTCCGGCAAGACCCTATGCTGCTTCATCGACATCGCCCGCATCGTGCCACGGCTGCATCATGTCCGGGCATGACCTAGCACCCCCTGCGCAAGAACAGATTCGGCTTGAAATCATGGGCAAAGAAATTCGGTCCCAGATCGGCAAGGACGATCCTGTCCTCCTGGACGAATGCCTTTTTGACCGTGGTGCTGCTTGGAACCTTCCACATGAAATCGGTAAAGCTCTTGTCATGTCCCGAGATATTGGTGAATGCTCCTATGGTGCCGCTGCCGGACCCGATCTTGCCGCCACCCTCGATGGCTGTCTTCACGCTCAGCACCACCGGCGCCTGCCCCTTGACCCGAGGCTGCACGCCGAAGGACGTTACCTCAAACCGCTGGACATAAAGCGTTCCCGTAACCTGCTGGTCGCTTTGTGACGAGACAACGAAGCGGGCATTGAAGAATTCGGGGCCGTCGCCGCTGATATCCTCCTCGATATAGGTATTGTGGCATTCCGCACCGGAGGGTAACGCGCTCGTCGTTCCGTCGGCGCATCCGGCGACAGCGAGGGCAGAGAGCAATACCCATGCAGCCTTGACTCGCATAGCGGTGGCTTTCATCTCCAAACCTTCCTGTTCTCGGCATATTCGGCGCCTTGGGGCCGGTGCGGCCTTTCACCTCAATTCGCGCGCTCCCAACGATAATTTCCGGGCTGAGGGTTATAGATGAAGGTGGTATCGCCCTTCCGGTCTTTCGACACCCAGAAATGCTGTTGCTGCGGGCGTGGGTCCGACGGAGCGCCGGCGGTGAAATAGACCGTCACGTGATAGCCGCAATTGTTGAACACCTTATAATAAGTGCCGCTATCGGTTCGACGTTCGGGAACCAGATCGAGACAGGCCGCCGCCGGCGTTGCCGTGACCAGGACGAGACCAATGCAGGCGGCCCCTTTGAGCAATCTGAAATGCGGGATCATGTCGGACTCCAGGATGAGTGGGCCGTGAAGAATAACGCTGCACCGTCTTTGCCAGAATGAAAAGGCTACGCAATCGACGCAATCTGTCAAGCTTTTCTGGCGCCAGCGAAGGGCATGGACAAACTGCCCGGCCCCCGATCGCGCCATTACCGGCATCGGGCTGTCCGACTCCATGGCGGGCGCGATGGCGGACACCCCCCATTGCTCCGCCCTGCGGCCGGCGCTAGTCCTGTCCGTCAGCGCACCCTTCGGAGGCGGCCATGAAGATCATCATCTGCGGGGCCGGACAGGTCGGCTGGCAGATCGCCCGGCACCTGTCGCGCGAGCGCAACGACGTCACCCTGGTCGATCTGCAGGCCGAGCTGATCCGCCGCGCCACCGATGCGCTGGACGTGCAGGGCGTCACCGGCTTTGCCAGCCATCCCGACGTGCTGGACCGCGCCGGCGCCCGCGATTGCGACCTGATCATCGCCGCCACCCATTCCGACGAGGTGAACATGGTGACCTGCCAGGTTGCCCACACCATCTTCGGGGTGCCGCGCAAGATCGCCCGGCTGCGCTCTGCCGCCTATCTGGACGCGATCTATTCCGACCTCTACCGCACCGAGCACCTGCCCATCGACGTGGTGATCTCGCCCGAGCGCGAGGTCGGCCGCGCCGCGCTGCAACAGCTCTATGCGCCCTCGACCTTCGATGCGGAGAGCTTTCTCAACGACCGCGCGCAGCTGCTGGGGCTGGCGCTGACCGAGGATTGCCCCTGCCTCAACACCCCGCTGCGGCAGCTGGCGGAGCTGTTCGCCTCGCTGCGGGCGGTGGTGGTCGGCGTGCGCCGCGAGGGGCGGCTGTTCGTGCCCGAGCCCAACGACCAGCTCTTTGCCGGCGACCGCATCTATGTGTTCAGCCATGTCGACGACGTGCCGCGCACGCTGGAGGTATTCGGCAAATCCGCCGCGCTGCCGAAGCGGGTGGTGCTGATCGGCGCCGGCAATGTCGGCATCCATGTCGCGCGTGAGCTGGAATCCGGCCCGCGCCGCGTCCGCGCCATGCTGATCGAGCGCAGCGCCGAGCGCGCCGAGATCGCCGCCGACAGCCTGCGCCGCACCATCGTGCTGAACGGCGACGGGCTGTCGAGCGAATTGCTGGAGGAGGCCGGCATTCCCACCGCCGATGCGGTGCTGACCCTGACCGACGACGACAAGACCAACATCCTCGCCGCGGTGCGGGCGCGGCAGGCGGGGGCAAAGCTGGCCATTGCGCTGATCAACGACCCCTCGCTGGTGACGCTAGCCGCGCCCTTGGGCATCGACGCCTATATCAACCCACGCGCAAGTACGGTCTCGACCATCCTGCGCCATGTCCGCCACGGCCGGGTGCGCGACATCTATTCCGTCGGCGATGCCGAGGCCGAGGTGATCGAGGCGCAGGTGCTGGCGACCTCGCCCATCGCCGGGACGCCGATCCGCGACCTCGACCTGCCCGAGGGGGCGCTGATCGGCATGGTCCGGAAGGGCGACCAGATCCTGCGCCCCGGCCCCGACATGCGGCTGGAGGAGGGTGACATCGTCTGCATCTTCGCACTGTCCGGCGACGTGGCCGAGGTCGAGCGCCTGCTGCAAGTCGCCATCGATTTCTTCTGACCCGGTGATGGCGCGCGCCGCACATATCGCCACCCGCCCGGCCGCCCCTGCGGTGGAACCGGGGGCGCATCGGGCCGCGGGCCGGCCGTTGCGGCAACCGGGGCCTGTCCCGGCACCTCGCCGTCCCCGCCCGATGCCGCCGATGACCCACGGCAGGGCCACGCCCACCGGCCTCGCGGTCGGTGCCGTGGCATCGGGGGCGTGGAGCGCCAGCATGGGGCGGGCGGGATCGCGCACGGCATTCCGGAAAGGCGGGCGGGCTGCGCCGGTTCGGTCAATGCCGACTGCAGTGCCGGCTAGAATCAGCGCCGCCATGCCGACGAGCCGCCGGGGCGAGCGCCTGATCGCGACCGCATCGACCAGCGAGCAGGGACAGGGGCAGATGACGCCCCGCTCCACCTCGGGGGCTTTTCCGGCATCGGCAGGGCAAGGTTTCTCGCCCGTCCCGGCCTCCGCCCCGCTCCCCCTGCCGGCCTTCCGGCCTTCGCAGCGCAGCATCACGGCCGCGCCCGCCGTTTCCACCCGCACTCCCCTCGGGCGCGCGACCGCCCCCCTCCCCAGGACAGGCCGGCCATGGGCATCGTGAGCCGCATTGTCGCCGCGGTGCCGCCGATCGTGCTGCTGGGCTGGACCGGGGCCGGGGCGATGCTGATCCCCGCCGCCCATGCCCGCACGCTGGGTTACCTGCACATCTCGCGCATCTTCCTGTTCAACGCGGCGATCTTTCTCACCCTGCTGACGCTGGTCGCCATCGCCGCCGCACGCCGGCCCCGGCCCGCGCGGGCCCGCACCATGCTGCTGACCATGCTGGCCACCTATACCGCGCTGCCGTTGATGCTGGCGACGCCGCTGGCCATGGCGCTGCCGGATACCGGGCTGCTCAATGCCTGGTGGGAGATGGTGTCCTGCCTGACCACCACCGGCGCCAGCCTCTATGCGCCCGAGCGGCTGGCCAGTTCCCTGCATCTGTGGCGGTCGCTGGTGGGCTGGATGGGCGGGCTGTTCGTCCTCGTCGCCGCCATCGCCATCATGTCGCCTTTGCGCATCGGCGGCTTCGAGATCATGACCTCGCCCTTCGGCCGCCCCGACCGCTTCGGCCGCCTGCCGGCCCATGGCGGCCGCGTGCTGCCGCATATCACCGCCGACATCGCCGATACCGGGCTCGATGCCCCCGGCTACCGGCTCAGCCGCGCCTTCGAGGCGGTGTTCCCGGTCTATGCCGGGCTGACCCTGCTGGCCTGGACGCTGCTGCTGATCGCCGGCGATCCGGGCATCGTCGCCATCACCCGCGCCATGGGCACGCTGTCCACCTCCGGCATCGCGCCGGTGGCGGGGGCGGTGGGCGAGCGCTCGGGCTTCGTGGGCGAGGCCATCGTGCTGGTGTTCCTGGTCCCGGCGCTGTCGCGGCGCTGCTGGCCCGGCGGCGGCGAGCTGGTCGCCTCCGAACGGCTGCGCGACGACCCGGAGCTGCGCATGGCGGCGGGCTTTGTCGGGCTGATCGCGCTGGTGTTGTTCGCCCGCCATTTCGTCGCCAGCATCGAAGCCGACGAGGACACCGCGCTGGGCCTGCGCGGCGCGGCCTCGGCGGCCTGGGGCGGGCTGTTCAACGGGCTGAGCTATCTGACCACCACCGGCTGGACCTCGGCGGCGTGGGAGCGCGCGCGCAGCTGGTCCGGCCTGACCTCGCCGGGGCTGATGCTGGCCGGGCTGGCGATGATGGGCGGCGGCGTCGCGACCACCGCCGGCGGGGTCAAGCTGCTGCGGGTCTATGCGCTGGCCCGCCAGTCCGAGCGCGAGATGGAGCGGGTGCTGCACCCGACCTCGATCTCGGGCGGCGGGCGCGGGGCGCGGCGGCTGCGGCGCGAGGGCGCCTATCTGGCCTTCATCTTCTTCATGCTGTTCGCGGTGTCGATCGCGGTGACGATCATGCTGGTCTCGATCAAGGATGTCAGCTTCGACAGCGCCACGATCCTGTCGGTGGCGGCGCTGACCAATACCGGGCCGCTGGCCAGCTCGATCCCGCTGACCCCGGCCTTCGAGGGCTCGGCCGGCTTCGCCGGCGCGCCCTGGAACGGCTGGGCCGGGCTGCCGGATTTCACCAAGGCGATCCTGGCCGCGGCCATGGTGGTGGGCCGGATGGAGACGCTGGCCATCCTGGCGCTGTTCTCGCCGGGGATCTGGCGGCGCTAGGGGTGCATCACCCTGCATCTGATCCCTTGGCAGAAGCGCGCCGTGAGCACGCAGACTTATCCACGCCCGGAGACCCAGGGGAGTCGGAGGGGGTGGGTAAGTCGGGCAACCCACCCCTCGCAGAGGAAGGACATCGGAAACCCCGTCAGCGCCTCGCGCGGCCCGTGGCCCGCGCGCGGTGCCAAGGACGGCGGCTCCTCCCCGCTTCCGCTAGATCACCACCTGCTGCCAGTCCTTCATGCGGTTGCGGAACCAGCTTCTCTGGCTCTTGGCATATTGGCGGGTGGCGATGACGGCGGCCTCGCGGGCCTCGTCCCGGGTCATCTCTCCGCCCAGCCAGGCCATCAGCTCGCGCGCGCCGATGGCGCGAGCCCATTGCGCGCGGGGCTGCCAGAAGGGCGCATTGGCCCGCACCTCCTCCAGCGCGCCCGCCGCCAGCATGGCGTCAAAGCGCCGGGCGATCCGCTCGGCCAGGCGGTCGCGGTCGGGGACCAGCACCAGCCGCTGCGCCTGTGTGGGCGGCAGCAGCGGCGGGCCGGTCTCGGCCTGCCACCCGGCCAGGCCGCGGCCGGTGGCGCGCAGCACCTCCCAGGCGCGCATCACCCGGGCCGGATTGGCGCGGTCGATCCCGGCGGCGGTGCGCGCATCCAGCCGCGCCACCATCGCCGCCAGCCCCTCCCCGGCCAGCAGCGCCTCGCCCTCGGCGCGGATTTCGGGCGGCACCGGCGGGATCACCGCCAGCCCCTCGGTCAGCGCGGTCAGGTAGAGGCCGGTGCCGCCGGCGATGATCGGGCGCAGGCCGGCAGCCAGCAGGGGCGCCACCTCGGCCAGCCAGTCGCCCACCGAATAGGCGGTCCCGCGCGGCACATGCCCGTAAAGCACATGCGGCGCGGCCGCCTCGTCGGCCGGCGAGGGGCGCGCGGTCAGCACCTGCCAGCAATCCCAGACCTGCAGCGCGTCGGCATTGACCACCACGCCGCCCTGCGCGCGGGCGATGGCCAGCGCCAGCGCCGATTTCCCGGCCGCCGTCGGCCCGGCGATCAGCACCGGCCGGGCCGGGTCCAGCCCCGCCACCACCGCCTCGATCTGCCCGTCTTCCACCATCCGGCCGCCTTTCGCCACCCGTCCCGCCCCCGGTTGTATTGCGCCGGCAAATGGGACAAAAGGGCCGGCGAGCGCAGCGACCCAGAGGCAAGGCGATGAACGGCACCCCGCAACCCTCGGCCCAGCCCCCGGCCCCCGCCCCCAGCTATGGCCGGGTCATGCTCAAGATCTCGGGCGAGGCGCTGATGGGCGACCAGGGCTTCGGCCTGCACCCGCCCACGGTCGCCCGCATCGCCGACGAGGTCGAATCGGTCCACAAGATGGGCGTCGAGATCTGCATGGTGATCGGCGGCGGCAACATCTTCCGCGGGTTGCAGGGCAGCGCCCAGGGCATGGAGCGCACCACCGCCGACTATATGGGCATGCTCGCCACGGTGATGAACGCGCTGGCCATGCAATCGGCGCTGGAGGCCAAGGGCATCCATACCCGGGTCATCACCGCCATCCGCATGGACGAGGTGGCCGAGCCCTATATCCGCCGCCGCGCCGTCCGCCACCTGGAAAAGAAGCGCATCGTGATCTTTGCCGCCGGCACCGGCAACCCGTATTTCACCACCGACACGGCGGCGACGCTGCGCGCGTCCGAGATGAATTGCGAGGCGATCTTCAAGGGCACCAAGGTCGACGGCGTCTATGACAAGGACCCGATCAAGTATCCCGATGCCAAGCGTTATGCCCGCGTCAGCTATGACGAGGTGCTGCAGCAGCATCTGGGGGTGATGGATGCCAGCGCCATCGCGCTGGCCCGCGACAACAACCTGCCGATCATCGTGTTCTCGCTGGACGATCCGGGCGGCTTCCGCGCGGTCCTGGCCGGGGACGGCACCTCGACCCGGGTGGGCGACTGACCGGGGTCAGGGGCGAAGCGGCCCGGATTCCGGGCTGTCTGGTCCCGCAAAACCCGTCGGGCCAGTCCGGCGATCGCAGCCGATTCCTGCGCCGGGCCTTGCCCTGAAGGATCGGCACCGGTGATTTTCTCGCAGGATGCCCTCGTCTGGAACAGCATCATTGCGCTGCATTCAAAAGGGAATGAGTGACCGCAATGGGCTGAGGCGGCTGTTACGACTCCGCGACAGGATGCGGAAAGGGATTCGCCCGTCGGCGAACCCCCTACCCTTATTCCGCCGGCTTCGCCGCCTTCTTGGCGGCGGGTTTCTTTGCGGCGGGCTTGCCTTCCGGGGCCTTCTTCGCTGCCGCCCGGACCGGCTTGTCGGCGGCGGCCTTGGTGGCGGCCTTTTTCGCCGGAGCCTTCCGTGCCGCGGCCGGTTTCGCCGCCGCCTTCTTCGCCGGCGCCTTTTTCGCCTTGCCACCCTTGGCCTGCTTGGCCGCGATCAGGTCCAGCGCCGCCTCCAGCGTCACCTCCTCGGGTGCCATGTCGCGGGGCAGGGTCGCGTTGACCTTGTCCCATTTCACATAGGGCCCGTAGCGCCCCTTCATCACCGCGATGGCGCCGCCTTCGGGATGCTCGCCCAGTGCCTTCAGCGGCTCGGCGGCCGCGGCGCCGCGGGCCCCGCGGCTGGCCTTCTGCGCCAGAACCTCGATGGCGCGGTTCATCCCGATGCTGAACACCTCGTCGGCATCGGGCAGGTTCGCATAGACCTTGCCGTGCCGCACATAGGGGCCATAGCGGCCGATGCCGGCCTCGACCGGCTCGCCATCCTCGGGATGGGCGCCGATCTGGCGCGGCAGCGCCAGCAGCGCCAGCGCCCGGTCGAGGTCCAGCGTCGCCGGGTCCCAGCCCTTGGGCAGGCTGGCGCGCGGCGGCTTCGGCACCTCGGCCGTGGCCTCGCCGCGCTGGACATAGGGGCCGAAACGGCCGTTGCGCAGGCTGATCTCCTCGCCGCCCTCCTCGCCCAGCACGCGGTCGCCCGCCGCCCCCTCGCCATCCGGCGCCGAGAGCGGCCGCGTATAGCGGCATTCGGGATAGTTCGAGCAGCCTATGAACGCCCCGCCCGAGCGCGCGGTCTTCAGGTTCAGCCGCCCGGCACGGCAGAGCGGGCATTCGCGCGGATCGCCGCCATCGGCGCGCGGCGGATAGAGATGCGGGGCCAGCGCCTCGTCGATGGCGTCCAGCACCTCGGAGATGCGCAATTCCGAGGTGCCCTCCAGCGCCTTGGTGAAATCGCGCCAGAACCGGGCCAGCACGTCGCGCCAGACCAGATCGCCGGCGCTGATCTCGTCCAGCTCGGTCTCCAGATCGGCGGTGAAGTCATAGCTGACATAGCGCGGGAAATAGCGGGTCAGGAACACCGTCACCAGCCGGCCCTTGTCCTCCGGGATCAGGCGGTTCTTGTCCTTGCGGACGTAATCGCGGTCCTGGATCGTGGTGACGATGCTGGCATAGGTCGAGGGCCGGCCGATGCCCAGCTCCTCCATGCGCTTGACCAGCGTCGCCT
The DNA here is from genome assembly GCA_040392885.1 of Paracoccus sp. (in: a-proteobacteria). Classification (GTDB taxonomy): domain Bacteria; phylum Pseudomonadota; class Alphaproteobacteria; order Rhodobacterales; family Rhodobacteraceae; genus Paracoccus. The sequence continues at coordinate 2,052 of JBEBVF010000018.1, read as the reverse complement.
CGGTATAGCGCGGCGGCGGCTGGGTGTGGTGCTGGCGGCCCAGCACAGCGCGGTCGGGGCTGGCGGCAAAGGCGTCCTTGTCCTCGGCCTTGTCCAGCTCGGCGGCGTAGGCGGCGGCGACCAGCCGGGCCGGCTCGCCCTCGGCAATGGCCGGCAGGCGGCGGCTGTCCTCGTCATCGCTGTCGTCGCGACCCTCGTCATAGACGCGCAGGAAGCCATCGAACAGCATCACCTGGCCGGTGGCGCGCAGGCCGACCTCGCCGCGTGCGCCCTCGATCTCGACGGTGGTGCGCTCCATCCGCGCCGCTTCCATCTGGCTGGCCAGGGTGCGCTTCCAGATCAGCTCATAGAGGCGCCGCTGGTCGCTGTCGGCAATCCGCGCCGCCTCCGGCCCGCGCGCCATGTCGGTGGGGCGGATGCATTCATGCGCCTCCTGCGCGTTCTTGGCCTTGTTCTTGTACATGCGCGGACTTTTGGGGACGTAAGCCGCGCCGAACCGGTCGCGGATGGCGTCGCGGGCGGCCATCACCGCCTCGGGCGCCATGTCGATACCGTCGGTCCGCATATAGGTGATGAGGCCGGCCTCGTAGAGGCGCTGCGCCGCCGACATGCAGGCCCGCGCACCGAGGCCGAGCTTGCGGCTGGCCTCCTGCTGCAGCGTCGAAGTCATGAAAGGTGCAAAGGGGTTGCGGCTGACCGGCTTGGCGGAAACCGAGGTGACGCGCAGCGCGGCCGCCGCCAGAGCCGAGACCGCCGAGGCGGCGCGCTGGTGGTCGGGCAGATCGAACCGCCCCAGCCGCTTGCCGTCGAGGCTGACCAGCTGCGCCTCGTATTCCTCGCCTGCGGGGGTGGCGAGGCGGGCATGCACGTCCCAGTATTCCTGCGCCTCGAAGGCCTCGATCTCCATCTCGCGGTCGACGATGACGCGCAGCGCCACCGACTGCACCCGCCCAGCGGATTTGGCGCCCGGCAGCTTGCGCCACAGCACCGGCGACAGGTTGAAGCCGACCAGATAGTCCAGCGCGCGGCGCGCCAGATAGGCGTCGACCAGCGGCTGGTCGATGGCGCGGGGATTGGCCATGGCCTCGGTCACGGCATTCCGGGTGATGGCGTTGAAGGTCACCCGGCTGACTTCGGCCCCCTTCTTCAGCGCCGGTTGCAGCGCCTCCAGCAGGTGCCAGGAGATCGCCTCGCCCTCGCGGTCGGGGTCGGTGGCGAGGATCAGGTTGGGGTCGTCCTTCAGTGCGTCCCTGATCGCCTTGAGATGCTTTTTCGAGTCGGCGGCGACCTCCCATTTCATGGCGAAACCGTCGTCGGGATCGACGCTGCCATCCTTGGGCGGCAGGTCGCGCACATGGCCGAAGCTGGCCAGAACGGTATAATCCGCGCCCAGATATTTGTTGATGGTCTTGGCCTTGGCGGGGGATTCGACGACGACGACGGGCATGGGCGGAACCTCGGGGCTTGCGGGCCGGGAACATGGGCGGCAGAAACCGGGCTGTCAACGGCAGCGAGGCGGGCAAATGACGCAGGGGGCGCAAGAGGCACATCTGTGGCCGGTGCGGGTCTATTACGAGGACACCGACATGGGCGGCATCGTCTACTATGCCAACTACCTGAAATATATCGAGCGAGCGCGGTCGGAATGGCTGCGCGGGCTGGGGCTGGACCAGGTGGCGCTGAAGGCGCGGGGCTTCGTCTTTGCCGTGCGCCGGGTCGAGGCGGATTACCTGGCGCCGGCGATGTTCGACGATGAACTTGTCGTGCGCACCGGGCTTTCGGCGCTCAGCCCGGCGCGGGTGGTGCTGGACCAGCAGGTGATGCGCGGCGAGATGCCGCTGTTCTCGGCGCGGGTCACCGTGGTCTGCCTGACGACGGCCCTGCGCCCGGCCCGCCTGCCCGCCGCGCTGCGCGAGGCGCTAGCGGCATAGGCGCGCGCCCGGCAGGGCCGGGCGGCAGCGCAGGCCGGCCCCGCAGGGCCGGCCTTCTCCCCCTTTCAACCGAAGCGGCGATCGAAAACCCGCCAGACCACGCGAGACTTATCCACGCCCG
>JBEBVF010000017.1:0-33936 GCA_040392885.1 Paracoccus sp. (in: a-proteobacteria) | reverse complement strand
TCTGCTCGGGTTCGATCCGGCGCAGGTCGAACCGCTGGCAGCGCGACAGCACCGTGACCGGCACCTTGCGGATCTCGGTGGTGGCAAAGATGAACTTCACATGCGGCGGCGGTTCCTCCAGCGTCTTCAGCAGCGCGTTGAAGGCGTTGATCGACAGCATGTGCACTTCGTCGATGATGTAGATCTTGTAGCGCGCCGAGGCCGCCCGGTAATGCACGCTGTCGATGATCTCGCGGATGTCGCCGACGCCGGTGCGCGAGGCGGCGTCCATCTCCATCACGTCGACATGGCGGCCCTCGGAGATCGCCACGCAATGCTCGCAGACCCCGCAGGGCTCGGTCGTCGGGCCGCCCTGGCCGTCGGCGCCGATGCAGTTCAGCCCCTTGGCGATGATGCGGGCGGTGGTGGTCTTTCCGACACCGCGGATGCCGGTCATGATGAAGGCCTGCGCGATGCGGTCGGCGGCGAAGGCGTTCTTCAGCGTGCGAACCATCGCCTCCTGACCGATCAGGTCGGCAAAGGTCTCCGGCCGGTATTTCCGGGCCAGGACCTGATAGGCGGGGGCAGGGGCGTCATTCATGGCAGGCTCGGGTCACGGGTGCGCAAGGATGCACCGAGGCCGCGCCCCGGTGCAATCCCGCCATTCACGCCTCGTCCTCGTCGCCCTGGTCGGCGATGCGGGCGACCGAGACGACTTCCTCGCCCTCGGCGGTATTGAACACTCGCACGCCCCCGGCGCTGCGCGAACGGAAGCTGATGCCGTCCACCGGCACCCGGATCGACTGGCCGGTCGAGGTGGCCAGCATCACCTGGTCGTCGGGCTCGACCGGGAAGCTGGCGACCAGGGCGCCGCCGCGCATCGCCTTGTCCATGGCGATCACGCCGAGGCCGCCGCGCCCGCGCACCGGATAGTCGTGGCTGGAGCTGATCTTGCCGGCGCCCTTGGCGGTGATGGTCAGGATCAGGTCCTCGGCCGCCGACATCTCGGCATAGCGTTCCTGGGTGATGCTGCCCTCGGCCACGGTTTCCTCGTCCTCGTCGGCCTCGGCGCCGTCATCCAGCGCCCCGGCCACGGCCCGGCGCATCTTCAGATAGGCGGCGCGCTCGGCCGGGTCGGCCTCGAAATGGCGGATCACCGACATGGACACCACGTGGTCATCCGTGCCCAGCCGGATGCCGCGCACCCCGGTCGAATCGCGGCCCTTGAAGATGCGCACATCCGTGGTGCGGAAGCGGATGGCCCGGCCGCCCGCCGTGATCAGCATCACGTCGTCATCCTCGGTCGCCATGCGCACGTCGATCAGCCGCACGCCCTCGGGCAGCTTCATGGCGATCTTGCCGTTGCGCATGATATTGGTGAAATCCGACAGCGCATTGCGGCGCACATCGCCCTCGGAGGTGGCGAAGACCACCTGATAGTCGTCCCATTCCGCCTCGGGCGCGTCCATGGGCAGTAGCGCGGCGATGGAGGTGCCGTTCTCGATCGGCAGGATGTTGACCAGCGCCTTGCCCTTGGCGGTGCGCCCGCCCATCGGCAGCCGCCAGCATTTCAGCCGGTAGACCATGCCGTCCGAGGCGAAGAACAGCAGTTCGGTATGGGTATTGGCGACGAACAGGGTGGTGACCACGTCGTCGTCCTTGGTGGCCATGCCGGCGAGGCCCTTGCCGCCGCGCCGCTGGCTGCGGAACTCGGCCAAGGGGGTGCGCTTGATATAGCCGCCCTCGGTGATGGTGACGACCATCTCCTCGCGCTCGATCAGGTCCTCGTCGTCCAGATCGCCGGCCCAGTCGGTGATCTCGGTGCGGCGCGGCACCGCGAACAATTCGCGCACCTCGCGCAATTCGCCGCCGATGATGGCCATGATCCGCTCGCGCGAGGCGAGGATGGCCAGATAGTCGCGGATCGCCTCGGCCAGTTGCGCCAGCTCGTCGGTGACCTCCTGTACGCCCAGCTGGGTCAGGCGTTGCAGGCGCAGGTCGAGGATGGCGCGGGCCTGGGTTTCCGACAGGTTGTAGGTGCCGTCCTCGTTCACCGGATGCTCCGGGTCGTCGATCAGGCGCAGATATTCGACGATCTCATGCGCCGGCCAGCGCCGGGTCATCAGCCGCTCGCGCGCCTCGGCGGCATCGCGGCTGCTGCGGATGGTCGCCACCACCTCGTCCACGTTCGACACCGCCACGGCAAGGCCGCACAGCACATGCGCCCGCTCGCGCGCCTTGTTCAGCTCATAGGCGGTGCGCCGCGCCACCACCTCCTCGCGGAAGGTGATGAAATGGCTGAGGAAGTCGCGCAGGGTCAGCTGCTCGGGGCGGCCGCCGTTCAGCGCCAGCATGTTGGCGCCGAAGCTGACCTGCGTGGGCGTAAAGCGGAAGAGCTGGTTCAGCACCACCTCGGGCGTGGCGTCGCGCTTCAGCTCGATTACCACCCGCACGCCGTGGCGGTCGGATTCGTCCTGGACATGGCTGATGCCCTCGATGCGCTTTTCCTTGCCCAGTTCGGCAATGCGCTCGATCATCGTGGCCTTGTTGACCTGATAGGGGATCTGATCGACGATGATCGCCTGGCGGCCGCCGCGCACCTCCTCGATGCGGGTCCGGGCGCGGATGACGATCGAGCCGCGCCCCTCCAGATAGGCCTTGCGCACGCCCGAACGGCCGAGGATCACGCCGCCGGTGGGAAAGTCGGGGCCGGGCACGATCTCCATCAGCCGCTCGGTCGACAGGTCGGGATTGTCGATCAGCGCCAGCGTGGCGTCGATCACCTCGCCCAGGTTGTGGGGCGGGATGTTGGTGGCCATGCCGACGGCGATGCCGCCGGCGCCGTTGACCAGCATGTTGGGGAACCGCGCCGGCAGCACCACCGGCTCGCGGTCCTTGCCGTCATAGTTGTCCTGGAAGTCGACGGTGTTCTTGTCGATGTCGGCCAGCAGGAAATTCGCCGCCTTGGCCATGCGCACCTCGGTATAGCGCATCGCCGCCGGGCTGTCGCCGTCCATGGAGCCGAAGTTGCCCTGCCCGTCGAGCAGCGGCAGCGACATGGAAAAATCCTGCGCCATGCGCACCAGCGCGTCATAGATCGAGGCGTCGCCATGCGGGTGGTATTTGCCCATGGTGTCGCCGACCGGCCGGGCCGACTTGCGATAGGGCTTGTCATGGGTGTTGCCGGTCTCGTGCATGGCGAACAGCACGCGGCGATGCACCGGCTTCAGCCCGTCGCGCAGGTCGGGAATCGCCCGGCTGACGATGACCGACATCGCATAGTCCAGATAGGCGGTGCGCATTTCATGCGCGATGCCGACCACCGGCCCGTCATGGGCCATGACCGGGCGCCCGGTGCCGGTCACGGCGGTGTCATCGTCCTCGGGGGTGTCGGGATTTTCGGGGATGTCACTCACGCGCGGAACCTCGGGCTTGCTCTCGCGCGTGGTCTATCAGGCGGGGGGGCAAGGTGCAACGCGCGCGCCGCCCCGGGATGCCTATCGGCGGGCGGCGGCGATCCAGATCGCGGCGAGGACGGCCGAGGCGAGGGCGTTCATACCCGCCATCGACAGGCCGAGGATGGACAGCGCCGGCTGGTCGCAGCGGATCACCTGGGTATTGGCCTCGATCTGCGCCAGCAGGTCGCTGGTCGAGATCGCGCCCAGGTTCATCCCGCCCGAACAGGCCGCCGGCCCCGGCCACCAGCCATATTCGATGCCGGCATGCCAGCCAGCCAGGCCCATGGCGGTCAGCGCCGCCAGCGCCCCCAGCCACAGCACCGCGCGGGCGCCGCCGGTGAACCAGGCCGCCAGCCCCAGCAGGGCGGCGACCAGATGCGGCCAGCGTTGCAGGATGCACAGCTCGCAGGGCGCATAGCCCGCCGCCTGAAAGGCCAGCGCGGCGGCCAGCAGCAGCGCCGATCCGGCGCCGGCCAGAAGGCCCAGGTCTCGGGGGGACAATCGGTTCATGGCTTCGGGTTAGGGACTCGGCCGGGGGGCGGCAAATGCCAATTGCGTGATCCTAGCGCGGCCGCCAGCGCAGCACCCGCCACAGGTAGAGGACGACCACTGCGACCACCACCAGCTTGGACAGCGGGTCGACGTAATCCGCGACCAGGGCATAGTTTTCATGCAGCACCAGCCCGGCAAAGGTCAGCACCCCGGTCCAGAGCGCCGAGCCCAGCACGGTATAGAGCAGGAAGCGCCAGAACGGCATTGCCGACAGCCCGGCCGGGACCGAGATCAGGGTGCGGATGGCCGGGATCATGCGGCCGAAGAACACCGCCGCGGCGCCGTGGCGCTGGAACCAGCCATGGGCATTGTCGATGTCGGACGGCGATAGGGTCAGCAGCCGGCCGTGCCGGGCGGCGAGGCGCTTGAGCCGCTCCTCGCCGAAGGCCTTGCCGATCCCGTACCACATCAGCGTGCCGGTGACCGAGCCGGCGGTGCCGACCAGCACGGTCAGGGTCAGCGACAGGTCGCCCCGCCCGGCCAGGAACCCCGCCAGCGGCATGATGACCTCGGAGGGGATCGGCGGGAACACGTTCTCGGCCACCATCAGCAGGAACACCCCCAGATAGCCCCAGCCCTCGATCGTCGCCACCACCCAGTCGAACATGCATCTGCCCCTTTCGTCCGGGCCCCCTGCTGTGGGCTGGGGCAGGAACTGTCAACCCCGCAGCGGTGTTGCGCCCGCAGGCGGCTGCGGTAACCTGACCGCGAGGGCCGGGTGCAGCGCAGGGAGATCGGCATGGATTGGCGCGGAATGCGGCGCAGCCGCAATATCGAGGACCGGCGCGGCCGCGGCGGCGTCGCCACCGGCGGCATGGGGCTGGTGGGGGTGCTGGCGGTGCTGGCGGTCGGCTATTTCTTCGGCATCGACATCTCGCCCTTGGTCTCCGGGCTCGACGGCGGCAGCCAGCAGCAGCAGACCGACCCGGCCGAGCTGACCCCCGAGCAGCGCGAGATGGGCAATTTCGTCGCCGCCGTGCTGGGCGGGACCGAGGATGTCTGGGGACGGGTGCTGCCCGAGCAGGTCGGCATCGACTATTCCGACCCGCGGCTGGTGCTGTTCTCCGGCGCCGTGCAATCGGCCTGCGGCGGCGCCTCGGCGGCGATGGGGCCGTTCTATTGCCCCGGCGACCGCCGGGTCTATCTGGACACCGATTTCTTCAAGGTGATGTCGCAGCGCATGGGCGCGGGCGGCGATTTCGCCGCCGCCTATGTGATCGCGCACGAGATCGGCCACCATGTCCAGAACCTGACCGGCACGCTGGGCCAGGTGAATGCCCGCCGCCAGCAGGTCGGCGAGGCCGAATCGAACCGGCTTTCCGTCCTGACCGAGCTGCAGGCGGATTGCTATGCCGGGATCTGGGCACGGCAGGCCTCGGACCAGTTCGGCACCATCGACGAGGACGACATCCGCGAGGCCCAGAACGCCGCCGCCGCGGTGGGCGACGACACGCTGATGAAGCAGGCCGGCCGCGCGCCGATGCCGGATGCCTTCACCCATGGCTCGGCCGCCCAGCGGCAGGAATGGCTGCTGCGCGGCTTCCGCTCCGGCGAGATGGCGGATTGCGACACCTTCCGCGCCGCGCGGCGCTGAGGGGAAAAGGTTTCGCCGGGCCATCGGGGCAAGGCGGAAACCTCCCGGCGCCCGGCGATGGTGCCTCACGTTGCATCGCAAGGTGCGTGAGATCATGCACCCTATGGCGCGTCTCCTTCGGCTCGGCGCGCACCCGGCGATGGGGCCTCATGTTACGTCGTAAGATGCGTGCGAGCACACACCCTGCGGCACACCTGCCGCGGCTCGACACGCGCCCGGCGATGGTACCTCACGTCGCATCGCAAGGTGCGTGCAAGCACGCCCCCCTACGTGCCTTCTCCTTCGACTCGGCACATGCCCCGGCGATAGGGCCTCATGTCGCGGCGTAGGGTGCGTGCTTGCACGCACCGTCCCGCGCCACCCTCGCAACCCGCGCCCGCCCGTGGCGGAAACGCCGGTCACCGGGCGGCCACCGGCGAGCGTCACTTCCCGGCGGCAACCGGCACCACGCGCACCTGTCCGCCCTTGGCCGACAACGCCACCTCGCCGGCGCAAAGGCGCAGGGCGTCGTTGCCGAACACCTCCGCCCGCCAGCCCTGCAGGGCCGGCACGTCGCGGGCGCCGGCCGCGATCTGGTCGAGATCGCCCGCCGAGGCGATCAGCCGCGGCGCCACTCCGGTCGCGTCCGACTTGGCCTTCAGCAGCACCCGCAGCAGGTCGGCCAGCGCCGGGTTGCCGGGCAGGCCCGGCTGGCCATGCGCCCCGGCCGGCGGCGCCTTGGCCTCGGCCGCCCGCTGCATCGCCGCCAGGATGCCCTGGGCGATGTCGCCCTTGCGGGCCTCGCGCAGCAGCAGCCGCGACTTGCCCAGATCGGCCTCGCTCATCGGCCGGGTCGAGGCCAGCTCGACCAGCGCATCGTCCTTGAACACCCGCGAGCGCGGCACGTTGCGGCTCTGGGCGTAGATCTCGCGGAACTCGGCCAGCTCCTTCAGCGCGGCGAGGAAGCGCGGGCTGGAGGTGCGGGTCTTGACGCGCTGCCAGGCCTCCTCGGGGCGGGTGATATAGGTCTCCGGGTCGGTCAGCACGGCCATTTCCTCGGCCAGCCACGGCGCCCGGCCGGAGGCGTCGAGCTGCGCCTTCAGATCCTCGTAGACCGCGCGCAGATGCGTCACGTCGGCCAGCGCATAGGTCAGCTGCGCCGGCGACAGCGGCCGGTGCGACCAGTCGGTGAAGCGCGAGGACTTGTCGATCTGCTGCCTTGCGATGCGCTTCACCAGCGTTTCGTAGCCGACCTGCTCGCCAAAGCCGCAGACCATCGCCGCCACCTGGGTGTCGAACAGCGGCTGCGGGAACAGCCCGGCATCGTGGAAGAAGATCTCCAGGTCCTGGCGCGCGGCATGGAACACCTTGACCACCGCCGGGTCGCGGAACAGCGCATAGAGCGGCTCCAGCGACAGGCCCTCGGCCATCGGGTCGATCAGCACGGCCTCGCCGCCCTTGGCCTTGCCGCTGGCGGCCGGCGGCAGCGCCATCTGGATCAGGCACAGGCGCGAATAATAGGTGCGCTCGCGCAGGAACTCGGTGTCGAGCGTGACATAGGGATGCCGGCGGGCCTCGGTGCAGATCTCGGCCAGGGCGTCGGTGGTGGTGATGGTGGTGATGGCGGTGCTCATGCGTCCTTCATGCGTCAGCGGCGGCGGTCGGGTGGTGGGGCGGGCGGCGGCGCCGGTCAGGGCACCGTGCGCCGCATCCGGTCCATGCGCGCCCAGTCGGGCCAGTAGCCGGTTTTGTCGAGGACGACGATGGCCACGGCGACGGCGATCACCGCCAGCACCAGCTTGACCCGGCCGGCACTGGGCGGGTGGCGGGCCCATCGCGAGGCGCGCATCAGCCACAGCATCGGGTTCATCCTTGCCCCCTCGGCGGCCTCGGCCGCCCTCGATCCGGTCGCGGCAATTGCCGCCTTGCCATTTGGCGCGGTTTTTACCACACCACGTCCCACCAAAGGAGATTGTGGTGCCCCAGCACGCCGAAACCCGTCATCTGCCTTATACGGCCCGCCAGATGTATGATCTGGTCGCCGATGTCGAGCGTTACCCGGAATTTCTGCCCTGGAACAGCGCCGCGCGCATCCGGGCGCGCAAGAATCTGCCGGATGGCGCCGAACTGGTCGAGGCCGATCTGGTAATCAGCTTCAAGGTGTTCCGCGAGCGCTTCGGCAGCCGGGTGACGCTGTATCCGCAGGATCTGCACATCGACACCGCCTATCTGGACGGGCCGTTCCGCTATCTGCGCTCGGGCTGGACGTTCCGCGACCTGCCCACGGGCGGCTGCGAGGTGGATTTCCATGTCGATTTCGAGTTCCGCAACGTGATCCTCGCCAAGGTGATCGGCGTGGTGTTCCAAGAGGCCATGCACCGCATCGTGCGCGCCTTCGAGGAGCGGGCGCGGGTTCTTTACGGCTGAAATCAACGGCCTGGTCCGGTTTTCCGACGGCTCTGGCGCATGGCGGCCGCCGGGTCTAGATTGCGCGGCGCAACGGATGGGCAGGACATGACGGCTTTCGGCTTTCGGATCGAGGCGCGCGACGGGCGCGCGCGCAAGGGCGTGATCGCGACGCCGCGGGGCGAGATCCGCACCCCCGCCTTCATGCCGGTGGGCACCGCGGCCACCGTCAAGGCGATGCTGCCGGGCAGCGTCGCCGAAACCGGCGCCGACATCCTGCTGGGCAATACCTATCACCTGATGCTGCGCCCCGGCGCCGAGCGCATCGCCCGGCTGGGCGGTTTGCATCGCTTCATGGGCTGGGAGCGCCCGATCCTGACCGATTCGGGCGGGTTTCAGGTCATGTCCCTGGCCGGGCTGCGCAAGCTGAGCGAGGAGGGGGTGCGCTTCTCCAGCCATGTCGATGGCAGCCGGCACATGCTGAGCCCCGAGACCAGCATGGAGATTCAGCGCCTTCTGGGCAGCGACATCGTGATGGCCTTCGACGAATGCCCGGCCCTGCCGGCGAGCGAGGAGGAGGTGGCGAAATCCATGCGCCTGTCGATGCGCTGGGCGCAGCGCTCGCGCGATGCCTTCGGCGACCGGCCCGGCCATGCGCTGTTCGGCATCATGCAGGGCGGGGTGACGCGGGAACTGCGCGAGGAAAGCGCCGCGGCCCTGCGCGGCATCGGTTTCGACGGCTATGCCATCGGCGGGCTGGCGGTGGGCGAGGGGCAGGAGGCGATGTTTTCGGTCCTCGATTACGCCCCCGGCCTGCTGCCGGAGGACCAGCCGCGCTACCTGATGGGCGTCGGCAAGCCCGACGACATCGTCGGCGCGGTGCAGCGCGGGGTGGACATGATGGATTGCGTGCTGCCCTCGCGCTCGGGGCGCACGGCGCAGGCCTGGACGCGGCGCGGCTCGGTCAACCTGCGCAATGCCCGCCATGCCGAGGATCCGCGGCCGCTGGACGAGGACTGCACCTGCCCGGCCTGCCGCCAGTTCAGTCGCGCCTATCTGCACCATGTCGTGCGCGCCGGCGAGATCATCGCCGCCATGCTGCTGACTTGGCATAACCTGCATTACTATCAGCAGCTTATGGAAGGGCTGCGCGAGGCCATCGGCGCCGGGCGGCTGGAGGATTTCGTGGCCGGGTTTCACGCGAAGCGGGCCGGGGGGGACATTCCGCCGCTGTGATCACTTCCAGCGGCGATGCACCCAGAACCATTGCTCGGGATGGCGGCGGATCAGCGCCTCCAGATCGTCGTTCAGCGCCTGCATCATCGCCGCCGGCTCGCCCGGCGGCACCGGCGCGCCGAGATGGACGCGAAAGCTCAGCCCGTCGGGCTGGCGGATGGCGGCCACCGGCACCAGCGGCGCCTCGTAGCGGATGGCCAGTTCCGCCGGGGTCAGCACCGTCTGCGTCGGCTGGCCGAAGAACCGCAGGGTGGTGCCGTTCTGGTCATACTGGTCGAAGCCGAGGCACAGGAAGCCGCCGCCGCGCAGAAAGCGCAGCATCGCCGCCAGACCGGCGCGGCCGCGCGGAAACAGCGGCTGGGCAATGGCCTGCATGGCCGGGATGTAATGGCGGTTGAACAGCGCATTGCGCATCGGCCGGTAGAGCGCGCCGACCGGCCAGCCCCGTGCCGCCAGCGCCGCGCGCATGGCGTCGTAATTGCCGAAATGCGCCACCGCCAGCACCACCGGCCGGCTCTCGGCGGCGGCGGATTCCAGCACCGGCAGGCCAGGCCCCTCCAGCGGGTCGGCGGCGCGGATGCGGTCGAGGAAGCTTTCGCCGGCATAGATCTCGGCCAGCGCCCGGCCGGCATTGTCGGGCACCGCCCGGGTCAGGCGGCGGATCTCGGCCTCCGGCAGGTCGGGCATGGCCAGCGCCAGATTGGCGCGGATGCGCCGGCGCCAGCCGGCCAGGGGCGCCAGCAGATGCGCCACCAGCCAGCCCATCGCCGCCACCCGGCGCGGATAGGGCAGCAGCCCGGCCAGCGCCATCAGCCCGCGGAAGGCGCCGTCGCTGAGGCGGTCGGCCAGGGTCTCGCGCGGCTCAGCCACCCTTGTCCTCCCGCGCCAGCTGCGATTCGCGCGCCCAGATATAGAGGCCGGCGCCGACGATGATCGCCGCCCCGGTCAGCACCCAGTTGTCGGGGATCATGCCCCAGAACAGCCAGCCCCACAGGCCGGCCCAGATCAGCCCGGTATAGCCGAAGGGGGCGATGGCGGCGGCCTCGGCCAGGGTGAAGGCACGGATCAGCAGCGCCTGGCCGGCGGCGCCGAGGATGCCGATCACGCAAAAGCCCCAGACATGCTCGGGCGCGACCGGAATCCAGAACAGCGGCAGGAAGCCGGAGGTGACGATGGTGCCGATGCCGATGGTCCAGACCAGTGAGGTCTCGACCGAATCGAAGCGCGCCATCCGCGTCAGCACCGCGCCGAAGCCATAGGCGATGGCGCCCAGCGCCGGCAGCACCGCCGCCGGCTGGAACACGCCCATGCCGGGGCGGATGATGATCATCGCCCCCAGCAGCGCCACGGCGATGCCGGTGATGCGGCGCACCCCGATCTTCTCGCCCAGGAAGATGGCGGCGAACAGGGTGATGACCGCGGGGCCGATCTCGCCGATGGCGGTGGCCTCGGCCAGCCCGATCTCGCGCAGCGCGAAGACGAACAGCGCCAGCGAGGTCATCTGGGTGATCGAGCGCCCGACCTGCAGCAGCGGCTGGCGCGAATGCAGCGCCGGGATCACCCGGCTGCGCAGCACCAGCAGCAGCACCACGAAATTGCCGAAGAAGCGCGCCCAGATCACCATCGGCGGCGGGTAGTACTGGGTCAGGTATTTCGAGGTCGCGTCCATCAGCGTGAAGAAGAACACCGACAGCAGCATGATGGCAATGCCGGCGGCATTGTGGACGGCGCCGTCGGGATCGCCCCGCCGCATCAGCGACAGGAAGGGGGCCAGATGCCTCGATGCCATGACGCGGACCTCGTGTCAGGGGCGCGCCGGCCCCGTGGTTACAGCAGCTTGCGGGCCAGGGCCGCGACGGCCTCGGCGGTGATGCCGAAATGCTGGTAGAGCGCCGGGGCCGGGGCCGAGGCACCAAAGCCGGTCATGCCGACGAAGCCCGACCGCGCCTCGGTGCCGCCCTCGGCATAGAGCAGCCGGTCCCAGGGCATCTGGACCGCCGCCTCGACGGCGACGCGCACGGTGCCCTCGGGCAGCACCTCGCGGCGCCAGGCGGGGTCCTGCGCCAGGAACAGCTCCATGCAGGGGACCGAGATCACGCGGGTCGGGATGCCCTCGCCCTCCAGCGCCGCGCGGGCGGCCACCGCGATCTCGACCTCCGAGCCGGTGGCCATCAGCACCACCTGCGGTTCGGCCGAGGCCTCGCGCAGCACATAGGCGCCGCGTGCGCTGCGGTTCTCGCCCGCCTCCTCGCGCAGCAGCGGCAGGTTCTGCCGCGACAGCGCCAGCACCGAGGGGGTGGTGGTCGAGGACAGCGCCAATTCCCAGGCCTCCGCCGTCTCGATCAGGTCGCAGGGGCGGAAGGTCCACAGGTTCGGCGTCGCCCGCAGCATGGCCAGATGCTCGACCGGCTGGTGGGTGGGGCCGTCCTCGCCCAGGCCGATGCTGTCATGCGTCATCACATAGACCACCGGCGCCCCCATCAGCGCCGACAGCCGCATGGCGCCGCGCGCGTAATCGGTGAAGGCCATGAAGGTGCCGCCATAGGGGCGCAGGCCCCCATGCAGCGCCAGCCCGTTCATGGCGGCGGCCATGCCATGCTCGCGGATGCCGTAATGGATATAGCGGCCCTCGCGGTTCTCCGGGCCGAACACGCCCAGATCCGGGGTCAGCGTGTTGTTCGAGCCGGTGAGGTCGGCCGAGCCGCCGATGGTCTCCGGCAGATGCGGGTTGACCACCTCCAGCACCATCTCGCTGGCCTTGCGGGTGGCGACCTTGGGCTTGCCGGACAGCGCCTGCACCTTCAGCGCCGAAATCGCCGGCGAGAGCTTGTCGGACAGGTCCATGTTGACGCGGCGGGCGAATTCGATGCGCGCCTCCGGGTCCAGCGCGTCGACGCGGGCGGCCCAGGCGGCGCGGGCCTCGGCGCCGCGGGCGCCGATGGCGCGCCACTGGTCGCGGATGGCGGCGGGGATCTCGAAGGCCGGGTGCGGCCAGCCGAAGATCTCGCGCAGCCGCTCGATCTCGGCGGCGCCCAGCGGGCTGCCATGCACGCCGGCGGTGTCCTGCTTGGTCGCGCCATAGCCGATCACCGTCTTGCAGGCGACCAGCACCGGGCGGCCGTCCTCGCCCTCGACGGCCGAGGTCAGGGCGCGGCGGATGTCGTGCTCGTCATGGCCGTCGCAATCCAGCACCCGCCAGCCCGAGGCGCGGAAACGCTCCGCCTGGTCGGTGGAATCCGACATCGACACGCGGCCGTCGATGGTGATGTCGTTATGGTCCCACAGCACCACCAGCCGGCCCAGCTTCTGGTGGCCGGCCAGGGCGATGGCCTCCTGGCTGATGCCCTCCATCAGGCAGCCGTCGCCGGCGATCACCCAGGTGCGGTGGTTGCACAGATCAGGGCCCAGCGTGGCGCGCAGATGCTCCTCGGCCATCGCCATGCCGACGGCGGTGGCGAGGCCCTGGCCCAGCGGGCCGGTGGTGGTCTCGACGCCCTCGACATGGCCGTATTCCGGGTGGCCGGCGGTGATCGCGCCCAGCTGGCGGAAGTTGCGGATCTCCTCGATGCTCATCTGCTCGTAGCCGGTCAGGTGCAGCAGCGCATAGATCAGCATCGAGCCATGGCCGGCCGACAGCACGAAGCGGTCGCGGTCGAACCAGTTCGGCGCCGAGGCGTCGAATTTCAGGAAGTCGCGAAACAGCACCGTCGCCACGTCGGCCATGCCCATCGGCATGCCCGGATGGCCGGAATTGGCGGCCTGCACGGCATCCGCCGCCAGCATCCTCAGCGCGGTCGAGAGGTTCCAGAACTCGGGCGAGGCCGTGCGGCGGGCGGCGATATCCATGAGGGGGCTCCTTGGGGGTGGCTTGGGGCGATGGATGGCCCCCTCATAGGAGCGGGCGGGCGGGGTTGCAAGGCGCCGCGACCGGCCGCCGGAAGGAAGGCTCCGGGGGTGCGATTTGCCCGCCCGGCCGGTTTTTCTCCTAGCCCGGAGGAAGGCGGATGGACTAGGCAGGAAGCGAGGGTCGCGGCGCGGCCGGGGCCGGGTCGGGACGGGCGCGGGGCAGGGGTTCCGGCGCCGCAAGGCGGAAAGGGGGTGCGGCATGGTCGAGGCGGAGAATGCGGTGGCGCAGGGCGGGCCGGGGCCCGCGCGCCTGGCCGCCCAGCGGCGCGAGGCGGCGGAGGTGCTGGGCTGGCTGTTCGTGGCCCGGCCCGACGACCGCCGGCTGGCGCGGCTGGCCCATGCCGCGCTGATGCAGAACCCGCCCCTGCGCGATGCGCTGCTGATGCCGCGCAACGTGGTGCCGGCGGTGGCGCAGGTTTCCGGCCGCGCCACCCGCAAGGGCGAGGCGGTGCAGGAACTGCCGCTGTGGCTGTTGCAGGCGGACTGGCCGGAATTCCTGAGCGCCGACAGCCGCGCGGCGCTGGCGGCGTTTCACGACCTGCCGGCCCGGCTGGCGCTGGCCGCGCCCGATCTCGGCCCGCAACTGGAGACCGCGCTGGAGGGCGGGCGCGAGTTTCGCCGCCCGCGCCGGCCGGAGGCGGTGCGGCTGGGCCTCTATGCCGCGGCGCTGGCGGTGCATGGCCGCTACAACCGGGCGCTGAAGATCCTGCACTGGCTGGACGGCATCCGGCCCGGCCAGGCGGATGTCGCCAAGCGGCTGGCCAATGTCTGCTGGGCGGCCGGCAGCCGCGACGCGGCGCTGCGCTGGCTGCGCGCCGCCGTCGGCGCGGCGCCGGGCAATGCGCTGCTGCATCTGGCGCTGGCGCAGCGGCTGATCGAGGCCCGGCAGGGGGCGGCCGCCCACCGCCATCTCGACGCGGCTGAGGCGCTTTGGCCGGAGCTGGACCTGGCCTCGGTCGGCGCGGCCGAGGAGGACCGGGAGGCGGCGGGGGACGGCGAGACCGGCTGAGCCCGGGCGCCGCCCGCATCGTCCAGCACCGGGTGGAGCCTTGCCTTGGGCTATCCGTTCGGGAAGGACAAAAGGGGCGCCTGTCGCATTTCCCCTGTCCGCTGGGCCGCCATCCGGTGGCTTTGATTGAGGATGGCGCCATCGGTTCCCGCCCGCCGGGCGGACCGCACCCCCTATCACTGCCCGCCGTGCTCTGACCGGCGCGGCCGCTCCGCGCCTCGCGCCCGGCGCCTCGCCAATTTCGACAACCCGGCAACGGTCAGGCTTGCATCAGTGCCGCCGGCTGGCGCCTTGCTTCCCGCGCGTTGGGCAGGGCGGTGAAAACGAAACGCCTCGCGTCGCGGACTCACCGGCAACGACCAGGCTCGCATCGGTGCCGCTGGCTTGCGTGCCTCGGTTCCCGCGCGCCGGGCAGGGCGGTGAAAACGAGATGCCTGGCATCACGGACCCACTGGCAACGGTTGGGCTCGATGTCGTCGGCTTGTGCCTTGCTTCCCGCGCGCCGGGCAGGGCGGTGAAAGCGAAATGCTGTCGTCGCAATCTCACCGGTGACGGCGAGGCTCGCTGCCCCCCGCTTAGGCCTTGCTTCCCGCACATGGGCGGTGAAAGCGACATGCCTGTCGTCGCAGACTTACTCGCCTTCTGTGCACCGGGCGCGGCACCACCTCCGGCGACTATGCGGCCGAGGGTTGCGCCGCGGCCGCCTCAATCCTCGCCCAGATTGGGCAGCGGGCGGATGCGCAGGCGGGTGATGCGGTTGTCGCGGCGCGACAGCACCTCGAAACGGTGGCCATGCAGCGAGAACACCTGTCCCTGTTGCGGGATCTGCTGGGCGAGGCTGATCACCAGCCCGGCCACGGTATTGGCCTCGTCGCTGGGCAGGTTCCAGTCCAGCGCCCGGTTCAGGTCGCGGATGGTCATCGCCCCGTCGACGATATAGTCGCCATTGGTCGAGGGGGTCAGCAGGTCGGTCTCGTCGGTATCATGCTCGTCGGCGATCTCGCCCACGATCTCCTCCAGGATGTCCTCCAGCGTGATCAGGCCGCGCAGGCTGCCATATTCGTCCACGACCAGGGCGAAATGCACCCGCCGCTTCATGAATTCGCGCATCTGCTCGTCCAGCGCCGTGGTGTCGGGGACGAAATAGGGCTTCATCGCCACCGACAGGATGTCGAAGCCCTGCATGGCCTCCGGCCCGGCGCCCTCGCTGACCACGCGGTTGATGGCGCGCAGCAGGTCCTTGGCATGGATGACGCCGACGACGTTCTCGCGCTCACCGCGATAGACCGGCAGGCGGGTGTGCGAACTGGCCAGCACCGCATCCAGGATCGCCCGCAGCGGCGCGTCGCCGTCGATCATCTCGATGCCCGAGCGGTGCAGCATGATCTCGTCCACCGTGCGCTCGCCGAGGTCGAGCGCGCCCAGCAGCCGGTCGCGATCCTCCTTTTCCACCGCGCCGGTGCTGTGGCCGATGGCCAGCGCGCCGGCGATCTCCTCCTGCACCGACAGCATGTTCTGGCCGGCGTCGATATTGTGGCCCATCAGCCGCAGGATGGCGCGCACGATCACCCGCACCACGGCGACCAGGGGCGAGATCACCGTCACCACCAGCCGCACCGGCCGCGCCACCCGGCAGGCGACGGTCTCGGGCGATTGCAGGGCATAGGTCTTGGGCAGCACCTCGGCGAAGATCAGCACCAGCACGGTCATCACCAGCGTCGCCAGCGCCACTGCCGAGGAGCCGAACAGCCGGGTCAGCGCCGCCGTCGCCAGACTGGCCGAGAGGATGTTGACGACATTGTTGCCCAGCAGCACGGCGCCGATCAGGCGCTCGCTGTCGTCGGTGGCGGCCAGCGCGCTCCTGGCGCCGGGCTCGCCCCGGTCGGCCAGCGCCCGCAGCTTGGCGCGCGACGAGCCGGTCATCGCCGTTTCCGAGGCCGAGAAGAAGGCCGACATCGCCAGCAGCACGACGATGGCGACGCAGGTCAGCCAGAAGGTCGCGTCGAGGGTGGAGGCGGGGGCGGTGATCGGGGACATGGGGTCAGCCTTGCTCGTCAGTGTCATGGGCCAGGGGATGATGGGTCAGCACCAGATCGCGCAGCCGCGCGTCCAGCACATGGGTATAGATCTCGGTGGTGGAAAGTTCCGCATGGCCCAGCAGCGTCTGGATGGCGCGCAGGTCGGCGCCGCCCTCCAGCAGATGCGTGGCGAAGGCATGGCGCAGCACATGCGGGGTGATCGGCGCCGGGTCGAGCCCGGCCTTGCGGGCGCAGGCGGACAGGATCAGCCCGAAGCCCTGCCGGGTCAGGTGGCCCTGCGCCCCAGCGGCGGGAAACAGGAAACGCGCGCCCCGGCCGGCGGCCAGCCGCGCCAGCGCGCTGCCCGGCGCGGCCTTGTCGCGGTGATGCAGCCAGGCGGCCAGCGCGGCGCGGGCCGGGTCGGTCAGCGGCACCATGCGCTCCTTGTCGCCCTTGCCGCGGATCAGCAGCACCTGCGGCCCGCCCCGGCAGCCGGCCACCGGCAGCGAGACCAACTCGCTCACCCGCATGCCGGTGGCATAGAGCAGCTCCATCAGGCAGGTGTTGCGGGCGCGCTCGGCCTGGTCGCGGCCGACCTGGGGCGCGGCGTCCAGCAGCGCGGCCACCGCCGCCTGCGACAGCGTGCGCGGCAGGCGGCCGGGGCGGCCGGGGCCGCTGATGCGGATGGCCGGGTCGTCGGTGCGCCAGCCCTCGGACAGGGCAAAGCGCATGAACTGCCGGATCGAGGCCAGCCGGCGCGCGCGGGTGGTCAGCGCCAGCCCCTCGGCGGCGCAAGCGGCCAGATAGGCCTCGATCTGGGCGCGCGTGGCCTCGACCAGCGGCGTGCCGCCCAGCCATTCCGCGAACTTGCGCAGGTCGCGGCCATAGGCGAGGACGGTATTGGCGGCGGCATTGTTCTCGGCCGCCTGCGCCTCCAGAAAGGCGGCGATGCGGCGCAGGTCGCCGGCGGGCGCAGGCGAAGGCTCCGGTTCGGGGGCGGGGTCGCCAGCGGGCATCAATCCGCCCCCGCGGCGCCGGGCAGCAGCAGCAGTTGCAGGGCGGCGGCCCGGGCCAGCGGCTCCTGGCCGAGGCCGCGCAGCGCCGTGAGGCCGCGGGCGGCGCGCATCATGTCGCCCTCGCGCCCGGCATCGACATCGCGCAGCGCCGCCAGGAAGGCCGGGCCATGCGCCTCGGTGACCAGCGGCGGCGGCGCGGCCAGCGCCTCGGCCAGCGCGGCGCCGAACGGGTCGGCGGGCGCGCCCTCGGCCGGCAGCGGCCCGTCGCCGGCCAGCGCCCGCAGCCAGAGCCGGGCCGGGTCCTGCGGCAGCGGCGTCGCGGCCAGCGCCGCCCAGGCCTCGGGCGTGGCCGCGGCCAGCGCCAGCGCCTCGGCCAGCCGGCTGGCGGGGCCGGGCAGCCCGGCCTGGGCCAGGTCGGCACCGAACATCTGCGCGAAACTGGCGGTCAGCCCGCCCTCGCGCATGGCGCCGGTGGCCGGGGGCAGGGCGGCAGCCAAGGCCTCGGTGCCGCCGGCGGCCAGCGCCGCCTCCAGCTTCTGCACCGCCGCCACCCGCTCCCACACCCCGCCGGAGGCCGCCGGCGGCTGCTCGGAATAGATGGCGCGCAGGTGGCGGGCGTCGAGATCGCCGGCCCGGGCCAGCCGCTCGGCCGCCTCGATGCGCGGCTTCCAGCCGGTATTGGCGCGCAGGTCGGCCATGGCATAGGCCAGCGGCAGGCTGGTGGTCGGCAGCGGCTGGCCCACGGCCTCCATCAGCCGGAAGGCCAGCGGCGTCATCGGCTCGGGCGGGGTCAGGTCGTTGCCGTCATCGACCTGCGCATCGTCGAGGAACGCCGCCAGCAGCGGCGTCAGGTCCGGCGGCACGCCGCCGTTCAGCCGCGCGCTGGCCAGCGCCAGCTGCGCCGTCGGCCAGTCGCCGCCCTGCGCCAGGCAGAAGATGCGCACCGGCAGCGAGGGCGCCAGCCCCGGCGCCAGCGCCAGTTGCGCGCAGAGCCGGCGCTCGTCGCCCAGCAGCAGCGCGGCATCCATGCGCCGGGCAAAGATCGGCGCGCTCTCGACGCCGGCGGCGTCGATCAGCGCCGCCGCCAGGTCCACGGCGCCGAGGGTCATCAGCGCATCGACGCGGTCGAGGAACAGCGCCCCCTCCTGGCCCTGGTCGCGGGCGGGCGGGTCGAGCTGCGCGGTCAGCACATGCCGCCAGGCCGAATCGAGCACCGGCAGCCGCGGCGCCGGGCCCGACAGCGCCGCCCGGGCGGCGGCGAGGTCGGTGCCGGCCCAGAAATCCTCGGCCAGGCCGACCTCGGCGGCGGCGGCGAGGCCGGCGGCATCGGCATCCGGGCCGTCGAGGCGGCTGACCCCGATCGGGCCGGAGGCATCCACCCCTTCGGGGCGCGGCCGCGGGCGGGCGTCCTGCGCGCCGGGGCGGCGGGCGTCGGGGGGCACGGTCAGGCCGGGGCGCCAGCCGCTGGCCTCGCGCAGGGGCGGGCGCGTGGCGCCGCCCTCCAGCCAGTCCGAGGCCGCCAGCGGCGGCTGCTGGGCCGGGGCCGGGCCGGTGCCGGCCAGCGCCAGCAGGGCGCCGAGCAGCAGGGGGCCCCTATTCCTGGACATCGTTCGCCGGCGGCAGTTCGGGCGCGGAGGCCGGGGCGGCGGGCGCCGGGGCGGGAACGGCGGCGGCGGGCGGGGCGGCGGTGTCGACATGCAGCGGCACCGGCACGCTCATCGGTCGGGTGCGCGCCGCCATGTCGCCGAACCAGGCGAAACCCGCCAGCCCGCCCAGTGCCAGCAACACCAGAACCACCAGAACCATCAACAGCCGCATCGCGTTTCGCCCATTCCTGCCCGATTTTGTCGCCAGTGCCGCTTGTGGCGCCGGCTTTGCGGTCTTTATAGATGGCATTTCAGGAAAGATCACGCCATCAATCCGTGACCTTGCGCCGCCGCTGCGGCGGGCGCGGGCGGGGCGTTTCGGCACGGGAACGGACAGGCAGGCATGGCGGGCAGTATCACGCTGGTGGGCATGATGGGGGCAGGCAAGTCCGTGATCGGGGCGGAGCTGGCGCGGCGCCTCGGCCGGCGCTTCCTCGATTCGGATACCGAGATCGAGGCCGCCGCCGCCATGACCATCCCCGAGATCTTCGCCCGCGACGGCGAGGCCTTCTTCCGCGACCGCGAGGCCGAGGTGATCGCCCGGCTGCTGGCCGGCCCGGCCTGTATTCTGGCCACCGGCGGCGGCGCCTGGCTGCGCCCGGCCAACCGCGCCGCGATCCGCGCCGCCGGCACCGTGGTCTGGCTGGATGCCGACGAGGACACGCTGTGGCAGCGGTTGCGCGGGCGCAGCGGCCGGCCGCTGCTGGAGACCGCCGACCCCCGCGCCACAATCCGCAGCATGCTGGCCGAGCGCCGCCCCGCCTATGCCGAGGCCGATCTGGTGGTGCCGGTCGGCCCGCATGACGGCGTGCAGGCCACCGCCGATGCGGTGCTGCGCGCCGTCGCCACCCACCGACCCGACATTCTGGAAAGCGCATGACCGATTACGACCTGCCCGCGCCCGGCGCGGATGATCTGACGGTGATCCCCGTCGAACTCGGCGCGCGCCGCTATCAGGTGCGCATCCGGCCCGGCCTGCTGGAGGAGGCCGGCGCGCAGGTCGCGCCGCTGCTGTCGCGGCCGCGGGTGGCAATCCTGACCGATGCCAATGTCGCCGCCCATCACCTGCCGGCCTTCCGGGCCGCGCTGGCGCGGGCGGGCATCGCCTCGGAGGCGCTGGCCCTGCCCGCCGGCGAGGCCACCAAGGGCTGGGGGGGGCTGCGGCGCGCCACCGAATGGCTGCTGGACCAGCGGATCGAGCGGCGCGACATGGTGGTGGCGCTGGGCGGCGGGGTGATCGGCGATCTGGCCGGCTTTGCCGCCGCCATCCTGCGCCGCGGCGTGCGCTTCGTGCAGGTGCCGACGACCCTGCTGGCGCAGGTGGACAGCAGCGTGGGTGGCAAGACCGGCATCAACGCGCCGCAGGGCAAGAACCTGATCGGCGCCTTTCACCAGCCCTCGCTGGTGCTGGCCGATCCGCTGGTGCTGGCCAGCCTGCCCGAGCGCGATTTCCGCGCCGGCTATGGCGAGGTCGCCAAATACGGCTTGCTGGGCGATGCCGGCTTCTTCGACTGGCTGGAGGCGCATGGGCCGGGGCTGCGCGCCGATCCCGTGCGGCTGGCGCAGGCGGTGGCGCGATCGGTGGCGATGAAGGCCGCCATCGTCGCCCGCGACGAGACCGAGACCGGCGAGCGGGCGCTGCTGAATCTCGGCCATACCTTCGGCCATGCGCTGGAGGCGGCGACCGGCTATTCCGACCGGCTGCTGCATGGCGAGGGCGTGGCGCTGGGCTGCGTGCTGGCCTTCGACCTCTCGGCGCGGCTGGGCCTGTGCCCGCAGGAGGCGCCGTCGCGGGTGGCGGCGCATCTGCGGGCGATGGGCCTGCCGGTGCGGCTGGCGCAGGTGCCGGGCGGGCTGCCGGATGCCGGGGCGCTGATCGGGCTGATGGGACAGGACAAGAAGGTGGTGGATGGCCGCCTGCGGCTGATCCTTGCCCGCGGCATCGGCGAGGCGTTCCAGAGCGAGGGCGTGGAGGCCGAGCCGCTGTTGCAGGTCCTGCGCGAGGGGTGAGGCCGTAGGGTGCGTGCTTGCACGCACCTTGCCGGCGGATGGCGCGGGTGCCCGGATGCGGTCGGATGTGGGTTTGGTGCGTGCGAGCACGCACCTTACGGGGCGGTACAGACCCCGAACCCGGTTGCGGATGCGCCGGGGCGCGGGGCGCGGATCAGAACGGGATATCGTCGTCGGAATCCGGGGGGCTGCGCCCGCCGCCGCCGCTCCGGCTGTCGCCGCCCATCGAACACGTCGGCTTCCCCCATCGCGCACTTGCAGATCTGGCGGAGAACAAAAAAACCGGGGCGGCCGCCCCGGTTCTCTTTTCTCTCATCCCGGCGCGATCAGAACGGGATGTCGTCGTCGAATTCCGGGCGCCCGCGGCCGCCGCCGGTGCTGCCGCCGCTCTGTCCGCCGCTGCCCTGGCCGCCGCCGAAACCGCCCGAGGCGCCGCCATAACCGTCATCGCCCGACCAGCCGCCCGGCCCGGACTCGCCGCCAGCGCCGCCGCCCTGGCCGCCGCGGCCGTCCAGCATCACCAGAGTGCCGCCGAAATTGCGGATCACCACCTCGGTCGTATAGCGGTCCTGGCCGGACTGGTCCTGCCATTTGCGGGTCTCCAGCTGGCCCTCCAGATAGACCTTGGAGCCCTTCTTCAGATACCGCTCGACCACGCCGACCAGCCCCTCGGACATGATCGCCACCCGGTGCCACTCGGTCTTTTCCCGCCGCTCGCCGGAATTGCGGTCGCGCCAGCTTTCCGAGGTGGCGATGCGCAGATTCGCCACCTTGCCGCCGCTGGGAAAGCTGCGGATCTCCGGGTCCTGGCCCAGATTGCCGATCAGGATGACCTTGTTCACGCTGCCTGCCATGCCGGCTGTCTCCGCTTGCTGTCTTTCGGTTGCTGTCAGAGGATCGGGATAGCCGCCCGCGACCCGCGCGGCAAGGGCGCACGGCTGCTGCCGGGGCATGAGCGGTGATTTGCCCGTGCCGGGCGGGGGCGCCCGCCTGCGGCGACAACGGCTATGGCGGGACGGCGGGGCCGATGCTATCCTGCCGCGCAATCGGGCGCCGGGCAGGCGTCGCGCAACGAAAACCAAGAACCACGCCGACATTCGCAAGACGGGGGCAGAGATGATCCGACATGCCGCAAGCGGTTTGCGCAGTCTGACCGCGATCCTGGCCGCAACCGCCGGTCTTTCCCTTGCCGCGGCCGATGCCGTTTCGGCCCAGGGGCTGCAACTGCGCGGCTCCGGGTCCGCCGGCGGCCGCGACAGCCAGTTCGAGCGCCAGACCCGGCTGATGGATACGCGGCTGGCGGCGCAATACCAGCAAAGCTCGCGGCTGCGGCCGGATGCCGGCCGGGTGGTGGTGAGCACCGGGGTCAGCGACGGGCCGATTCCGGCCTATACCGGCCGGCGCAGCACCTATCTGCCCCATGCCGTGGCCGCGGCGCGCAAGCATGGTGTGCCGGAGGACCTGTTCCTGCGCCTCGTCCAGCAGGAATCCGGCTGGAACCCGAATGCCCGCAGCCACAAGGGCGCGCGCGGCCTGGCGCAGCTGATGCCGGCGACGGCGGCGCGGCTGGGGGTCAATCCCGATGATCCGATGCAGAATCTCGACGGCGGCGCCCGCTATCTGCGCATGATGTACAACACCTTCGGCAGCTGGCGGCTGGCGCTGGCGGCCTATAATGCCGGCCCGGCGGCGGTGCAGAAATATGGCGGCATCCCGCCCTATCGCGAAACCACCGCCTATGTGCGGATCATCGCCGGCGGCTGAACCCCCCGGCAGCGGATGAAGGAAAGGGGCCGCAGGGCCCCTTTTTCGTGACCGGCTTTCGGGACCGGGCGGGACCGCCTATCCCAGCATCCGCGCCACCTCGGGCGCGTAATAGCTCAGCACCCCGTCGCAGCCGGCGCGGCGGAAGCAGATCAGGCTCTCCAGCACCGCCTCGCGTTTGAGCCAGCCTTGGCGGATCGCGCCCTCCAGCATCGCGTATTCGCCGCTGACCTGATAGGCGAAGGTCGGCGCTTGAAAGCGGTCGCGCACCTCGCGGCACATGTCCAGATAGGGCATCCCCGGCTTGACCATCACCATGTCGGCGCCCTCGGCGAGGTCGCGGGCCACGCAGCGCAGCGCCTCCTCGCGATTGGCGGGGTTGACCTGGTAGGTCTTCTTGTCGCCGACCAGCCGCCCCGAGGCGCCGACCGCATCCCGGAACGGGCCGTAGAAGCTGGAGGCATATTTCGCCGCATAGGACAGGATCGCCACGTCGCGATGCCCGGCCGATTCCAGCGCGGCCCGCAGCGCGCCGATGCGGCCGTCCATCATGTCCGAAGGCCCGAGGATGTCCGCCCCGGCCTCGGCCTGCGCCAGACCCATGCGCACCAGCGCCTCGACCGATTCATCGTTCAGCACCACGCCCTCGCGCACCAGCCCGTCATGGCCGTTGGCATTGTAGGGATCGAGGGCGATGTCGGTCATCACCGCCAGTTCGGGCGCCACCGCCTTGATGGCGCGGATGGCGCGGTTGCCGATATTCTCGGCATCCCAGGCGCGCTCGCAGGTTTCGGTGCGCAGCGCCTGGTCGGAATGCGGGAACACGCAGACCGCCGGGATGTCCAGCTCCATCGCGGTTTCCGCCGCGCGCCGGGCGCCGTCCAGCGTCAGCCGCTCGACCCCCGGCATCGAGGCGATCTCGCCCTCGGCACCGGCGACCTCGGTGACGAAGATCGGCCAGATCAGGTTCGCGGGCGACAGCGAGACCTCCTCCACCATGGCGCGCAGCGCGGCGGTGCGGCGCAGGCGGCGCAGGCGATGGGCGGGGAAGGGGGCGATGATCGGGCTGGCTGACATGGCTGACCTTGCGCTTTGTCCGGAAAACAGGCCCGCGCCGGGCCTGAAAGGCTGGGCTTTCCATGCCATGCGCAGCCGCCCGGCTGCAAGACCTTGACGGGGCGGAAGGGGCTGGACGCGCCCGGGCCGGACGGCGATAAGTGGGCGATCCCAGCCCAAGGCGCCGCGTGTCCACCCTGTCCACCCTGCTTGCCCTTCTCGACAGCCGCAGCTTTGCCTCGCTGTGGTATTGGCTGGTCTTTGCCGGTCTGTGGTCGCTGGTCTCGCGCAACGTGCTGGGCATTCCCTCGGAGGTGGTGCTGCGCGCGCGCCGCGACGAAACGGCGCAGGCGGTGCTGCTGCAATGGCTGGCCCTGGTGCTGCCGCATTGGCGGATCGGGCCGGGCATGGCGGCGGCGCTGACCGGGCTGGCCTGTTTTCTGGCCGTGGTGCTGGCGGTGCTGGGCTTTGCCCATGACATGGAGGCGGCGCAGGCGCTGTTTCTGCTGCTGGCGCCGCTGATGGCGGTGATGGCGCTGCGCGTCCGGCTGGCGAACGGTCTGGCGCGGCTGCTGGCCACGCAGCCGCCGCCGGAGGCCGCGCGTATCGCCGCGCGCCGGCTGGTCCGCCATGGCTGGCTCGCCTATGGCGTGGCGCTGGCCGCCATCCTCGCGACCAGTTTCGCGGCCGCCGCCTGGATCGCCCGCCACCCTTTCGGCATTTGACTTGACACCCCGGCCCCGCGCCGCCACCTGCCTACGATGACCCAGATGACCCAGATCACCCTTTCCGGCGCCCCCGAGGGCTTCGATGCCGCGCTGATCGGGCGCGAACTGGCCCGGGGCGCGCCGGTGGTGCATGTCGCCCGCGATGACCGCCGCATGGCCGCCACAAGGGCGGCGCTGGACTTCCTCGCGCCCGGCGTGCCGGTGCTGGAGTTTCCGGCCTGGGACACCACGCCCTATGACCGGGTTTCGCCGGCGGCGGGCATCCAGGCGGCGCGGATGGCGGTGCTGACCGCGCTGGCGCAGCGCCGGCTGAACGGGCCCTTCGTGCTGCTGACCACGCTGTCGGCGGCGCTGCAACGGGTGCCGGCGCCCGAGGCGCTGGCCGATGCCGGCTTTCACGCCCGCATCGGCGACCGGCTGGACGAGGCCGGGCTGCGCGCCTTTCTGGTCCGCATGGGCTTCGTGCAGACGCCGACGGTGGCCGAGCCGGGCGACTATGCCATCCGTGGCGGCATCATCGACATCTTCCCGCCGGGGACCGAGAATCCGATCCGTCTCGACCTGTTCGGGGATGTGCTGGACGGAGTGCGGATTTTCGACGCCGAAACACAGCGTTCCATGGATAAGCTGGATTTCGTCGAGCTGATGCCGATGTCCGAGATCAGCCTCGATGAGGCCTCGGTCACCCGTTTCCGCCAGAACTACCGCGCCGCCTATGGCAGCGGGGCCGCGGATCCGCTCTATGAGGCGGTCAGCGCCGGCCAGAAGCTGGCCGGAATGGAGCATTGGCTGCCCTGGTTCCATGAGCGGCTGGTCGGGCTGTTCGACTATCTGCCGGATGCGGCGATCATGCTGGACGACCGGCTGGACCAGGTGCGGGAGACCCGCTGGGGCACCATAGGCGAGCAATACGAGGCCCGCCGCGAGGCATTGGCCCATCGCGGCACCGATACCGTCTATCGCCCGGTGGCGCCGGAAGCGATGTTCGCCACTGATGCGGATTGGGACGGGTGGTTGCAGGGGCGGCGGGTGCTGCGGCTCTCGATGCTGCGCCAGCCGCCGGGGCCGGGGGTTCTGGACATGGGCGGGCGACCGGGCCGCAATTTCGCCGCCGAGCGTCAGGCGGAAAACATCAACCTGTTCAGTGCCGTGCGTAATCATGTTCGGGAGAATCTGCCACGGTCGCGCGTGGTGCTGGCCAGCTTTTCCGAGGGCGCGCGCGAGCGGCTGGCCGGGCTGCTGGCCGATGAGGGTCTGACCGGCGCGCTGCCGATCACGCATCTGCGCGACCTGCCGGCCCAGCCCGGTGCCATCGGCCTTGCGGTCTGGCCGCTGGAGGAGGGCTTTGCCGCCGAGAGCGAGGCGGTGGGCGGCCGGCTGCTGGTGATCTCGGAACAGGATATTCTGGGCGACCGGCTGATCCGTGGCGCCCGCAAGAAGCGGCGGGCGGAGAATTTCCTCAAGGACACCCAGACGCTTTCACCCGGCGATCTGGTCGTGCATGTCGAGCATGGCATCGGCCGCTACATCGGGCTGGAGACCATCACCGCCGCAGGCGCCCCGCATGATTGCGTGGCGCTGGAATATGCCGGCGGCGACCGGCTTTACCTGCCGGTGGAGAATATCGAGCTGCTCAGCCGCTACGGGCATGAGGAGGGGCTGCTGGACCGGCTCGGCGGCGGCGCCTGGCAGGCCCGCAAGGCCCGGCTGAAGGAGCGCATCCGCCAGATCGCCGACCGGCTGATGCGGGTCGCGGCCGAGCGGCTGCTGCGGCAGGCACCGGTGCTGGAGCCCGAGCACCGCGACTGGGAGGCCTTCGCCGCCCGCTTTCCCTATGTCGAGACCGACGACCAGTCGGCGGCCATCGCCGACATCCTGAACGACCTGTCGGCGGGGCGGCCGATGGACCGGCTGATCGTCGGCGATGTCGGCTTCGGCAAGACCGAGGTGGCGATGCGCGCCGCCTTCGTCGCCGCCAGCCAGGGCATGCAGGTGGCGGTGGTGGCGCCGACGACGCTGCTGGCGCGCCAGCATGCCCGAAGCTTTGCCGAGCGTTTCCGCGGCACGCCCGTCGTGGTGCGCAGCCTGTCGCGGTTCGTGCCGGCCAAGGAGGCCAGCGCCACCCGCGCCGGGCTGGCCGATGGCAGCGTGGACATCGTCGTCGGCACCCATGCCGTGCTGGCGAAGGCGGTGAAATTCAAGAATCTCGGCCTGCTGATCGTCGACGAGGAGCAGCATTTCGGCGTCGCCCACAAGGAGCGGCTGAAGGAGATGCGCTCCGACATCCATGTGCTGACCCTGACCGCGACGCCGATTCCGCGCACCCTGCAGCTGTCGCTGACCGGGGTCCGGGATCTGTCGCTGATCGGGACGCCGCCGGTGGACCGGCTGGCGATCCGCACCTATGTGTCGGAATTCGACGGCGTGACCATCCGCGAGGCGCTGCTGCGCGAGAAATATCGCGGCGGGCAGAGCTTCGTGGTCGTGCCGCGCGTCGCCGACCTGCCGGAACTGGAGGACTGGCTGCGCGAGCATGTGCCGGAGGTGCGTTTCCTCGTCGCCCACGGCCAGCTGGCCGCGACCGAGTTGGACCAGCGGATGAACGCCTTCTACGACGGCGCCTATGACGTGCTGCTGGCGACCTCGATCGTGGAATCCGGCCTCGACATTCCCACCGCGAACACCATGGTCGTCTGGCGCGCCGACATGTTCGGTCTGGCGCAGCTCTACCAGATCCGCGGCCGGGTCGGGCGCGCCAAAGCCCGTGCCTATTGCTATCTGACCACCAAGCCACGCAGCCCCCTGACCCCGCAGGCGGTGCGGCGGCTGAAATTCCTCGGCGCCATCGACGGGCTGGGGGCGGGCTTCAACCTGGCCTCGCAGGACCTGGACCTGCGCGGTGCGGGGAACCTGCTGGGCGAGGAGCAATCCGGCCATATCAAGGAGGTGGGCTTTGAACTGTACCAGGCGATGCTGGAGGAGACCATCGCCAAGCTGAAATCCGGCGAGATCGAGGGCACGCCGGAGGACGACTGGGCGCCGCAGCTGAACCTGGGCGTGCCGGTGACCATTCCCGACAGCTACATCCCCGACCTCGACGTGCGGCTCGGCCTCTACCGCCGGCTGGCCGACCTGACCGGCAAGACCGAGATGGAGGGCTTTGCGGCCGAACTGATCGACCGTTTCGGTCCGCTGCCGCGCGAGGTCAACATGCTGATTTCCGTCATGCGCATCAAGGCGATGGCCAAGCGGGCCGGGATCGCCAAGCTGGATGCCGGGCCCAAGGGCGCCACCGTCCAGTTCCACGGCGACAAGTTCGCCAACCCCGCCGGGCTGGCCGAATTCCTGCTGGCCGAGCGCGGCATGGCGAAGGTGGTGGACAACCGCATTGTCATCCGCCGCGACTGGTCCTCGGATGCCGAGCGCATCCGCGGCGCCTTCGGCCTGGCCCGCGACCTGGCAATGGCGGTAAAGCCCGGCAAGCCGGCCGCCGTCGCGGCAACGGCGCAGCCCGCGCCGAAGCCGGAAGGAAGGCCGCAACCCGCAAGGCCCCAGCCGCCCCGGCCGGCGCCGTTCAAGTCGAAGGGGCGGCGCTGAGACAAAGGAAAACGCGCCCCGAAGGGCGCGTTTCCGGGTTCGCTCCGGGCCGCGTCAATCCGCGGTCAGCAGCCGGGGCTTGTCCTTGCCCAGTTGCGGCTTCTTCGGGCCGGTGATGTCGAGGACGATCTTGTCCTCCTCGACCCGCAC
Source organism: Paracoccus sp. (in: a-proteobacteria) (assembly GCA_040392885.1). Taxonomy (GTDB): domain Bacteria; phylum Pseudomonadota; class Alphaproteobacteria; order Rhodobacterales; family Rhodobacteraceae; genus Paracoccus. The sequence goes on along the minus strand of JBEBVF010000017.1, from coordinate 5,832 downwards.
CCGCACCGCGCCGCCCTTGGTCAGCCGGCCGAACAGCAACTCCTCGGCCAGCGGCTTCTTGATGTTTTCCTGGATCACGCGACCCAGCGGGCGGGCGCCCATCGCCTCGTCGTAGCCCTTCTCGGCCAGCCAGGCGGCGGCCTCCGGCGTCAGGTCGATATGCACGTCGCGGTCGATGAGCTGGTTTTCCAGTTGCAGCACGAATTTCTCGACCACCCGCATCACCACCTCGCGCGGCAGCGCGGCAAAGCGGATCACCGCGTCCAGACGGTTGCGGAACTCGGGCGTGAACAGGCGCTCGATGGCGGCGGTATCCTCGCCCTCGCGCTTGTCGCGGCCAAAGCCGATGGCATGTTTCGCCGCATCCGAGGCGCCGGCATTCGAGGTCATCACCAGGATCACGTTGCGGAAATCCACCTGCCGGCCGTTATGGTCGGTCAGCTTGCCGTGGTCCATGACCTGAAGCAGCAGGTTGAACACGTCGGGATGGGCCTTTTCCACCTCGTCGAGCAGCAGCACGCAATGCGGGTGCTGGTCGACGCCATCGGTCAGCAGGCCCCCCTGATCGAAGCCGACATAGCCGGGCGGGGCGCCGATCAGGCGCGAGACCGCATGCTTCTCCATGTATTCCGACATGTCGAAGCGCAGCAGCTCGACCCCGAGCGCATCGGCAAGCTGCTTGGTCACCTCGGTCTTGCCGACGCCGGTGGGACCGGTGAACAGATAGCTGCCGATGGGCTTTTCCGGCTCGCGCAGCCCGGCACGGGCCAGCTTGATCGCCGAGGCCAGCGCCTCGATGGCGGCATCCTGACCATAGACCATGCGTTTCAGCGTGGCCTCCAGATCGCGCAGCACCTCGGAATCGGATTTCGACACCGATTTCGGCGGAATGCGGGCGATCTTGGCGACGATCGCCTCGATCTCCTTCGGGCCGATGGTCTTGCGGCGGCGGCTTTCCGTGACCAGATGCTGCGCCGCCCCGGCCTCGTCGATCACGTCGATGGCCTTGTCGGGCAGCTTGCGGTCATGGATGTAGCGCGCCGACAGTTCCACCGCCGACTTGATCGCCTCGTTGGTATAGCGCAGCGCGTGATGGGCCTCGAAGCTGGGCTTCAGCCCCATCAGGATCTTGATGGTATCGGGCACCGAGGGCTCGTTCACGTCGATCTTCTGGAAGCGGCGCGACAGGGCGCGGTCTTTCTCGAAATGCTGGCGATATTCCTTGTAAGTCGTTGATCCCATGCAGCGCATCCGGCCATCGGCCAAGGCGGGCTTGAGCAGGTTCGACGCATCCATCGCCCCGCCGGAGGTGGCGCCGGCACCGATAACGGTATGGATCTCGTCGATGAACAGGATCGATTCGGGCAGGGCCTGCAATTCCTTGACGACCTGTTTCAGCCGCTCCTCGAAATCGCCACGGTAACGGGTGCCGGCCAGCAGCGAGCCCATGTCCAGCGAATAGATCACCGCATCCTTCAGCACCTCGGGTGTCTCGCCGCGGGTGATCTTCAGCGCCAGGCCCTCGGCGATGGCGGTCTTGCCGACGCCGGGCTCTCCCACCAGCAGCGGGTTGTTCTTGCGCCGCCGGCACAGCACCTGGATACAGCGCTCGACCTCGTCCTCGCGGCCGATCAGCGGGTCGACATCGCCCAGCCGGGCCTTTTCGTTCAGGTTGACGCAGAACTTGGACAGCGCGCTTTCCTCGCGCGCGGCGCCCTCGGCCTCGCCCTCGGTCTCCGGCTCGGTGCCGGTGACCGGGCGGCTCTCGTTGAAATCGGGATTCTTGGCGACGCCATGGGCGATGAAGTTCACCACGTCATAGCGGGTCACGCCCAGTTCCTGGAGGAAATAGGCGGCATGCGACTCGCGCTCGGCAAAGATCGCCACCAGCACGTTGGCGCCGGTGACCTCCGAACGGCCCGAACTCTGCACATGGATGGCGGCGCGCTGGATCACCCGCTGGAAGGCGGCGGTGGGCACGGCCTCCGAGCCCTCGATCTCGGTGACCAGCGTGGACAGGTCGTCCTCGATATAGTCGATCAGCATCTGGCGCAGCGCCTCGATCTCCATATCGCAGGCGCGCATGACGCGCAGGGCGTCCGGCTCCTCGGTCAGGGCCAGCAGCAGGTGTTCCAGGGTGGCAAGCTCATGGCGGTGCTCGTTCGCGATGGCGAGCGCCGCATGGATGGCCTGTTCGAGCGTGTGCGTGAATGAGGGCACGGTTTCACTCCTGTCGTCTTTCGGACGGGGCCGATGCCCGGTCCGGGGCCGGTCCGCCCCGATACGGTTAGGCCGATACGGTTAGGATTGTGTGGATGGCGCGCGGCTGCAAGCGGATTTCCTGCTTTGCGCGGCTGGCGTTGCGGTCGAGGGGTGAATTGTGATCGCGGCGGCGGGTTTTCAAGGTGGCCGCCGCCGGCGCTGCGCCGGTCCCGGCTCAGAAGGCATCCTTCATCGCGCGCAGGCGGGCAAAGACCGCCACGTCGCTTTCCCCTTGCATTCCCCGGGCCTGGCGCAGTTCGGCCACCCGCAGGAACGGGTTGGTGGCGCGCTCCAGCGCCAGCGGCGCCGGCGAGACCGGGCCCTGGGCCATGCGCGCGCGCACGGCATCGTTACCCGGCTCGACCGAGAGCGCAAAGTTGCCATTGCCGCGGGCGTAATCATGGCCCGAGCAGATCAGCGTATCGTTAGGCAGCGCCGCCAGCCGGTCCAGCGTCGCCCACATCTGCGCCGGCGTGCCCTCGAACAGCCGGCCGCAGCCCATCGCCATCAGGCTGTCGGCGGTAAAGACCAGGCGCGCCTGCGGCAGGTGGATGGCGACATGGCCGATGGTATGGCCGGGCGCGTCGAGGATCTCGGCCTCCTCTCCGGCCACGGCCAACCGCTCGCCGGGGGCGAACGCCTCGTCCAGCGGCGGCAGCCGGGCGGCGTCGAGCCGGTTGCCCGCGACGCGGGCGCCGGTGGCGGCGACCAGCTCCGGCACCGCCTGCACATGGTCGGCATGGTGATGGGTCAGCAGGATGCGGTCCAGCCGCCAGCCACGCTCGGCCAGCGCCGCCAGGACCGGCGCCGCCTCCGGGGCGTCGATCAGCACCGTCTCGCCGCCGCCATGCAGCAGATAGGCGTAATTGTCGGCAAGGCAGCGGATGGTCAGCAGTTCGGGCATCGGGATCTCCTTCATGCCGGCATTCTTGGCGCTGCGCGGCGAAACGACAAGGTGGCTTGACTCGGGGCCGGGCTTTCGCTGGGGTCGGGCCATGCTGATCGACGTGCTGGACCTGCGCGCATTCTATTACGAGCGCCTGCTGGGGCGGGTCGTGCAGCGCGCGCTGCGCGACCGGCTGAGCGAATGGTGGCCGCCGGAAAGCTGCACCGGCATGACCGTGGCGGGCTTCGGCTTTGCCGCGCCGATGCTGCGGCCGTGGCTTTCCCGGGCGCGGCGGGTGGTGGTGCTGATGCCGGGCGGGCAGGGGGTGATGGCCTGGCCGGCCGGCATGCCCAACCATTCCGTGCTGTGCCATGAGGATGCCTGGCCGCTGGAGACGGGCAGCGTCGACCGGCTGGTGCTGCTGCACGGGCTGGAGGTCGCCGAGCAGAGCGCCTCGGTGCTGTCGGAGGCCGGGCGGGTGCTGGGGCCGGGCGGGCGGCTGGTGGTGATGGTGCCCAACCGTGCCGGGCTGTGGGCGCGCTCCGAAGGCACGCCCTTCGGCTTTGGCCGCAGCTACAGCGCCGGCCAGCTGGAGGCCCATGCCCGCCAGGCCGGCTTCACCGTCGAGCGCACCGGCGCCGCCCTCTACATCCCGCCATCCGACCGGCGTTTCTGGCTGCGCTCGGCCCAGTTCTGGGAGCGTTCGGGGGCGCGCATCTCCAAGGTGCTGATCGCCGGCATCCTGCTGGCCGAGCTGACCAAGAAGGCCCGCGGCCTGGTCGGGCCGGCGGCACCGGCGACCGTGCCCAGCCCGCTGGAGGTGCTGGAGGGCATCGCCCGGCCGCGGCCCGCCGCCGGCGCCCGCCGTCCGCTGGCCCGGGCCGGTATCCACGATCTGTCGGCGGGAGGGTCTGTCAAGCAAGATTTCTGATGCCTGCAACACAAAAACTTGCCCACCGTTACCCGTCAGGACCGTGCTTTCCGTTGCGACAATGGCGCGAACGTGATTAGGTTGCGCTTCAATCCAGTGCGGCCGCGTCTTCGCGGCCGTTGTGCAAAGGGGAACAGGGAAGACATGATCAATCGCCGCAATACCCTATTTCTGATGTCCGGGACCGCACTTACCGCGGTGCTCGGCCTGCCCGCCTATGCCCAGGAGGGGCAGAGCGGCACGCTGAACATGATTCTCAACCCCGAGCCGCCGATTCTGGTGGTCGGCCTGAACACCCAGGGCCCGACCCTCTATTGCGGCGGCCAGATCTACGAGAGCCTGCTGACCTACGGCTTCGACATGTCGCCGCTGCCCAGCCTCGCCAAGTCGTGGGAGGTCAGCGAGGACGGGCTGACCTATACCTTCCACCTCCACGAGGGGGTGAAGTGGCATGACGGCACCGATTTCAGCGCCGAGGACGTGCTGTTCACCGCCAACGACTTCCTGATGGAATCGCATCCGCGCTGGCGCCTGGTGGCCAGCACCTATCTGGAAAGCGCCACCGCGCCCGACGCCAACACCGTGGTGTTCCAGCTCAAGCAGCCGTTCTCGGCCTTCATCCGCGCCTTCGAGCTGTCCAGCTTCCCGATCATGCCCAAGCATATCTACGAGGGCACCGATTTCCGTACCAACCCCGCCAACCAGGTCCCGATCGGCACCGGCCCGTTCAAGTTCAACGAATGGAAGCGCGGCAGCTATGTCCACTTGGTCGCCAACGAGAACTATTATCGTGAGGGCGAGCCGAAGCTGAAGGAGCTGTATTTCCGGGTGATCCCGGACGGCGCCTCGCGCGCGGTCGCCTTCGAGCAGGGCACCGTCGACGTGATCCGCGGCGGCGACATCGAGGGCTTCGACGTGGCGCGGCTGGCCTCGCTGCCCGGCGTGCAGTCCAGCACCCAGGGCTGGGAGAACTACTCGCCGCTGGCCTTCATGGTCTGGAACATGCGCAAGGCGCCGTTCGACAACGTCAAGGTGCGCCAGGCCATCCTGCATGCCATCGACCGCGACTTCGTGGCCGAGACCATCATGTTCGGCCAGGCCAAGGCCGCGACCGGCCCGGTGGCCTCGACGACCAAATATTACGACGGCTCGATCCCGGCCTATGAATTCGACATGGACAAGGCCAAGGCGCTGCTGGCCGAATCCGGCATCGACCCGGCCGGCGTGACCATCGAGGTCATGGGCCTGCCCTATGGCAGCCAGTGGGACCGCCTGACCGAATACACCGTCCAGCAGTTGCAGGACCTGGGCTTCCAGACCAACATCCGCGCGATCGACGCCGGCGGCTGGTCGCAGGCGCTGTCGGATTTCGACTTCCACCTGACCTACAACTTCACCTACCAGTATGGCGACCCGGCCCTCGGCGTCAGCCGGCACTATCTGTCGACCAACACCATCCAGGGCACGCCCTACGGCAACAACCAGGCCTATGTGAACCCGGAGGTGGACCGCCTGCTGTCCGAAGCCGCCGCCGCCACCACCGAGGAGGCGGCCGCCGCGGCCTATTCCGAGGCGCAGCGGCTGATCGTCGAGGATGCGGCGCTCGGCTGGCTGGTCGAGCTGCAATACACCACCATCTGGCGCGACAAGGTGCATAACCTGGTGCGCACCGGCATCGGCCTCAACGAGGGCATGGGCCCGGTGACCATCGACGGATAAGACCGTGGCGGCCCGCGCCTTGCCCGGGCCGCCG
>JBEBVF010000016.1:0-34173 GCA_040392885.1 Paracoccus sp. (in: a-proteobacteria) | reverse complement strand
GCCCCCGCACCCCAGGCACTGCTCTCCAGGTTTCTAGCCGGAAAGGAAGGGCGAAGGGTCGGGTGGCGGCTTCCGGTTTCGAGGCCCATGAGGGACCAGCGGCGGCGGGGGACGTCGGCTGGGCGCGGGGCGGCAACGCGGCGGCGCCGGGTCTTGCGGGATCGGGCCTGCCGGCCGGGGATTGACGCAGCGTCGGAAACCGGCCTAACTATGCGGACGCATAACAACATGGCCGCCCGATGCCGCATTCCGCCGATCCGACCGAGACCCAGCCGGCCCGGCGTCCCCAGCGCCTGAGCAGCGATGCGCGCCGTGGCGAACTGATCGAGGCCACGCTGGCCGTCATCGCCGAGGAGGGGCTGCGCGCCGCCACCCTGCGCAAGGTGGCCGAGCGCGCCGGCGTGTCCAACGGGCTGATCCGGCACCATTTCCTCGGCAAGCGGCAGATGATCCTCGATGCCTATGCCGCCACGGTCGAACGCATGACCGCGCCCGGCCTCGCGGCCCTGGCCCGCACCGACCTGACGCCGCGCCGGCGCCTTGCCGCCTTCGTGCGCGCCAGCCTCGATCCCGGTCTCAGCGAGCCGACGCTGTTCTCGACCTGGGCAGCCTTCGTGGCGCTGGTCCATGTCGATGCCGATTTCGAATCCATCCACCGCGCCGGCTATCGCGACTATCAGGCCCAGTTCGAGCCGCTGATCGCCGCCGTGCTGGCCGAGGCCGGGCGCACCGATGCCGCGCGGCCGGTGGCGGATCTGGCGGTGCAACTCAATGCGCTGATCGACGGGCTCTGGATCGAGAGCAGCCTGCTGGCCCGCGATTTTCCCGAGGGCACGCTGATCGAGCTTGCGCTGGATGGCGTTGCCCGCATCCTGAACATTGACTGGGAGGATTGAGTCGATGCGTTTCGCCGCCATCACCGAGCGCCTGCAGGGCCTTGGCGCCGACAAATGGGCCATCCACTTCCGCGGCCGCGCCATGATGGCCGAGGGGCGCGACGTGATCGAGCTGACCATCGGCGAGCCCGACATCCCCCCCTCGCCCGCGCTGATCGACGCCACCGTGGCGGCGCTGACGGCCGGGCGCACCGGCTACAGCAACGGCCAGGGCGAGATCGGCCTGCGCCGCGCCATCGCCGCCCGGCAGGCGGAGCGCGCCGGCCGCCCGGTCTCGCCCGAGCAGGTGCTGTGCCTGCCCGGCACCCAGAACGCGCTGTTCGTGGCCATGTTGACCCTGACCGAGGCCGGCGACGAGGTGGCGATCCCTGATCCCTATTACGCGACCTATGAGGGGGTGGTGCGGGCCACGGGCGCCACGGTCCGCCCGATCCCGACCCGGGCCGAGGACGCGTTCCGCCTGACCCCGGAGGCCTTCCTTGCCGCGCTGACCCCTTCGGTGCGGGTGTTGCTGCTGAACAATCCGCAGAACCCCTCGGGCATGGTGATGCGGCCCGAGGATGTGGCCGCCATCACCCGCATCTGCGCCGAGCGCGGCATCTGGATCGTCAGCGACGAGGTCTATGAGGAACTGGTCTTCGATCCCGCGGCGCGGTTCGTGTCGCCCTTCGACCTGGCCGAGGGGGCCGGGCTGACGGTGGTGGTCAGTTCGATCTCGAAAAGCCACGCGGCGCCGGGCTTCCGCAGCGGCTGGCTGGTCGGCTCGCCCGAACTGGCCGCCCGCGCGCAGCCGCTGGTCGAGATGATGCTGTTCGGCAACCAGCCCTTCATCGCCGATGCCACCGAACATGCGCTGACCCGGCCGGACCCCTCGGCGGCGATCATGCGCGAATCCTTTGCCCGCCGCGCCCGCGCCAGCGTGGCGGCGCTGTCGGTGCCCGGCCTCCAGCCGCTGATGCCGCAGGCCGGCATGTTCCTGATGCTGGGTGTCGAGGGCACCGGCATGGATGCCGAGGCCTTTGCCGCCAGCCTGCTGGAGGCCGAGGCGGTCTCGGCCATGCCGGGCAGCGCCTTTGGCGCCTGTGCCCCCAACCACCTGCGCCTGTCGCTGACGGTGCCGGACGCGCGCCTGGCCGAAGCCTGCCGGCGCATCGCCCGCCACGCCGCCGCCGCCATCGCCAGGGCCGCCTGACCACCCCGCCAGCCACGCCAGAAAAGGGCCAGCCATGACCAGCCACCCCGCCCGCGACCCCCGTTACGACATCCTGTTCGAGCCGGTGCGGATCGGCCCCAAGACGGCCCGCAACCGCTTCTATCAGGTGCCGCATTGCAACGGCATGGGGCACCGCGACCCCACCAACCTTGCCGGGATGCGCGGCATGAAGGCCGAGGGCGGCTGGGCCGTGGTCTGCACCGAGGAGACCGAGATCCACCCCTCCTCCGAGGTCTCGCCGGCGCAGGAGGGGCGGCTCTGGGGCGACGAGGACATCCGCCAGCATCTGCGCGTGGTCGAGGCGATCCAGAACCATGGCAGCCTTGCCGGTTGCCAGCTGGTCTATAACGCGCCGCGCACCAATCTGGTGTCGCGCATGGTGCCGATGGGGGTCTCGGCCGGGCCGGTGCTGTCGGAATGGATGGAGCCCTTGCAGGCCCGGGTCATGGACAAGGCCGACATTGCCGATGTGCGCCGCTGGCACCGCAAGGCGGCGATCAGGGCGCGCGATGCCGGCTATGATCTGGTCTATGTCTATGGCGGCCACGGGCTGACGCTGATCCAGACCTTCCTGTCGCGCGCCACCAACGATCGCGGCGACGAATATGGCGGCAGCATCACCAACCGCATGCGGCTGCTGCGCGAGCTGATCGAGGAGGTGAAGGACGCCGTGGGCGATACCTGCGCCGTCCCGGTCCGCATCGCCGTCGAGGAGGCCCGTCCCGACGGCATCACCCTGGCCGAGATGCAGGAGGTCGTGGGCACGCTGGGCGAGCTGCCCGACCTGTGGGACTTCTGCATGGGCAGTTGGCCGCGCGACAGCCAGACCGCGCGCTTTGCCGACGAGGGCTTTCAGGAGGACTATATCCGCGGCCTCAAGCAGCTGACCACGAAGCCGGTGGTGGGGGTGGGTCGGTTCACCTCGCCCGATGCCATGGTCAGCCAGATCCGGCGCGGGGTGCTGGACATGATCGGGGCAGCGCGCCCCTCGATCGCCGACCCGTTCCTGCCGAGGAAGATCGAGGAAGGCCGCATCGACGACATCCGCGAATGCATCGGCTGCAACATCTGCGTGGCCGCCGACAACCAGTCGGTGCAGATCCGCTGCACCCAGAACCCGACGATGGGCGAGGAATGGCGCCGCGGCTGGCACCCGGAGGTCATTCCGCCGAAGGGCTCCGACGCGCGGGTGCTGGTGGTGGGTGCCGGGCCTGCGGGGCTGGAGGCCGCGCATCAGCTGGGCAAGCGTGGCTATGAGGTGATCCTGGCCGAGGCCACCGGCACCCTCGGCGGTCGCGCCAAGGCCGAGGCTACGCTGCCCGGCCTCACCAGCTGGGCGCGGGTGGCGGATTACCGCATCACCCAGATCGACAAGCTGCGCAATGTCGAGGTCTATCGCGGCAGCGACCTGACCGCGCAGGACATTCTGGACTTCGGCGCCCAGCATGTCGCCATCGCCACCGGCGCCGAATGGGCGCGCGACGGCTGGGGGCGCAGCCATCTGCAGGGCCTGCCCATCGCCGAGGGCACCGAGGTGCTGACCCCGGCCGAGGTGATCGCCGGTACCCGGCCCACCGGGCCGGTGGTGGTCTATGACGACGACCATTATGCCATCGGCGGCGCCGTGGCCGAGGCGCTGGCCCAGGGCGGGGCCGAGGTCACGCTGGTGACCCCGGCGCCGCTGGTCTCGCACTGGACCCGCAACACGCTGGAGCAGGGCGCCATCGAGGCCCGGCTGCTGCATTGCGGGGTGCGCATCGTCACCCGCGGCCTCGCCACCGATGTCGGGCCGCACGGGCTCGGCCTGGTCAGCAACCTGACCGGCGAGGCCAGCCGAATCGCCGGCCGGGTGGTGCTGGTCGGCGCCCGCCGCCAGCGCGATGCCCTGCTGCACGAGTTGCGGGCGCGGCAGGCGGAATGGGCCGATGCCGGCATCGCCTCGGTCGCCGCCATTGGCGACGCCCAGGCGCCCGGCATGCTGGTTCACGCTGTTTTCGCTGGACATTTGTATGCCCGCGACCTGGACCGCGTGGTGGACCCCGACCTTGTGCCGTTCAGGCGCGATCTGCCGCAATGAATTTGCTTGCCTTGTTATTGTGCAAGTGAATAGTAACGCCAGATTTCACGGGAGGGGCCTGTCATGGACTTTGCGCTTTCGGACGAGCAGGAAATGATCGTCGAGACGGTGCGCCGTTTCGTCGAGGAGGAGATCTATCCCCACGAGGCCGAGGTCGAGCGCACCGGCCTGGTCCGCCCCGAGGTGGCCGAGCGCATCAAGGCCAAGACCATGGAGCTGGGCTTCTACGCCTGCAACTTCCCGGAATCGGTGGGCGGGCCGGGCCTGTCGCATCTGGATTTCGCGCTGGTCGAGCGCGAGCTGGGCCGCGGCGCCTATGCGCTGACGCATTTCTTCTTTCGCCCGCAGAACATCCTGATGGCCTGCAAGGGCGACCAGATCGAGCGTTACCTGCAGCCCGCCCTGCGCGGCGAAAAGATGGACGCGCTGGCGATGACCGAACCCGATGCCGGCAGCGACGTGCGCGGCATGAAGGCCACCGCCCGGCGCGAGGGCGGTGACTGGGTGCTGAACGGCACCAAGCATTTCATCTCCGGCGCCGCGCATGCCGATTTCGTCATCGTGTTCATGGCCACCGGCGAGGAGCAGACCCGCTCTGGTCCCAAGAAGAAGATCACCGGCTTTCTGGTCGATCGCGGCACGCCGGGCTTTACCATCCGCGAGGGCTATCGTTCCGTCTCGCATCGCGGCTATCCGAACAGCATCCTCGAATTCGACGATTGCCGCCTGTCGGACGCGCAGGTGCTGGGCGAGGTCGATGGCGGTTTCGCGGTGATGAACGAATGGCTCTCGGCCACCCGGCTGACCGTGGCCGCGACCTGCGTCGGCCGCGCCCGCCGCGCCATGGACCTGATGGTCCAATATGCCGCCGAGCGCCGCCAGTTCGGCCAGACTATCGGCAAGTTCCAGGGCGTCGGCTTCCAGCTGGCCGACAGCATCACCGAGATCGACGCCGCCGACCTGCTGACCCTTTCCGCCGCCTGGATGCTGGACAAGGGCCTGCAATGCGACCGCCAGATCGCGCAGGCCAAGCTCTATGCCTCGGAAATGCTGGCCCGCGTCACCGACCGCGCCATCCAGGTGCATGGCGGCATGGGGCTGATGGACGACCTGCCGCTGGAGCGCCTGTGGCGCGATGCGCGGGTCGAGCGGATCTGGGACGGCACCTCCGAGATCCAGCGCCATATCATCGCCCGCGACCTGCTGCGCCCGTTCGGAGGCTGAGACCATGCGCGATCTGGGGCGTCTGCTGCGTCCGAAATCGGTGGCCGTCATGGGCGGCGGCTGGTCGGCCAACGTGCTGCGCAGCCTGAAGAAGGCCGGCTATCAGGGCGAGATCTATGCCCTGCACCCGAAGAAGGACGAGGTGGAGGGGGTGAAAGCCTGGCGGGACCTCGCCGACCTGCCCACGGTGCCGGATGCGGTCTTCGTCGGCGTCAACCGCGATGCCACGATCGAGACGGTGGCGCGGCTGTCGGCCATGGGCGCGGGGGGCGCGGTCTGCTTCGCCTCCGGCTGGTCCGAGGTCGCCGACGGGGTGGCGCGCCAGCAGGCGCTGGTCGAGGCCGCCGGCGACATGCCGATCCTGGGGCCGAACTGCTACGGCTTCATCAACTATCTGGACGGGGCCATGCTGTGGCCCGACGTGCAGGGCGGCGTGCCGGTCGAGAAGGGCGTGGCGATCATCGCCCAGTCCTCGAACGTCGCCATCAACCTGACCATGCAGCAGCGCGGGCTGCCCATCGCCTATCTGCTGACCGTGGGCAATCAGGCCCAGACCGGCATGGCCGAGATGATCGAGGCCGTGCTGGACGACCCGCGCGTCAGTGCCATCGGGTTGCATCTGGAGGGTTTCGGCGATTTCAAGCATCTGGAATCGGCCTTGCTGCGCGCGCGGCGGCAAAGCGTGCCGGTGGTGGGGATCAAGGTCGGCGCCTCCGAAGCGGCGCAGGCCATGACCATGAGCCACACCGCCACGCTGGCCGGGCCGGACAACCTGTCGACGGCTTTCCTGGAACGCTGCGGCGTGGCGCGGGTGCGCACGCTGGAGGAGATGCTGGAGCTGTTGAAGCTGCTGCATGTGCTGGGTCCGTCGCCCGACAATACTGCCAGTTCGATGAGTTGCTCGGGCGGTGAGGCCTCGCTGGTCGCCGATCTGGCCGCCGAGAAGGGCCTGAACCTGCGGCCGCTGACCAACGAGGAGGCCGCCGTGCTGGGCGCCACCACCGCGCCGATGGTCACGGTCTCCAACCCCTTGGATTACCACACCTTCGACTGGGGCAACGAGCCGCGGATGCAGGCCACCTATGCGGCGATGCTGAAGGCGCCGATGGGGCTGCACATGCTGATCATGGACATGCCGCGCGGCGACCGCTGCGATGCCTCGGCCTGGGACCCGGCGGTGCGGGCGATCATTGCCGCGCAGAAGGAGACCGGCGCGCGGCTGGCCGTGGTCGCCACCCTGACCGAGAGCATGCCGGAAACCTTTGCCGAGCAACTCATGGCCGAGGGCATCGCGCCGCTGAACGGGCTGGAAACCGCCATCGCCGCGGCCACCTATGCCGCACAACTGGGCCAGCCGCTGCCCGAGCGTCAGCCGCTGGCCGCGAATGTGCCGGTGGGGCCGGGCACGGTGACCACGCTGCACGAGGCCGAGGCCAAGGCGATGCTGTCGGGCCATGCCCTCGCCGTGCCCGCCGGCCGGGTCTGCCAGACCGCGGAGGATGCGGTCGATGCGGCCGAGGCGCTGGGCTATCCGGTCGTGGTCAAGGCGGTCAGCCGCCTGATCCCCCACAAGACCGAGCATGGCGCCGTCAAGCTGTTCCTGCGCGACGCCGAGGCCGTGCGCGCCGCCTGCGCCGAGATGGCGCATCTGAACGCCCCCTATCTGGTCGAGCGCATGGTCGAGGGCGCGGTGACCGAACTGATCCTCGGCATCGCCCGGGATGCGAATTTCGGGCTCTACCTGACCATCGGTGCCGGCGGCATCCTGGTGGAATTGCTGAAGGATTCGGCGGTGATGCTGTTGCCGGTGACCCGCGAGGAGGTCGGCGCGGCGCTGGACGGGCTGAAGGTCGCGCCTTTGCTGCGCGGCTATCGCGGCAAGCCGGGTGCCGACCGCGAAGCGATCATCGACGCGGCGATGGCGGTCTCGGGCTTTGCGCTGGCCAATGCCGACACGCTGGAGGAGCTGGACATCAACCCGCTGATGGTCACCCCCACCGGCGCCTTTGCCGCCGATGCGCTGATGCGCATCCGTTTGCAGGAGTGAAACCCATGTCCGACGTGGTGAACGTGACCCGCAACGGCGCGATCCTGGAGATCGTGCTGGACAATCCCAAGGCCAATACCATCAACCAGCCGGTCTCGCGCCGCATGGGCGAGGTGTTCGCGGAGTTCCGCGACGACCCGGACTTGCGCGTGGCGATCCTGACCGGGGCGGGGCCGAAATTCTTTTCCGCCGGCTGGGACCTGAACGAGGCGGCGGAGGTCGGCGGCGACGGATACAGCGCCGATTACGGGCAGGGCGGGCTTTACGGTTTCGCGGAACTGCCGGGGCTGGACAAGCCGGTGATCGCGGCGGTGAACGGCTATGCCGTGGGTGCGGGATTCGAGATCCTGCTGATCGCGGATTTCGTCATCGGCGCCGAGAATGCGCAGATGTGGCTGCCCGAGGCGCAGCTGGGCCTGATGCCGGATGTGGCCACCTTCCTGTTGCCGCGCATCCTGCCCCCCGTCATCGCCAATGAGGTGCTGTTCGCCGGCCGCCGGATGAGTGCGGCCGAGGCCGAGCGCTGGGGCCTGTTCAACCGCGTGGTGCCGCAGGCCGAGCTGAAGGAGGCCGCGCGCGAACTGGCGGCGCGGGTGATCCGCACCGCGCCGCTGTCGGTGGCGGGCGTGCGCCAGACCATCCGGGACTCGGCGCGCCTGTCGCTGGCCGAGGCCTACCAGACCATGCGCGAGGGCGGGTTCCCGGCCATGATCCGCTGCATCACCTCGGCCGATGCCGAGGAGGGGCCGCGCGCCGCGCTGGAAAAGCGCGATCCCGTCTGGCAGGGGCGTTGACCCCGGACGCCCATCATAGCGGACGGGCGGCTGGTCGCCGCCCGCGGGCCGTCGCTTCAGGCCGGCACCCGGCGCAGCGCCTGCGCCATGCAATGGATGCCGCCGCCGGTCTTGGAGATTTCGGCGGTCTCGACCGTGGTCACGTCGAAGCCATGGGCGCGCAGCTGCTCGACCAGGCTGCGCGAGCTGGTCGGGGCGATGATGCGATCACGGCCCAGCGACATGAAGTTGCAGCCCAGCGCCATGGTGTCCTGGAAGGGCACGTCGATGATCTCGTGGCCCTTGCCGCGCAGCCAGTCGACGATGGCCGGCTCGGTGCAGGTGGTGCAGACGGCGGTCAGTTTCGGGGCGATCGGCACCACCATCAGGTCGATATGGACGTAATATTCGTCGATATAGGCGATGCGGACCTCCCAGCCCTCGTTCTCGAACCATTTGGCGACCTGCTTGGCGGCGGGTTCCTGGGTGCGGGCGTCGCCGCAGCCGATCAGCACGCAGCCCTCCTCGATCACGTCGAAATCGCCGCCCTCGAATGTGCCGGCCGTCACCATGTCGTAGATCGGGATGCCGAGACGTTCATAGTTGCGGATAGCGGCATAGTTCTCGCCCCGCCGCCACCATTGCGCCATGGCGGTGATGATGGCGCCGTAAGGGGTCATCACGGAGGAATCGCGGGCATAGACCTGCATGGTCAGTTCCGGCTCCGGCGGCAGCATGTGGACCTTGACGCCGTAATGCTCGTAGGCGGCGACCAGTTCGGCATGCTGGGCCTGCGCCAGCTGGATGTCGCAGGGCGCCTCGCGCAGATGCTTGCGCGACAGGCTGGAGGTGGCACGGTGCATCAGATGCCGGGGGCTGCCCAGCAGCACGTCGGTCAGCATGTCGGTCTCGTTGCGAAAGCCCCAATCGGCCAGCGGCGCGGTGCCGCCGCCCCGGATGCGGCGTTGCAGGGAAAAGGCATCGGTCATTCTCGGGTTTCCTTCTCAGGCATCTTGCATCAGGGCGGGGATCCACCAGTCGCGGCCGCGCGGCGTGGTGACATATTCCGGCCAGCGAAAGTTGATCGGCGGCGGGTAATCGCAAAGCGGCGGGATGTCGTGCTCGGCCTTGCGGGCGGCGAATTCGGTCCAGGCGGCCTCGCGGGCGGCGGTGTCGGTCAGCACCCGCAGCCCGGCCAGCGCGATCACGCGCGCCGCGGTGCGCACCATCGGGTCGATGGTGGCCGGAATGCCGCCAAGCGCGTTCATCACCCAGGGCGGATAGGGGCCGCCCCGCAGCGCCGGGCGGGCGATGTAGAAGCGCGCCAGCGGCGCATGCCAGCTCATGTCGGTATAATCGTCGCTGGTCGAGTTCCGCTGGCTGGGCGGCAGGTCGCGGCGCAGGATCTCCTCGGCCTCCTGCGGGGCGATCAGCGCCTCGCATTCCGGGATCAGCGGGTCCGCCATCGGCGCCACGCCGGCGGCGTGCTGCACCTGCCGCATCACCGCGCGGGCGGCTTCGTCCCATTGCGGCGCGCCGGCCTGTTGCAGGGCATCCCAGACCACGCCGGCCATGGCGTGATTGGTCAGGCCGGGGCGCGACTTGCAGACCCAGTGCCGTTCCCAGCGGCAGCCGGTCATGGCGGCGATCGCCTCGGCATTGCGGTCGAGGCCGGCGGTGATCTGCTCGGCCAGCTCGATCGTCGGCGTGCGCAGCATGTATTGCAGTTCGGCCAACCCGGCCGGCAGGTTGTCGGCGGTGGCCTGGCCGGCGGTCAGCACCGCCTCGCTCATCGACCAGCCGCCCATATGCGAGGCCCAGGCGTCGCGCAGCGCCTTGCCGGCCTGATACATCATCATCAGCGCCTCGGAGGCGCCGGGGGCGCGCACGGCGGAATGCGCCTGCGGGATCGGCGCGCCATCGGCCCCGGCCCGGCCCCAGTCCTGCGGCGCATCGCAGAGGAAACGGTAGATCATCGACCAGCCGGCGCCGCATTGCGTGTCCCAGCGCACCGTGTTGCACAAGGGCAGCATGTAGAACGGATGGAACGACAGGATCGCCGCCAGCCCGTCGTAATAGCCGGCGGCGGCATGGATGGGCTTGGAGCCGCGCACCTTCTCGGCCGGCTCGCCGGTGAAACGGATGCCGCCGGCAATGCCATGCGCCTGCATCGCCGCCTTGATGGCCAGCGCGCCGCCCAAGGCGCCGATGCCGAGGCCGGAATGCGGGTCGGTATGGCCGCCGGCCTGATAGCCCAGCCCCTCGCGCGGGGCGCGGAACGGCACCGGCGCCTGGCAGTTGCCGGGCACGGCGTCGTATTCGGCGTAAAGCCCCAGCACCGGGCCATCGGGCGCATCCGGGTTGCGCCAGTCGGCGCAGAAGGCGGTGGGCATGCCGCCCGAACCTTCCTCGACGGTAAAGCCCTCGCCGCGCAGCCGCGCCACATACCACGCCGCCGAGCGGTATTCGCGCCAGGCGGTCTCGCCGAAATCGAAGATCGTCGCGCACCAGTCGGACAGGTCTGCCAGCCTTGCCTCGATGGCGGCCAGCGCCGTGGCGGATGCGGCCTGGGTCTGGGTCATCTTGCGCCTCCTCATGCTGGGGCAGAGGTTGGCAGAAAGCCGGGCGCGGGCGAAGTGAAACCTTTTCCCCGCGCCGGCGCGGAAAATTCGCAGCCCGGTGGCCGGGCATGAGCCCCCGGCTGCCCTCGATGCAGGCGCTGCGGGCGCTGGATGCCTTTGCCCGCCATGGCAGCGTCTGGCAGGCGGCCGAGGAGCTGAACCTGACCCGCTCGGCGGTCAGCCACCAGCTGCGCCAGCTGGAGCGCGACCTGGGCTTTCCGCTGCTGGACCGCGAGGGCTCGCGGGTGTCGCTGACCACGCAGGGGCGCGGCTATGCCGCCGATGCGGCGCGGGTGCTGGCGACGCTGGCCGGGGCGGCGGCGCGGCAGCGCGCCGAGGGCACCGTGGGCGGCAGCCTGACCATCGCCACCACGCCGGGCTTCGGCGCCGCCTGGCTGGCGCCGCGAATCGGCGGTTTCCTGCGCCGCTATCCGGCGGTGGCGGTGCATATCGTCGCATCCCGGCGGCTGGACGATACCGGCCAGCCCGGCATCGACCTGTTCATCAGCTTCCCGCGCCTGGCCGAGGCGCCGCGGCGCGACGGCATGGAGATGCGGGTGATCACCCCGGTCAGCTTCACCCCGCTCTGCGCCCCGGCGCTGGTCGGGCCCGGCCGCGCCAGCCCGGCCGAGATCGCCGCCCTGCCGCTGTTGCATCTGCAGGATCGCGGCGACTGGACGCGCTGGTTCGAGGCCGCCGGCCATCCGCCGCCCGCCCAGCCGGGGCTGGTGTTTTCGGATGTGAACCTGGCGATTTCCGCGGCGCTGGCCGGGCAGGGGGTGATGCTGGGCGACACCTTCAGCTGCGGCCCCTCGCTGGCCGCCGGCCTGCTGGTGGCGCCGTCCGACGTGCTGCTGCCCTCCGGGCACGGCTATGCGCTGATCACCCCCGAGGGGCGCGCCGCGACCAGCCCGGCGCTGGCCGCCTGCCTGCGCTGGCTGGACGAGGAACTGGCCGGAAACGGGGGCGCGGCATGAGCCGGACGGCCGCAGGGTCAGCCGCCGCCGCGCCGCGGGCGGGCCGCGCAAAATTTGCTCACCTGGGCGGACAACTGGATTCGCTTGCGCCCCTCGCCGCCCGCCCATTACCCTTGCCTCATGCGAAGGAGGAGCCCGCATGGCCATGACCGCAACCGCCCCGGCCCGTCAGCCGGCCGTCCGCGCCGCCGAGATCGGCGTCGAGGGTTTCCGCAAGATGTATGGCAGCTTTACCGCGCTGGACGATGTGTCGCTGACCATCGGACGCGGCGAGTTCCTGACGCTGCTGGGGCCCTCCGGCTCGGGCAAGACCACCTTCCTGATGGCGCTGGCCGGGTTCGAGCCGCCGACCGCCGGCCGCATGACCATGGACGGGCGCGACATCACCAACCTGCCGGCCGAGGGGCGCGGATTCGGCATGGTGTTCCAGGGCTATGCGCTGTTTCCGCACATGACCGTGGCCGACAACATCGCCTTTCCGCTGAAGGTCAAGAAGGTGCCGGCCGCGCAGATCAAGGCCCGCGTCGCCGACATGGTGTCGCTGGTCGGCCTCGACGGCCATGCCCACAAGCGCCCGGCGGCGCTGTCGGGCGGCCAGCAGCAGCGGGTGGCGCTGGCCCGGGCGCTGGCCTCCAGCCCGCCGGTGATGCTGCTCGACGAGCCGTTCTCGGCGCTGGACAAGAACCTGCGCGGCGCGCTCCAGGACGAGATGAAGCGGCTGCACCGCGACACCGGCACCACCTTCGTCTTCGTCACCCATGATCAGTCCGAGGCGCTGGCCCTGTCGACGCGGGTGGCGATCTTCAACAAGGGCAAGTTGCAGCAGCTGGCGCCGCCGCGCGAGGTCTATGAGCATCCGGCCAACCGCTTCGTCGCGGAATTCCTGGGCGAGATCAACCTGCTGGAGGTCGCCGGCCTGCAGCGCGACGCCAGCGGCACCACCGGCACCATCTGCGGCCGCCGCTTTCGCTCGGAGGCGCCGGGCCGGGGCGCCACGCTGGCGCTGCGCCCCGAGCAGATGCGGCTGGCCCCGGCCGAGCCGGCGGCGGGCGTGAACGCGCTGGGGGTGCGGCTGGAGGACCTGACCTATCAGGGGGCGGAGACCCGGCTGACGCTGGCCGCCCCGGATGGCGCGATGCTGACGGCGCTGGCGCCGACGGCCTCGCTGCCCGACTCGCTGGCGCCTGGCGCCCAACTCTGGCTCGAATGGGATGCCCATCAGGGCATCTTCCTCGAAGCCGCCTGAAACTGTCATTCCGGGAGGAACAAGATGACGATTTCCATGAACCGCCGCCGCTTCGCGCTGACCGCGCTGCTCGGCTCGACCGCCGCCGTCGCCCTGCGCGGCGCGCCGGCGCTGGCCCAGGACAAGCCCGGCCAGATCGTGCTGGCCAACTGGGGCGGCGACGCCATCGACGCCTATGCCGCCGCCTATGGCGTGCCCTACGAGCAGGCGACCGGCATCAAGCTGGTCCAGGATGGCGGCGGCCCGACCGAGGGCGCCATCGCCGCCCAGGCCCAGTCCGGCGCCCCGTCCTGGGACCTGCTGGACGTGGATGCCTTCTCGGCCGAGGTGCTGGGCAAGCAGGGCTATCTGGCGCCGATCGACTATTCGATCGTGGACAAGTCCAAGGTGCGCGAGGGCCATACCTGGGAATATGCGGTCGGCGCCTACATGCTGTCCTATGTGCTGGTCTATGACGCCAAGAAATACGGCGACAACCCGCCCAAGACCATGGCCGACTTCTTCGATGTCGAGAAGTTCCCCGGCAAGCGCACCATGTACAAATGGGGCGTCGGCAGCTGGGAGGCGGCGCTGATCGCCGATGGCGTGGCCCCGGCCGATCTCTATCCGCTCGACCTCGAGCGCGCCCACAACAAGATCCGCGAGCTGATGCCGAACATCGTCAGCTTCTGGGGCAACGGCTCGGAAAGCCAGCAGCTGATGCTGGAGGGCGAGGCCTCGATGGGCCTGCTCTGGCATACCCGCGCCGCGCTGATCGACCGCGACACCGATGCAGAGGTGACCTTTACCTGGAACGAGGGGCTGATCTCGACCGGGGCCTTCGGGGTGATGAAGGACGCGCCGGCCGGGGTGAAGAACGTGATGGAGTTCATCGCCTTCTGCCAGGACCCCGAGCGCCAGATCGTCATGTTCGAGATGCTGACCCAGGGCCCGGCCAACCCCGCTGCCGACGCGCTGATCCCCGAGGACAAGCGCCGCTACAACTGCGTGGACCCGGAAAACGCCGCGGTGCAGTTCCCGCAGGACATCGCCTGGTACGAGGAGAACTATACCACCGCGCTGGACGAATATCTCAAGGTGATCTCGTCCTGACCGTGCATCCGCCCGTGCCCCGGCCCGGCCTGATCCGGGTCGGGGCCGGGGCGGCCGACCATCCGATGCGGCGCGCGCCTGCGCCGCATCCCCCCTTCGATCCCCTGTGAGGCCGTGATGTCGAGCCCAATGCGCACCGCCCTGCTGATCGGCCCGCTGATGCTGCTGCTGGCGCTGGCCTATCTGATCCCGTTCCTCGGCATCGTGCAGTGGAGCGTCACCATGCCCAAGCTGGGCCTTGGCCAGTACCAGACCGCGCTCAGCGACCCGCTGGTGCGGGCGGTCCTGTGGCGCACGGTGCGGGTCTGCCTGATCGTGACGCTGGTGACGGTGGTGATGGGCTATCTGCTGGCGATGCTGTGGGTGCGCGGCACGCCCACCCAGCGGCTGATCGCCGAGCTGTGCATCCTGATCCCGTTCTGGATCTCGGTGCTGGCGCGGGCCTTCGGCTGGCTGGCGCTGCTGTCCAGCCGCGGCATCATCAACACCTGGCTGACCGATCTCGGCGTGGTCACCGAGCCGCTGCCGATGGTGCGCAACGAATTCGGCGTGGTCATGGGCATGACCCATTACCTGGTGCCCTTTGCGGTGTTCCCCATCGCCTCGGCCATGCGGCAGCTGGACGAGCGGGTGCTGATGGCGGCGCGCGGCATGGGCTCGTCGCGGCTGCGCACCTTCTGGCAGGTGTTCCTGCCGATGACGATGCCGGGCATCTTCGGCGCGGCGCTGATCGTCTTCGTGTTTTCGCTGGGCTTCTTCATCACCCCCGCCATCCTGTCGGGCGGGCGCAGCGTGATGGTCGCCGAACTGATCTGGCTGCGCGTGTTCCAGAGCCCCGACTGGGGGCTGGCCTCGGCGATCAGCGTCATCCTGATGGTGACGGTGGGCCTGCTGCTGGCGCTGATGATGCGGTGGCAAAAATCCATGGTGCTGCGATGAACGGTCCCCGTCCAAGCTGGATCGCGGTGGTGCTTGCCGCGGCGGTCTGCCTCTTCATGCTGGCGCCGCTGATGGCGGTGGTGCCGGTCAGCTTTACCCCCAACCGCTATCTGTCGATGCCGGGCGGCGAATATTCGCTGCGCCATTACGAGGGGCTGGTGAGCGATCCGAAATGGTGGAACAGCGCGCTGCTGTCGCTGCGCATCGGCGTGGTCGCCTCGGTGATCGCCACGGCGCTGGCCACGGCCTTCAGCCTCGGGGTGTGGATGTTCAGGCCGCGGTTCGCGCCGGTCTGGTTCGGCGTGGCGCTGCTGCCGATGGTGGCGCCGCCGGTGGTCTCGGCGCTGACCCTGTATTTCCTGCTGGCCAAGGTCAGCCAGGTGCTGCCCGCCGCCGGGCTCGACAGTTTCTGGGGCGTGGTGCTGGCGCATGTGGTCATGGTGGCGCCCTTTGCGGTGGTGCTGACCACGGTGGCGCTGGCGCAGGTGGACCGGCGCATCGACCTGGCGGCGCGCGGCCTCGGCGCCAATGTCTGGACCCGCGCGGTCAAGGTGCTGCTGCCCAATATCAAGTTCGGGGTGCTGACGGCGCTGTTTCTGTCCTTCGTCATGAGCTGGGAGGAAATCGGCGTCACCCTGTTCGTGACCTCGGTGCGCACGCTGACCCTGCCACGGCAGATGTGGATGGGGCTGCGCGACAATATCGACCCGGCCATCGCGGCAATCTCGGTGCTGCTGATCCTGGTCGTGGTGTCGATCGTGGTGATCCGCACCATCTGGGCGCATGCCGCCAGCCGCAAGCAATGAAGGAATGAGGCCGCGATGAGCAATCCGTTGACCGTGGGCGAGGCTTTGGTCGCCCGGCTGGAAGCCTATGGCGTCGATACGATCTTCGGCATTCCCGGCGTCCACACGATCGAGATGTATCGCGGCCTGAAGGCCAGCCGCATCCGCCATGTCACCCCCCGGCACGAGCAGGGCGCCGGCTTCATGGCCGACGGCTATGCCCGCGCCACCGGCAAGCCAGGCGTGGCGCTGATTATCTCCGGCCCCGGTGTGACCAATATCCTCACCGCCATGGGCCAGGCCTATGGCGATTCGGTGCCGATGCTGGTGCTGTCCTCGGTCAACGCGCATGGCCGCATGGGCTCGGGCGAGGGCTGGCTGCACGAGTTGCAGGACCAGTCGCAGACCGCCTCCGGGGTGGCGGCCTTCTCGCGCACCATCCACCGCCCTGAGGAGATGGCGCCGGCTCTGGACCAGGCCTTCGCGGTGTTCCAGTCGGCCCGGCCGCGCCCGGTGCATCTGGAATTTCCCATCGACGTGCTGTCGATGCCGGCGCACGAGATGCCGCCGGTGCCGGCGGCGCTGGTGCCGCCCGAGGTGCCGTCGCGCCTGCTGGACACGGCCGCCGCGCTGCTTTCGGGCGCGCGGGCGCCGCTGATCCTCGCCGGCGGCGGCTCGGCCGGGCCGGTGCGGGAACTGGCCGAGGCGCTGGATGCGCCGGTGGTGATGACCACCAATGGCCGCGGCCGGCTGGGCGAGGGGCACCCGCTGGGGGTGCCGGTCAATCCCTCGCTGGACCCGGTGCGGGAGTTGATCGCTGGGGCCGATGTGGTGCTGGCGCTGGGGACCGAGATGGGCTCCACCGATTACGACTGGAACGAGGATGGCGGCCTGCGCATCCCCGGCAAGCTGATCCGCTGCGACATCGACCCGCTGCAACTGCGCCGCAGCCGTGGCTGTCCGGTGCATCTGGGCCTGGTCGGCGATGCCGGCGCCGCCGCCGAGGGGCTGCTGGCGCGGGTGGCGCCGCGCCCGCCCGGCGACGGTGCGGCGCGGGCGGCACGCGCGCGCGGCGCGCTGGCCGCGCAGACACCGGCCATGCAGGGCGACATCGCGCTGCTGCATGCGCTGCGCGACGCGCTGCCCGGCGTGATCTTCGCCGGCGATTCCACGCAGCTGACCTATGCCGGCATCGTCGGCTATGACGCGGCGGCGCCGCGCAGCTTCTGGACCTCGGCCACCGGCTTCGGCACCCTGGGCTATGGCCTGCCGGGCGCCATCGGCGCGGCGCTGGCCCGGCCCGAGCGGCCGGTGGTGGCGCTGGTCGGCGATGGCGGCTTCCTGTTCTCGGTGGGCGAGATGGCGGCGGCGACCGAGGCCGGGGCGCGGCTGATCGTGCTGCTGCACGACAATGCCGGCTATGCCGAGATCAAGACCAACATGCTGCTGGTCGATGTGGCGCCGCTGGGCGTCGATCTGGTGGTGCCGGATTTCGTCGCCATGGCGCGCTCCTATGGCTGGCAGGGGGTCGAGGCAAGTTCGGGCGCGGCGCTGATCGAGGCCTGCAAGGCCGCCGCCGCCCATGACGGGCCGACGCTGATCCGCTTTACCGATGCGGTGCGGGCCGCGTTCCAGCCGCGCTAGCGGGCGGGCCCCGGCGGCGCCTCAGTCGCCGGGAAGCTGCCAGGGCCGGCCCTCGCCCAGCCGCTCGCGCAGGTGGTCGACGAAGGCGCGCAGCTTGGCCGGCATCGGGCTGACCGGCGGCCAGACCGCGGTGATCGGCAGCGGGCGGGCGCTGTATCCGGGCAGGATCTGCTCCAGCCGCCCGTCGGCCAGCGCCGGCGCCGCCAGAAAGCCGGGCAGCATGGCCAGCCCCAGCCCGGCCGCCGCCATGTCCAGCATCGCCTGGCCGTTGTTGACGCTGTAGCGGCGACGCACGGCGGGGGTGAAGCTCTCGCCCTCGCGGGTGAGTTGCCAGGAGGCGGCGTCCGACACGTTGTCATAGCCGATGGCGTCATGCCGGGCGAGGTCGCGCGGATGCCCGGGCCGGCCCATGCGCGCCAGATAGGCGGGGGCGGCGCAGGCCACCAGCCGGTCGGCACAGAGCTTGCGCGCCTTCAGCGCCGTGTCGCCCAGCGGCCCCAGCCGCACGCCCACGTCGAACCCGTCGCGGGCGAGGTCGCGGGCGCGGTCGTCGTAATCCACCCGCAGGTCCAGCAGCGGGTGGCGGGCGGCGAAATCGGCGATGATCGGCGACAGGTAGAGCAGGCCGAAGCTCATCGGTGCAGCGATGGACAGCAGGCCGCGCAGGCTGGTGGTACCGTCGGTATCCCAGGAGGCGCTTTCCGCGGCCGAGATCAACTCGCTCAGCGCCGGACGCAGGCGCTCGGCCAGGCGCAGCGCGGCATCGGTGGGGGTGATGCGGCCGGCATTGCGGCGAAACAGCGCGGCGCCGATGCGGGCCTCGAAATCCGAAACCCGTTTGCTGACCACGGATTTCGACAGGTTCAGCCGCGCGGCCGCGGCGGTGACGGTGCCCAACTCCATCACCGTCAGGAAGGTCTCGATCTCGTCGACGCGGTAGCGCATGCGGTCAGGACAGCCGCCGCAGGCCCACCGCCAGCGTCACCGCGGCAATGCCGCTGGAGATCAGCTCGACCGCCAGGAACACGCCCAGCAGGTATTCCGAGATCTTCGGCATGCCGCCCAGCACCATCATGCCCAGCATGGCCGACAGGAAGCCCGAGAGCAGCACCGGCCAGAAGAACGGCCCCTGCCGCAGCGGCCAGGCGGCCAGCACCTTGGTCAGCCCCAGCGCCAGCAGCATGATGCCCATCACCCAGGTCAGCGCGATCAGCGCCTCGACCGGGCGGCTGAGGATCCACAGGCCGAGCAGCGCGCCCAGCACGCCGATGGCCAGCGCCCAGAGCCGCGGCCCCCAGTCGCCGCCGACGAAGACCCCGGCGGCCTGCAGCACGCCGATCAGCAGGAAGCTCCACCCGGTCAGCATCACCGCGGTGATCGAGGCGGCCAGCGGATTGGCCAGCGCCAGAAAGCCGGCGAGGATCGCGACGACCCCCGCGATCATCCAGAGAACCCAGTATTTCATCGCCGGCTCCGCGGTCAGGACAGGATGGTCCGATTTGGCGCCCGCGGGCGGCGCGCGTCAAGGGGTTAGAACGCAACGAAAAAGGCGGCCCGAAGGCCGCCCGGTTTCGCAAGGGGGGAGGGTCAGGCCGCCTCGGCCAGGTCCGCCTGCCGCGCGGCGCGGGTGGCATGGGCCCACCAGGACAGGTCGTCCAGCATGGTCTTGACCGCCGGGCGCAGGGTCTCGGCGACCTCGTCCATGCTGCCATTGGCGCCCAGCGGCGAGACCTTGAAGAACTCGCCCGCGGCCAGATGCACGGCCTTGCCGATCGGCACCATCTGCAGGGCCGGCATGATCGCGCGCAGCGCCTCGACGGCGCGGGCGCCGCCGACGCCGCCATAGCCGAAGGCGGCGCCCGGCTTGCGGTTCCATTCGGTATAGGCCTGGTCCAGCGCGTTCTTCAGCGCGCCGGGGATCGAATAGTTATATTCCGGCGTCATGAAGATATAGCCGTCGAACCCGGCCACCTTCTTCTGCCAGGCCACCGCGCGGGCATCGGTCGAGGGCACCCAGGCCGAGGAGGCGACCTCGTCGAACAGCGGCAGGTCGAAATCGCGCAGGTCGACGATCTCGAAGGTCAGGTCGCTGCGCGTCGCGGCCTCGGCCAGCAGCCATTGCGCCGGCTTGTCGGCAAAGCGGCTCTTGCGGGTCGAGGCGATGATGATGGCGATATGCGGTTTGGTCATGGGTCTCGGCTTCTGTCATTCTTGGGAAACATGTCTCGATGCCGGTCTAGATGGCGGCTTGCCCGGCCGCGCGCCATCCCCGCATCGGCGAATGCGGCGTTCGACAGGGCCGAACGCCGCCGGCGATCATTGGCCGGCCAGCCAGTCGCGGGCCAGGGCCAGATCCTCGGGCGCCAGCTGGTGGCCGGCGGCCAGGACCGGGGCCTCGACGCTGGCACCGCCCTCGCGCAGGGCGGCGATCAGCGCCGGCGCCAGGCGGCCATAGGGATCGCGCGCGCCGGAGGTGACCAGCACCCGCGCCCCGGCCAGATCGGCCGCGGGCGCCTCCTCCAGCACCTGGATGCCGCGCAGCAGGATGGCGCGCTCCACCATCCCCGGATGCAATTGCAAAACCGCCCCCAACAGGTTGGCGCCGTTGGAATAGCCCAGGAAGGACAGCCGCGCCGGATCGAGGCCGTAGGCGCGCGTCGCCTCGGCCACGAAACCGGCGAAGGCCTCGGCCTCGGCGCGGATGTCGGCCTGGTCATAGGTCACCGCATCCAGACGCCGGAACCAGCGCAGGATGCCCTCCTCGGTCGAGCGGCCGCGCACGCCCAGCAGCGTGGCATGCGGCGCGATCTGCGCTGCCAGCGGCATCAGGTCGCCCTCGTCGCCGCCCGTTCCGTGCAGCAGGACGATGGTGCTGCCATCCGGCTCGGCGGGCCGGTGGAAGCGGTGGATGAAATGCAGGTCGCGCATCGGAATCCTTTCCTCGCCCGGACGGGCGAATTGCGGCAATCTCACCCGCAGGGCCTCGGCCTGCGCGGCATCATGGGGCGGCACGAACAGCGTCCTGCCCAGGTCCCCGGCGGTCTCGTCCACCAGCATGCCCGGCCCGTCGCTGGCATATTCGACCAGCACCCCGCCCGGCTCGCGCAGGTAGAGGCTGCGGAAATACTTGCGGTCATGCAGGCTGGTCTCCTGCCCGGCGCCATGCGCTTCCTGCATGGCGTCGAGGCTGGCGGCATCCGGCGCGCGCAGGGCGACATGGTCGATGGTGCCGGTGCCGGGCAAGCCGGGCACATAGCCGGCCACCGCCCGCACATCCAGCGCGTCGCGATCCGAGACCAGCCGCCGCACCGCGCCCTCGGCCTGCGCGAAGCGATAGCCGAAGGGGGCGAGGAAGGCTTCGGTCGCCTCCGGCCGGTCGGTCAGCAGCGTCACCGCCCGCAGCCTTGTCGGCGCGATCGGGTCGGCCAGCGGCGCCGCCGCCGGCAGGTCGGCGCCGACCAGCTTGACGATGATCCCGTCCGGGTCCTTCAGGCGCAGCACGGTCTCGCCGAATTCGCGCATCGGGCCTTCGACCGGCACCTGCGCGCGCATGGCGCGGGTCAGCCAGTCGCCGATGCTGGCGGCGGGCACCGCCAGCGCGATCTCGGAGACCTGGCCGAGGCCGGTGCGGCCGCGCGCGCCATCCTCCCAGACCAGGAAGGTGAGCAGCGAGCCGGGCGAGCCCATCCGGTCGCCATAGAACAGGTGCAGCTGCTCGGCATCCTCGAAACCGGCGGTCTGCTTGACCAGCCGCAGGCCGAGGAATCCGGCATAGAAATCGACATTGGCCTGCACCCGGCGGGTGAGGGCGGTGACGTGATGCATCCCGGTGGTCATGGCCTGTCCTTTCCTGTCTGCCTGCCGCGGAATCTAGGCGAGGCCGAAACCAATGCCGAGGGCCGGGCGGGCGAACCCCGTGTTCGCCAGGTTGGAACATGGGGTGGGCGGGGCTGCGCCGGTGTTCGCGATACTGGAACACGGCTTTCGCCGCTTGCGCTCTGGCCCCGATGCCGGCCGGACCCGATATGGTTGGCAAGACGGGGCCATCGGCCCCCCCTCATTGCAGGAGGACGACATGAGCCTGATCGGCATCCACCATCTGACCGCGATTACCGCCGACGCGCCCGGCAACAAGCGCTTCTATACCGACACGCTGGGCCTGCGGCTGGTCAAGAAGACCGTCAACCAGGACGACACCTCGGCCTATCACCTGTTCTATGCCGACGGGCAGGGCACGGCGGGCACCGACATCACCTTCTTCGACTGGCCGGTGGGGCGCGAGCGCCGTGGCACGCATTCGATCAGCCGCACCGGACTGCGCGTGGCCGAGGACAGCCTCGACTATTGGGCCGGGCGGCTGGCCGATGCCGGGCTGAGCATGGGCAAGGTCGGGCTGCTGGACGGCCGCGCGAGCCTCGATTTCGAGGACCCGGAGGGCCAGCGCCTGCGCCTCGTGGCCGATGGGCCGGGCGCGGCGCATCCATGGGCGAAAAGCCCGGTGCCCGCCGTCCACCAGATCCGCGGCCTGGGGCCGATCACCATCTCGGTGCCGGAACTGGCCCCGACCGAGGCGGTGCTGACCCAGGTGCTGAACATGCGCAGGGCCCGCGACTATGCCAGCCCGGATGGCGTGGGCCGCGTGCATGTGTTCGAGATGGGCGAGGGCGGCCCGGCGGCCGAGCTGCATGTCGCCGTCCAGCCCGGCCTGCCGGTGGCGCGGCAGGGCGCGGGGGCGGTGCATCACGTCGCCTTCCGGGTGGCCGACCGCGCCGCGCTGGGCGAGTGGACGCGCCGGATCAGCGGTTTCCGCATCCCCTCCTCGGGCGAGGTCGAGCGCTATTACTTCCGCAGCCTGTATTTCCGCGAGCCGGGCGGCAACCTGTTCGAACTGGCCACCGACGGTCCCGGCTTTGCCGTGGACGAGCCGGCCGAGACCATGGGCGAGGCGCTGTCGCTGCCGCCCTTCCTGGAAAGCCGTCGGGCGCAGATCGAGGCCGGGCTGAAGCCGCTGGACTGAGCGCGGCAGATTTCGGGGCGGGGCGCAGGCATGCGCCCCGCCGCCGCTACCTGCCGGCAGAGAAAGGACAAGGACATGGATTATCCGTTGCTGATCGACCGCGTGGTGCTGGTGGTGCATGACCTGGCCCGCACCCGCGCCTTCTACGAGGATGCGCTGGGGCTGGACCTGCTGGCTGCGGATGGCGAATCCGCGATCCTGGGCGCCGGGTCCGCGCCGCTGGTGGAGCTGCGCCGCGATCCCGGCGCGCGGCGGGCCTCGCCACGCGATGCGGGGCTTTACCACACTGCCTTCCTGCTGCCCTCGCGCGCTGCTCTCGGCGCCTGGCTGCGCCATGCCGTCGCCCGGGGCATCCCCCTGCAGGGCGCCGCCGATCACGGCGTCAGCGAGGCGCTCTATCTCGCCGACCCGGAGGGCAATGGCATCGAGATCTATGCCGACCGCCCGGAAAGCGCCTGGGTCCGGGATGGCGACCGGGTGGCGATGGCCACCGACCCGCTGGATGCCGAGGCGCTGATGGCGCTGCCAGGCGACTGGCGGGGCGCGCCGGCGGATACGGTGATCGGCCATCTGCATCTGGCCACCGGCGACGTGGATGCCGCGGCCGCGCTGTTCACCGGCTGGGGCATGGTCGAGACCATGCGCGCCCGTGGCGGCGCCTGGTTCGGTGCCGGCGGCTATCACCACCAGCTGGCCGCCAATATCTGGAACAGCCGCGGCGCCGGGCAGCGCCGGTTTCCCGTCACCGGCCTGGCCGAGTATCATCTGTCCGTGGCGCCGGGTCATCTGCCCGCGCCCGGCCTCCTCCATGATGCGGACGGCACCCCGGTCCGCGTCCGCGAAAGGATCACGCCATGAGCTGGAACCCCCTGCTGACCCCGGGCGACCCCGATCTGGTCGGGCCGGATGCCATCGAGACCCTGATCGTCCCCCGCGCCCGCGACATCGGCGGCTTCGAGGTGCGCCGCGCCCTGCCGGCGCCGAAGCGGCAGATGGTCGGGCCGTTCATCTTCTTCGACCAGATCGGCCCGGCCGAGTTCCTGACCGAGGGCGGCATCGACGTGCGCCCGCATCCGCATATCGGGCTGGGCACCGTCACCTATCTCTATCAGGGCCATTTCCACCACCGCGATTCCATCGGCACCGATCAGGTGATCCATCCCGGCGCCGTCAACTGGATGGTGGCGGGCAAGGGCGTCACCCATTCGGAACGCACCGATCCGGCGGTGCGCAAGACCCGCCACAGCCTGTTCGGCATCCAGACCTGGATCGCGCTGCCGGAGGATCGCGAGGAGATCGACCCGATCTTCGAGCATCACGGCAGGGACGCGCTGCCGGTGATCGAGGCCGAAGGCGCCTCGGGTCGGCTGATCCTCGGCACCGCCTGGGGCGAGGCGGCGCCGGCCACGCTCTATTCCGATGCCTTCTATATCGACATGCGGCTGGAGCCGGGGGCGCGCTTTCCGCTGCCGGACGAGCATGAGGACCGCGGCCTCCACATCACCGAGGGCTCGATCCTCGTGGCGGGGCAGGAATTCGCCGCCGGCCGCATGATGGTGTTCCGCCCCGGCGACCGCATCACCGTCGCCGCCGGGCCGCAGGGCGCGCGGCTGATGGTGCTGGGCGGCGCGACGCTGAACGGGCCGCGCTATATCTGGTGGAATTTCGTGTCCTCGTCGCGCGACAAGATCGAGGCGGCCAAGGAGGAATGGCGCGCCCGCAACTGGGGGCAGGGGCTGTTCGACCTGCCGCCCACCGACCGGGGCGAGTTCATCCCGCTGCCGGAGCGGTAGGGGAGGCCTTCCGACGACTCATTGACGCGCCGGAAGGGGCGTCGCCGGCGAAATCCGCCGGGCTGGCAGGTGGTCCCATTCCGGGCGCGGCCTTTCCGGCGTGGGCTGCGGTTTGCCGCGATGCCTCAGCGGTTGACGAATTCCGCGATGGCGGCGGCGGTTTCGCGCGGGCGGTCGGCATGCAGCCAATGGCCCGCGCCCTCCAGCGCCCGGAACTCGGCCTGCGGGAAGGCGGCCCGGATCGCCGCACGGCCCGCCTCGGTGACATAATCGGAGTCGGTGCCGTAGAGGAACAGCGCCGGGCCGGTGAAGCCCTGCGCCGGCAGGTCATCGGGCCAGCCGGTCAGCCGGTCCATATTGGCCTCCAGCGCGTCGAGATTGAGCTTCCAGCGCGGCGGATCGGCCCGCAGGTCCAGCGAGGCGAGAAAGAAGGCCCGCATGCCGGGATCCTCCACCAGCGCCGCGAAACGGCGGTCGGCCTCGCCGCGCGATTTCAGCCCCCAAAGGTCCAGCGCCCGCATCGCCTCGGCATAGGCGCGCTGGCTGTGGTCATAGGCGAGGGGGGCGATGTCCATCACGACCAGCCGGCGCAGCCTTTCGGGATGCAGCAGCGCCAGCGCCATCGCCGCCTTGCCGCCCATGGAATGCCCGACCAGATCGGCTTGGCCGCCCTCGGCCTCGATCAGTTCGGCGAGGTCGGCGGCGAGGCTGGGATAGTCGTGCACATCGCTCCACGGGCTGTCGCCGTGGTTGCGCTGATCGGCCAGCAGCACCCGGCGGCCCTCGATGGCGCGGGCGATGCCGCCCAGGTTGCGCGCCAGCCCGTAAAGGCCGTGGGTCAGGATGACGGGCACGCCCGCGCCCTCGGCGGCGGTGGTCACGTTCAGCTTCATGGCTTGTCCTTCAGGAAGGCGGCGGTGACATCCAGCATGGCCTGCGGCTGGCTGCGATGCGGGAAATGGTCGGCGCCGGGCAGGATGCAGACCTGTGCCGCCACGCGGGCATTTGCCGCGATGCGCCGGGGATGCGCCAGCCCGCCATATTCGTCCTCGGCGCCATGGACGATCAGGAACGGGCAGGTGACGCGGCCAATGCTGTCATCCTGCGACCAGCCGGCAAAGCCCGCGCCCAGCCAGTTGCCGATCCAGCCGTCCAGCGCCCATTGCGTCTTGTCGCCGTGATAGCGGGCGAGGCGGGCGAAGATCTCCGGCCGGGCGAACTGCTCGCGGGCGAGGCGGATGCCGGCCAGCGTCGCTTCCTCGGGAAAGACCTGTGCATCGACGCTGATCAGCGCCCGGCAGCGGTCGGGCAGGGCGGCGGCGATCTCGATCGCCATCGAGCCGCCGATGCTGTGGCCGAGTGCGACGAAATCCCCGATCTCCAGCGCCTTGGTGACGGCGGCGAAATCGCCCTCTACCTCCCCGGCGACGAAGCCGGGGGCGTCGAGCGGCGCCGGCCGCGCCGCCGAGCGGCCATAGCCGGCGCGGTCATAGGCGACGACGCGCCGCCCGGTGGCCGCGGCCAGCCGGGCCGGGAAATCCCGCCACAGCGCCACGGCGCCCAGCGAATCGTGCAGCAGGACGATGGGCGCGCCGCTGCCGTCGCGGTTCCAGTCGCTGGTATAGACCGGGCCATGCGGGCCGGTGACAAAGCGTTCTTGCGGGGCGGGGCAGGCGGTGCTGGACATGGGCCGAGCCATAAGCCAGCCGCGCGGCTTGTGCAATTCGCGCCGGGCACCTCTGGCGCCGGGGCGGGCGAGGGCCTAAAATCCCGCCTCCGACACTCAGCCGCAGAAGGGGCATGGCATGGCGCAGACCGGCATCCGCGAACTGGCCGACGAGGTGGCCGAGCTGATGGCGCTGCGCTTGGGCGGCGGCCAGCGCGGCGAGGGGCTGGACCTGCCGCGCATGGTGCGCCGGAAGGGCGCGGCGCTGCCGCGGCGGCTGCGCGGCAAGGCGGCCTGGCTGGCCGAGGCCTCGGTTCAGGCCGGCAATCCGCGCATCGCCCGGCAACTGGACCTGCGGCAGGCGCGCAAGGCGCATCGGGCGCTGACGCGCTATCTGCGGCCCCTGGGCGAGGGCACGCGGCTGGCGCATGGCACCCTGAACGCGCTGGCACGGGTGATGATGGCGCTGCTGGTCGTCGGCGGGCTGGCGGTCTGGTATCTGGTGGGTAGCGGC
The DNA here is from genome assembly GCA_040392885.1 of Paracoccus sp. (in: a-proteobacteria). Lineage (GTDB taxonomy): Bacteria > Pseudomonadota > Alphaproteobacteria > Rhodobacterales > Rhodobacteraceae > Paracoccus. The sequence continues at coordinate 7,649 of JBEBVF010000016.1, read as the reverse complement.
CGGCTGTAAGTGCCCCGCCATCTCTCGCCGCGCTGGACAGGGTAGCATGCGCCGGCCATGGCGGCGGGCGGCGGTTTGCCGGGCGGCGCGGCGCCGGTGATCGGGCCGCCGGTCGCGACGGCGGCCGGCTGCAACCGGCCGCCGCCCTTGCCTTACAGCGTCGGGTAGAGCGGGAAGCGGGCGCAGAGCGCCGCGACCTCGGCCCGCACCTTGTCCTCGACGGCGGCATTGTCCTCGCCATGGGCGGCGAGGCCGTCGACCACCTCGACGATCCAGCGGGCGATCTGGCGGAACTCGGCCTCCTTGAAGCCGCGGGTGGTGCCGGCCGGGGTGCCCAGGCGGATGCCGCTGGTCACGAAGGGCTTTTCCGGGTCGAAGGGCACGCCGTTCTTGTTGCAGGTGATATGGGCGCGGCCCAGCGCCGCCTCGGCGGCCTTGCCGGTGACGCCTTTCGGCCGCAGGTCCGCAAGGCACAGGTGGTTGTCGGTGCCGCCCGACACGATGTCGATGCCGCCCTTCATCAGCTCGTCCGCCATGGCGCGCGCATTGGTGACCACCTGCGCGGCATAGTCCTTGAAGTGAGGGCGCAGCGCCTCGCCGAAGGCCACCGCCTTGGCGGCGATGACATGCATCAGCGGGCCGCCCTGCAGGCCGGGGAACACCGCCGAGTTGATCTTTTTCGCGATGTCGGCGTCATTGGTCAGCACCATGCCGCCGCGCGGGCCGCGCAGGGATTTGTGCGTCGTCGTGGTCACCACATGCGCATGCGGCAGCGGCGAGGGGTGCTGGCCGCCGGCGACCAGCCCGGCGATATGGGCCATGTCGACCATCAGATACGCCCCCACCTCGTCGGCGATCTTGCGGAAGGCTTCCCAGTCCCAGACGCGGGAATAGGCGGTGCCGCCGGCGACGATCAGCTTGGGCTTGTGCTGGCGGGCGCTTTCCGCGATCGCTTCCATGTCCAGCAGCTGGTCCTGCTTGCGCACGCCATAGCTGACCACGTTGAACCACTTGCCCGACATGTTCACCGGGCTGCCATGCGTCAGGTGCCCGCCCGAATTCAGGTCCAGCCCCATGAAGGTGTCGCCGGGCTTCAGCAGCGCCAGGAACACCGCCTGGTTCATCTGGCTGCCGGAATTCGGCTGGACGTTGGCGAATTCGCAGCCGAACAGGGCCTTGGCGCGCTCGATCGCCAGGTTCTCGACGATATCGACATATTGGCAGCCGCCGTAATAGCGCTTGCCCGGATAGCCCTCGGCATATTTGTTGGTCAGCACCGAGCCCTGCGCCTCCAGAACGGCACGGCTGACGATGTTCTCGCTGGCGATCAGCTCGATCTCGTCGCGCTGGCGGCCCAGCTCCAGCCCGATGGCGCGGGCGATCTCCGGGTCGTTCTGGGCGAGGGACTGGGTGAAGAAGTCGGTGGTGGTCATGACTCGGCCTCCGGGCTGTGGTTGCGGGGCTTGTAGCCCGAGCCGGGCCCCGGCGCAAAGCCCCGCTTGCCATTGCCGCGCGTCGCTGCATTCATGTCGGCCATGAAACGCATTCATTTCATCGCCAGCCCGACCGAATCCGCCCTCGCCGCGCTGGCCCGGCTGACCGAACGCTATGGCCAGACGCCGCTGGCCGAGGCCGAGGTGGTGGTGCCGCTGGGCGGCGACGGGCTGATGCTGTCCACGCTGCATCGCCAGTCCGGCCTGCCGGTCTATGGCATGAATCGCGGCACCGTTGGCTTCCTGATGAACGAATATGGCGAGGACGGGCTGGTCGAGCGCATCGAGACTGCGGAAATGGCGATCACGCATCCGCTGTCGATGATCGCCGGCGCCAGCGACGGCACCGAATATCACGGGCTTGCCATCAACGAGGTCAGCCTGCTGCGTGCCGGCCCGCAGGCCGCCAAGCTGCGGATTTCGTTGAACGGCCAGGTGCGGATGGAGGAGCTGGTCTGCGACGGCGCCATCGTCTCGACCCCGGCCGGCTCGACCGCCTACAACTATTCGGCGCATGGGCCGATCCTGCCCATCGGCTCGAACGTTCTGGCGCTGACCGCCATCGCCGCCTTCCGCCCGCGCCGCTGGCAGGGGGCGATCCTGCCGGCCGATGCGGTGGTGCGCTTCGACATCCTGGAGGCCGACAAGCGGCCGGTGATGGCGGATGCCGATTCGCGCGGCCTCGATTCGGTGCTGTGGTGCGAGGTGCGCTCCGAGCCCAGCATCGTCCACCGGCTGCTGTTCGACCCCGGCCACGGGCTGGAGGAGCGGCTGATCCGCGAGCAGTTCGTCTAGACGAAAGAAAGGCCCCCTTCGCGGGGGCCTTCCCGGTTCCTGAACTTGCGGCCTCAGCGGGCCATGAACACCGGCACCTGCGCCTGTTCCAGCATGTTGCGCGTGGCGCCGCCGAGGATCGCCTCGCGGAAGCGCGAATGACCATAGGCGCCCATGACGATCATGGAGGCGCCGGTCTCGATGGCGCGGCGGTTGAGGATCTCCGAGATGCGCGGCAGCGTCTTGGGCAGCACGGCGACATCGGTCTTGATGCCGTGGCGGTTCAGCCACTTGGCCAGCATGCCGCCCGGTTCCGAGCCCTCGGGGCCGTTGGGCGAGGGTTCGACCACGGCGATCTCGACCGCCTCGGCCCGGCGCAGGAAGGGCAGGGCGCGGCGGCAGGCGACCATGGCCTCGCTGGATTGGTTCCAGCCGACCAGCACCCGCTGGCGGAAATTGTCGCTCAGCCCGGTTTCAGGGACGATCAGCACCGGGCAGTCACCCTCGAACAGTGCCGCCTCGACCACGATCTCGGCATCGCCGGCGGCGGCGCTGCCATAGGGTTTCGCCAGGATGGCGAGGTCGGCGAACCGCGCCCGCAGCCCGATCAGCGCCGAGACGCCGCCGGTCTGGGCCACCGCCGATTCGACCGACCAGCGGATATCCTCGTTGTCGAGCTTGTCGCGCACCCGTGCCTCGACGGCACTCGCCGCCTCCATGGCGCGGTCGATGGATTCCTGCAGCACATAGGCCGAGGCGCCGGCGTAATAATAGCCGATCTGGGTATGGTCGATGCCGAGGCAGAACACCGCCAGATGTGCGTCCTCGGCCCGCGCGAGCGAAATCGCCGCGTCGATCAGCGGCATCTGGCTTTCATCCGACAGCACCGTCAGCAGCGTCTTGTAGGCCATGGCTGGCTCCTCCTTCGGCCGGGCGGCAGCGCCGGCGGTTTGCATTCCATTGCATGAAGGTAAGACCGGCCCGGTTCGCGCTCAAGCCCCGCCGGTCCCCGGCGGCGCCGCCGGGGCAGGGGTAAATCGTCGCAGGCGGCTATTCGATGGCGGCGGGCACCGCGTCCGACAGGCTGCGGCCGCCATCGACGGTGAGGATCTGGCCGGTGATGAAGCTGGCGCCGGGGCCGACCAGGAACAGCACGGCATTGGCGACCTCGGCCGCGGTGCCGATACGGCCCATGGGCGTGGCGGCCAGCACCTTGGCGCGCAGGTTCTCGCCCTCGTACTGCTTGAGCGCGCCGCGCATCTGCTCGGACATGATCGAGGCAAAGCGCACGCCGTTGACGCGAATGCGCTTGGGGGCCAGCGACCGGGCCAGCGCCCGCGTGGCCTGATCCTGGGCGGCGGCTGCGATGGAATAGGCCAGGAATTGCGGCTGGATCCATTGCGTCGCCAGCGTCGAGATGTTGACGACCGCGCCGATCTCGTCCTCGATCCCGCTCTCCTGCGCGGCCTGTTCGACCATCAGGCTGGCGACCTTGCGGGTCAGGCGCAGCCCGGCCAGCATGTTCTGGCCGATCAGGTCGCTGATCACCTCCTCGTCGCCGCCGAGCGGGTCAGAGGGCTTCACCAGCCGGTGGGCGTTGACCAGGATGTCCACCCGCTCGAAGGCGTCGCGGGTGGCCGAGAGCAGGTTGGCCATCGACAGCCGCTGGCTCATGTCGGCGGCAAAGCGGATGACCGATTGCGGGCCGGCCTCGCCGAAGGCATCGGCCAGCGCCGCCTCGTCGGCATCGGCGGCCATGACCCGGGCGCCGCGCTCGGCCAGCAGGCGGGCGACGGCGAGGCCGACGCCCTTGCCGGCGCCGGTGACGATGGCGACCCGGCCCTCGATGCTGCGGATCATCGCCGTGCCCTGCGGCTGCGCGCCGGGGCGGCGGGCTGCACCCGCCCGGCGCCGGTGGCGGTGATGATCTTGAAGCGCGTATCGCCGCCGATCTCCTGCACCTCGGCGAAATGCCGGGCCAGAACCGGCTCGTAGGGCAGGTGGCGGTTGGCGACCATCCACAGCCGGCCGGCGCCGGTCAGCAGCCGCGCCGCCGCGGCGATGAAGCCGGCGCCGATCCGGGCATCGCCGCTGCGGGTGCCGGCATGGAAGGGCGGGTTCATGACCACGCCGTTCACCGGCTCGGGCAGGGAGAACGCGGTGGCATCCGCCCAGTGGAACCGCGCCCGCGGGTCGGTGACGTTGAGCCGGGCGCAATCCAGCGCGGTGGCGTCGGATTCGACCAGATGCAGCACCTCGACGCCGGGCCGGGCGAGGATCTGCGCCGACAGCCAGCCCCAGCCGGCGCCCAGGTCGACGACGCGCGTCGGCATCCGCTCCGGCAGATGCGCGGCCAGCAGGGCCGAGCCGGGGTCGATACCATCGGCCGAGAACACGCCGGCGCGGGTGGTGAAGCCGGGGGCGGCGGTCAGGTCGCGCGCCGCCCAGCGCTGCGGCACCCAGTCCGCCGGGCCGGGCAGGCGGAAGATCTTGCCATGCGCCTTGGATTCGACGCTGTCCACGCCGGTCAGCCCGCGCAGTTCCTTCAGCATGGCGTCGATGCCGTCGATCTTCTGCCCGTCCACCCAGATCCGGCCGCCGGGGGCGAGGTTGGCGGCGGCCTCGGCCAGCCAGGCGCGGGCCTGATCGCGGGCGCGGGGCAGGAACACCACGGCGGTATCGGCGGGGGCGCCGTCGGGCCGGGTGGCGACGGTCCAGCCGCGCCCGGCCAGCGCCGCGTGGTCGGCGGCCTGGCGCTGGACGATGCGGGTGCGGGCGCGGTCGAAGGGTGCCAGGTCGGTCTGCGCATCGGCGCCGATCAGCAGCACCGTGCCTTCGGCGCCGTCGGGGAAGGCCAGGTCGAGGCGGCTGCTCATTCCTTTTCCATCGTGCATTGCAGGGGGTGCTGGCGGGCGCGCGCCATCTGGGTGACCTGGGCGACCTTGGTCTCGGCGATCTCGTGGGCATAGACGCCGACCACCGCCAGCCCGCGGCGATGCACGGTCAGCATGATCTCGATCGCCTGATCGTGGTTCTTGGCGAAGACCCGCTCCAGCACATGCACGACGAATTCCATCGGCGTGTAATCGTCGTTCAGGAACAGCACCTTGTACATCGGCGGCCGCTGCGGCTTCACCCGCGTCTCGGTGACCGTCTCCACCGGCGTGTCGGGGGCGTCCACCCGCGGACCCAGCCGCGGGGCCTGGTAGGGGGCGAGGGCGCAGATGCTGGCCAAGGACAACCTCCGGTCGGTCGGGCACGCCGCTTTCGGCGCGTGGAACGCGGTGCGTGGAACGCCGGCAATATAGGAAGGAATGGCGGCGATGGAAGCCCCCCTGCGCCGCCCCGCGCCCTCGGCGAAACCCTGCCTGCGGCGGCGGGACGCGGAAATCGTGACGGAGATGACGCGAAAACCCGGTTCCGCAGAACAAATTTGCGTGCTATTATCAGAATATTCACGAATGGTGCGCAACAAACGACGCATCTCGAGGCAGAGAGATCGGACAGTGACCAGATTAGCAATCCACGCCCGCGCGGGGCTGTTCGCCATTATGGCGCTCCTGCTGCCGGTGGCCGTCGCCGCGGCCCCCTTCGCGGCCTATGTCATGGACGGGCGCACGGGGAAGGAGCTGTATTCGCAGAATGCGAATACGCGGCTGCACCCCGCGTCGCTGACCAAGATGATGACCCTCTATCTGACCTTCACCGCGATCGAGCGCGGGCAGGTCAGCCTGGATACCAAGTTCACCGTGTCCAGCAATGCCGCCGGCAAGCCGCCCTCGCGGCTGGGCCTGCGCGCCGGCCAGAAGATCGAGTTGCGCTACCTGATCCGCGCGGCGGCGATCAAGTCCGCCAATGACGCCGCCACGGTGATCGCCGAGGGGCTGGCCGGGTCCGAGGCCAAGTTCGGCCAGCAGATGACCGCGATGTCCCGGCAGCTGGGCATGACCAACAGCAATTTCGTCAACCCGCACGGGTTGACCGCCAACGGCCATTACAGCACCGCCCATGACATGACCGTTCTGGGCAGGCATCTGTTCTATGATTTCCCGCAATATTACAACATCTTCTCGCGCCGCTCGGCCGATGCCGGCGTCGCCAAGGTGTCCTCGACCAATGCCCGCTTCCTCGATGGCTACGAGGGCGCGGACGGCATCAAGACCGGCTATACCCGCGCGGCGGGCTTCAACCTGACTGCCTCGGCGCAGCGCGGCGGCAAGCGGGTGATCGCCACGGTGATGGGCGGCACCTCCACCGCCCAGCGCAATGCCACCATGATGCAACTGCTGGACCAGGGCTTCAGCAAGGCGCCGCGCGGCGCCCGCGAGGTGCCGCCCGCGGCGCCGGCGCTGGTCGCCGCCCCGCGCCGCACGGTGCGCGTCGCCCGGGCCGAGACCCCGGCCACGGTGCCGCAGCCGGTGGTCCTCGACCGCTCGGCCGCCCCGGCACCGGCCGCGCCCGCGCGCGACAGCCTGGCGGTGGCGCTGGGCGTGGCGCTGGCCAGCCAGCCGGCCTCTGCCGCCGCCGCGCCCATCCCGGCCGATCCGGCGCCGACCCGGCTGGCGCTGGCCGCCAGCACCCGCCCGCTCAGCCGGCCGGAGGGCTCGATCCCCGATGCCGCCCCGGCCGCGCCGCCGCCGCAACCCGCCTCTGAGGTCGCGGCCGCCGGCGGTCTGACCAGTTCCATGCGCCCGCCCCGCAGCGGCCGGCGCGCCGAAGCGACGCCTCCGGCGGCCGGGGAGGTCCGCCAGGCCGCGCAGGCCTCGACCTTTCCCGCCCCGGCCGCCGTCCAGCGGCAGCCCGAGCCCGGGCGCGACGATGCAGATGGCGCAACTCTCGCCCTCGCGGCCTCGGCCGCACCCGCACCGCGCGCCGAGACGGTGATCCTCGCCGCCATGGGCGAGGGTGATGTCGAGCCCGCCGCCGCCGAGGTGCTGTCGCGCGCCACCGCCCGCGAGGGCCGCCGCGGCTGGGGCGTCAGCCTCGGCATGCAGCGCTCGCGCGACGGGGCCGAACAGTTGCTGCTGCGCACCGCCCTGCAGGAGAGCGGGGTTCTCGACCACGCGCTGCGGCAGGTGGTGGACACCAATCGCGGCTTCGACGCCCGGTTCATCAGCCTGACCCGGGCCGAGGCCAACCTGGCCTGCGAGAAGCTGGCGGCGCGTTCGATGGCCTGTTCGGTGATCGGCGGCTGAGCCGCCGCGTTTCTCCCGTGCAAGGGCGGCTCCGGCCGCCCTTTTCTTTTGCCCGCGCCGGAAATGCGGCCGATACCGGATCGGAGCCCGCGGCATGGGACAGGGCGAGGAGCCCTTGCGCGGCTGCGGCGGAGTGACCGGCTCTCGCCGCCCGACCACCGCGCCCGGCCCGTCGCCTTGCGCATGG